>JAILOW010000027.1 GCA_024690635.1 Butyrivibrio sp.
ATTAGATTATATTTCTTTTAGAGTTCTGACACAATTTGGCAACATGTAATCTGTAATATTATCTTCATCAGAAGGACATAACTTCTGAACCCCCAACAATACTTTTTTTCATACACGGGGTGCTTGGTTCCCCACCAATCACCCCCTCCTCCCAAAACTATCGCCGGAAGGCGTTTTTTTTATGCCCTTATTTACTAAAGAAGGTAGACAAAATACCTCTGCCAAGACTTGCTCCCAGGTTTCCGCCAAGAGTCTTTCCAAACTTACCGAATTTTCCGCCAAGTCCTTTTCCCACTTCTCGTCCGACGGTTCCGGCTACGGAATTGCCAACACTCTTCATAGCCTGTTTCTTTCTTCTCTCTTCTGCAGCCTTTGCCTTATCTTCTTCTTTCTTTGCAGCGGCCTCTTCTTTTTCTTTTTGTTTTCTAGCTGCTTCTTCAGCTTTCAGTTTTTCTTCATTCTCAGCGTCCGCAATTCTCTTTCTCTCAAGGAATTCATAAGCAGAATCGGGATCCTTTGCTTCATAATATTTACCATAAAGAAGGTTTCCCTTTATCTCACTTGATCTTAAGCCGTCATCGATGCCACCGATAAAGGACTGAGGAGGAAGGATCTTTACTCTCTCGCAAACCGTAGGTATTCCCGTCTCATCAAGGAATGAGCAGATAGCCTCACCAACTCCAAGTTCCTGGATCACGTCAGCTGTCTTAAATGCGGGGTTTTCACGGAAGGAATCCGCAGCAGCTTTTACAGCCTTCATATCGGAAGGTGTATAAGCATGAAGCGCATGCTGAACCTTATTTCCAAGCTGTGCAAGCACTCCGTCGGGAATATCTCTTGGGTTTTGTGTCACAAAGTAGATACCAACGCCCTTGGATCTGATGAGCTTAACCACCTGCTCGATCTTGTCCATAAGAAGCGAAGGAGCATCCTTAAACAAAAGATGTGCTTCGTCAAAGAAGAATACCATCTTGGGCTTATCAAGATCTCCCACTTCAGGCAGTGTCTCAAAAAGCTCAGCCATCATCCATAAAAGGAATGTGGCGTAAAGGGTTCCGTTATTTATAAGGCTTGTGGAATCAAGGATATTGATCATACCCTTTCCGCCTTCACCTGTTCTGAACCAGTCATGGATATCAAGAGCAGTCTCAAAGAAGAACTTTTCTCCGCCTGCTATTTCAAGAGATACAATAGATCTCATGATGGCAGCCACAGACACCTTGCTGATATTGCCGTAGTCCGCAGCAAGATCTTTATTATTATCAGCCATGAAATTCAAAACTGCCTTGAGATCTTTTGTATCAATTAGAAGGAGTTCGTTTTCATCGGCGATCCTGAATGCAATGGAAAGGATATCTCTCTGAAGGTCGTTAAGTCCAAGTATCCTCGAAAGAAGGAGCGGTCCCATCTCGGAAATTGTGGTGCGAAGCGGAATACCCTTTTCACCGAATACATCCCAGAAAGTAACAGGGTAACTCTGATAATCAAAGCCTGCCTCTTCAAGAGAGAACTTCTGAATGCGCTTTTGCATATCTTCGCTGTCTGCGCCCTCTTTTACCATGCCGGCCAGATCACCCTTTACATCCGCAAGGAATACAGGAACTCCCATATCACTGAAGGACTCCGCAAGAACTTTCAAAGTAACGGTCTTACCTGTGCCCGTTGCACCTGCAATAAGTCCGTGCCTGTTAGCCATCTTGGGTAAAAGAAATACATTCTCCCCGGCTTCGGTATTAGCAACCCATATCTTACCGTCTTTATACATTTTGACCTCCTCCCAAATCAGGACTGAATATATGTTATTTAATAAAAAACTGCTCCTTTTATTCTAACATTTTTAAGGAGCAGTAACATATCTGTTTTGGGTTTATTTCTCAAAATATGCAAGAGCGATGGCACCGGGACCCGCGTAGGTTCCTATTGTGGCACCTACTGTCGTGTACTGAAGTTTATCCTCATGTCCTTCATACAGGGATTTGGAATCCTCCACATATTTTTTCAGCATCTCATCCGTAAAGCCTGAGTAAGCAAGGCAGATGGGCATATCAAAATCGATGCCGCCTGTCTTTTTAACAAATTCCATCAGCATGTTATGGCTGTTTTTAGAGCCCCTTGCCTTACCAATGATGCTCACAAGGCCGTCCTCTATGGTGATAACGGGCTTTATGGTAAGAACTCCTCCTATAGCTGCGGCTGCAGATGAGATCCTGCCACCGAGCTTAAGGTATTCAAGGGTATCAAACACCGCAATAACATGGGCTTTTTTCATTTCTTTTTCCAAAACCTGCAGTATCTCTGTGGCATTCATGGAAAGATCCCGCAGCTGCACTGCCCTCTGAACAATGATGTATTCCGAAATGCAAAACTGCCTGGTATCAACCACATGTATCCTGTCGGAAAAATCAGATGCAGCTATTGTCGCACTCTGAAAGCATCCCGAAACGCCGGACGAAAGGCAAAAATATATCAGCTCATCTCCTGCTTTTTCCGCCTCTTCAAATATCCCAGCGTAGTCATAAGGTGAGATCTGACTGGTCTTTGGTATCTCATCAGTCTCCACAAGCTTTTTGTAAAACTCAATACTACTAAGTGTTACTCCGTCCAGGAACTCATCTTCCCCAAATCTGACATTCATGGGAAGGACAGTGATCCCCCACTCTTTTGCCCTCTCCTGTGAAATGTCGCTGGCGGAATCTGTCAAAATCCTAACTGCCATTTTTCTCCTCCATATACGTGGCTTTTCACACGTAGTTTCCATTACTATATGTAATAATGCTACTTACTATATGTTTGGCACTTTCTAGTTTCCAAACTTAGCAAGTAGCATATCACATTTCATAATTTAGATATATGGAAGATCAACCAAATTTTATTGATCAGAATTATGAAGAATTATTAAAACTAACCACGAGGGAAGTCGTCATGTATAAGGCCGGAATCTCTCTCCTCATTGTTATCTTCATAATCCGACACTGAAAGTCTCTTTGCAAACTCAGGATCTGTCAGTATCTGCCTGAACAAACCGTGGCATCCTTCTGACACGTCCCTCCAGGTTGCGTCAAAATTGCCGGTATACCAGGGATCAGCCACATCTCCGTCCCTGTCGGTATAATCCAGCATCTTTTTCACCTTACCGTCAGGGTCTCCGGAAAAGAGCCTGTTCAGATCCCTTATGTTCGCCGAGTCCATACCGATGATAAAATCAAACCTGTCATAGTCTTCCCTACGGGTAAGCCTTGCTCTTTTCTCTGAAACTCCAAGCTCGTTATCATCGGTTCCGATCCCATGCTCCCTGAGCTTGGCCCTCGCCGGCGGATACACAGGGCTCCCCACTCCGTTCCAGATCTCATCCGTATGAGTCGCCGATGATTCAATATGAAAGCTCTCCGCAAGCTCCTGCTTATTCACAATATCCTTCATCACAAACTCCGCCATTGTGGAACGGCAGATGTTGCCGTGGCAGACGAATAAAATTCTTATCATTGATTTTGGCTCCTTGAAATTCTGAGTTTTTCCCTGTAATGCGCACCGTTACGGCCTATAAAAGACCTGCATATATCACGGTGACAGAACTATAATATCACAGTTTGTGTAATAACTACGAATATCTGGGAAAATCATGGACATCAAAAGTAGTCAAAAAGTAGTAAGTCACTTTTTTCCATTCCGTATTTATGATAAAACTTGACACCCTCCAAAAACGTGGTATGATTCTAGTATCCAACACGTACTTTTGGCTAATAAAAATAAAAGGAGCAATATAGAAATGGAAACTAAAATTATTTCTTATGACCCCAAAAAAGAGCATATCAGTCTGATGAAAATGATAAATGAGCGAGTTGGAAATCCCATGTCCAGCCAGGAAGCTCCGTTGCAGCAAGCATTATCATATATTCATAATCTATCTGATAAAAATGCGATATCTGCATTAAAAAAGGCTTCCTTGACTAAAATACCAATCAATGAAGATATCCAATTCGTTCCAAAAACAATAAAGAGCCGGGTAGATAAGTCCATATGCGATGACGTGGATGAAGTCTTTTCTCAAATCTCTAACCCGCCGCTTACAAGAATCCAACGTCCTTTTTTTGTTAAGGTTATATTGACAGCATTCTATACCCACCTAATTGAAATGGATCAAGATGCCCAAAAAAAAGGCATGGAACTCATTGAGGAAAACGAACAGATTGACAACCTTCTTCGTTTCAACATCTCAGTTAAAGTTGCAGACATGCTGTTAAAAAATAATACAGAGGACACTCTCTATATAAACGAGATTATTGATACCATGACTAGACGAGAAAAAGCAAACAAAAAAGCAAATAATAGCAGGAGGAATAACGTTAATGACTAACAAAGATTTCTTAGACGAGTTAAGAGAAATGGGTTATGAAGATCAGGAAGACTTTATACAGAGCTACATGCTATCTGACAATTTCTCTTTCGAAGACTTCATTGAATCCTATGGCCCAAACTAAAACAAAAAGCTTGAGGAGGTTGAAAAAGCCCCCTCAAACCTATCATTGATAACCAATAATGTAATGCTTACAAAACCTATTTATGAGCCGATGTATAACTGTTCTCCCGTGTCTAAGCACAGCGCTGCAAGTCTGCCACTCTCATATCCGCAACCACAGTCCATCA
>JAILOW010000163.1 GCA_024690635.1 Butyrivibrio sp.
CAAAATATAACAATCGAACTTCATAAAAAACATAATAAGATAACTATAGATATTTCATTAAATAATGACTCTGAACATCTTACCAAACGCACTGCATACAGCAGCCCTAAGGACAGCATCTGTGATGTATCTTTTTCAGAAAAAGCATTAAGTGACTTTTTTGATATCGATCTGATGGACGGTAACGAAATTGACATAAAACTAAAAGACAGTGTTGTAAAAGCTCATGCAAGCATAGATGAGATAAATGCCCTGATAGGAGATAAATATACAACAGCTCTTGACTTTACTTTTTCTTCATCAGGAACATCTAAAATCGTTACCAGTAAAGAAAATCTCACCCTTAATATAAACAAA
This sequence comes from Butyrivibrio sp., assembly GCA_024690635.1. The sequence continues at coordinate 358 of JAILOW010000163.1, forward strand.
GGATTTCCTGTAAGCGCAGGTAAAATAACCGTAAATCCATATTTTGCAGGTGTATCTGAAGATGGATTTAATGAATATGTGCCGGAATTTACAGGCTGCGCAGTAACGGGATTTAGATTAAACAATAAGGCTTCTGATATTCCCCGGGGCTTTGAGGTTATAGAAAGCCGCTGTATTAGGACTACTACAGCATTAAATGATAAGGTAAAAAGTGGAACTATCCCTCTTTTGGTGGCTTTGGATGACAGCTTTAATACACCTTTCGGAAGCGAGATTCCTGTTGATGTTTCTTATACTTTGGTAAACAGCATGCCCAAGATCAAGGCAGTAAGTTCTTTGAAAGGATCATTGAATCATCTTGTAAAAGAAACTGCGATTTTTGAGTTTGCAATAAACGGACCTGCGGAACCAAAAGAGCTTACCCGGCCTTATTTTGAGATCTTTGATTCCAAAAACAGAAATGTCACTGATCTTTTTATGGCTTCAATTGAGCATAACGGAAATTATATTTTATCAATAAGAAATCCCGATGAAACAACCTACGGCAAAACCTATAAAGTAAAGATCTGGCCTGAAAACACTGTAAACCATAAAAAAGGCAGTGCTATTGTATATTCTCTTTCAGTCCTTAGTGTAAAAGCTGCTAAAAAAGTCAGTATCAGTGCTTCCGTAAAAGGCGAGATCAATGTATTTAATACATCAAGTGCTGTCACGGTTATTCTTAAAGGGAAAAACATATCGCGCTTTAATGAGATCAGCTGCAAGGTTCTTTCTGCAAAAGGTGATGATCTTACAGATCTTTTTGTCTGTGAAACAGACATTCAAAAAAATAAAATAGTTATCAGAGAAAATGCCGATAATGGCGCTAATCCCTATACGCTTATAAAAAACAACCTGGACGGCAAAAAGGTAAAGATAGTGATCACCTGTAAATATGGTGAAGATAATAAGTCACTGTCTGTATCAAAGACCGTAAGCGTAAAGCGAAAGAGTGTAACAGTTAAGCCATCAGCTGCCAAGGTTTCATTAAACCCGCTTACAGACAGGGGATATACCTTTAACTACAGATTAAACGGATGCAACACCAGAGTTTTTGCTGATTGCACTCTAAGCTACAAAAAGAAAGTACTTGATACCCGCACATCTCTTTTAACAGATAATTTTGGAAGCTATGAATTTGCTTTTTCAGAAATAGAGGATGTTTCAAGGTACTACGGAAAAACGCTGGACCTTAAGATAACACTGCATCTTGATAAGGATCACACACAAAGATCATTTAAGGAACTTAAGAGTATTACCTGCAAGATTACGGTATTAAATCCTTTAAAGAGCAAGGTTTCATTTACTTCTTCCTCAAAAGGAAGCATCAATAATGTAAATGATAATTCTTTTGCCACAATTTCTTTTAAAGGGAAAAACACCAAGGCATCTCCTGTGGTTCTTATTGATGATACGGAAGTTTACAGGGTAAACGGAAAGAAAAAGAAGATCTCTTATACAGCTTGTTTCATCTACGCTTTGGAGGATGGCAAGGTAATAATAAAGAGAAATCCTTTTTACGGAAATTACCTTGCAACAGGTGCTTACAAGGTTGATCTTAAGCTTTCCTACGATACATATGACGGATTAAAGTACTGTAAATCTACCGCGTCAATTAAGGTGACTAAAGGTTCCTGTAGCTACAGTTTTGATAAGAAAACTCCTGAGCTTATTAATAACAATACCAAAAGAGATACTTTTTATATCAGCAATAAAAATGAGGCCACAAATGTTATTGTCTATGTTAAGGTGGCTGAAAAGAGCAGTATTTTTGACCTGATGTATTTGGGCGACGGCAAGTGTTCCATAGGCTTTACAGGTGGAAAGCATCTTGAAAAAAAGAAAGATAAAAAGAGCCCCATCACTTCAGCTGTAACAAAAAGTGTAAAACTGTATGTCTATAATGACGGCAGCAATAAACCTACTCTTGTCACACTTAAAGTGAAAATTTATCCCTAAGCATATTTGTTTGTTATTTTGTGACAATCTATATCGTTTTAACGAAAAGTGGATGTTTCCTGCAAGTAAAGGAAACATCCTTTTTTGTTGAAATATTTATGTGCAAATTGCAAGAGAGCAATTTAGATATTTTTAACAAAATTAGTGTATTTATACAAAATACTATGGTAATAATTTAACATATTGTTATAATATACTATAGATGCGTAAATTTTTACTCAATGAGGAGGGCAAATTGCATATGTCAACTAGAATTTATGATTGCTTGAAAAGTATCGGTGAAAAAATAATAGAAAATAAAGATTTCCTTACAGATCTGGACAGAGAAATCGGTGATGCTGATCATGGTGTAAATATGGCCAGAGGCTTTCAGGCTGTTATCGAAAAAGTTCCTTCAGATGAAGGAGATATCGGAGCAGCATTAAAGAAGACTGGAATGACTCTTTTATCAACAGTTGGCGGTGCATCCGGACCTCTTTATGGAACTGCATATATGGATGCAGGCAAGGTTCTTGCAGGTAAAACAGCGATTTCACCTGAAGATTTCAAACTAGCTTTTGAGGCTGCCATCGCAGGAATACAAAAAAGAGGAAAGGCTGAAAAAGGCGAGAAAACAATGCTTGATGCCCTTATTCCAGCTTATGATATATATTGCGAGAAGATTGCAGGCGGTTCTTCAATAGTTGAAGCGCTTGATGAAGCTTGCGTAAAAGCAAATGAAGGAATCGAGTTTACAAAGACTATTGCTGCAACAAAGGGAAGAGCAAGCTATCTTGGGGACAGAAGCATAGGACATCAGGATCCCGGGGCTACTTCGGCAACGCTTACGCTTGAGGTAATAAGAGACTTTTTAAAGGGGTGAGGAAATGGTAGGAATAGTGCTGGTTTCACATAGCTATAAGATTGCGGAAGGCATAAAGGATCTTACGGATCAGGTAGCTGCAGATCACAAAGGAATCATTTGTGCTGCAGGGCTTGAGGATAAATCCATAGGAACCGATGCCATAAGGATTTCTGAAGCAGTTAAGAAAGCAAACGATGGGGATGGCGTAGTTATCCTTGCTGATCTTGGAAGTGGCGTTATGAGCGCAGAAACGGCAATAGATCTATTGGAAGATGAGAATATAGATGTAAGGCTAGCGGATGCGCCTGTTGTAGAAGGTTCTATTGCAGCAGCCATCAGAGCAGTTTGCGGAGGAACAGTTGATCAGGTTATTGCAGCGGCTGAAGAGACGCGCGCTGTTAAAAAAATCTATTCTTAAAATTAAGGAGGCAGAACATGAAGAAACTAATCAATGGGGTCGACAACATAGTTGATGAGATGCTGGATGGCATGATTGCGGCTTATCCTCAGTATCTGAAACGTCTTGATGGTTTTGACGTTGTTGTAAGAGCAGGCGGCTCAAACGGTAAGGTTGCCCTCGTATCCGGTGGCGGCAGCGGACATGAGCCTGCACACGGCGGCTATGTTGGTAAGGGAATGCTTGATGGTGCCATCGCAGGTGCTGTTTTCACATCACCTACTCCCGATCAGGTTTTTGAAGCAATCAAAGCTGCTAACGGCGGAAAAGGTGTTCTCCTTGTAATAAAGAACTACACCGGCGACGTTATGAACTTTGAAATGGCTGCAGATATGGCAAGAGATGAGGGCATCGAAGTTGATCAGGTTATTACAGCTGACGACGTTGCTGTTGAAAACAGTACATGGACAACCGGTAGAAGAGGTATTGCCGGAACTATCTTTGTTCACAAGCTTGCTGGTGCCTGCGCTGAGGCTGGCGGAGATCTTAAGGAAGTTAAGAGAATTGCTGAGAAAGTTATCGAGAATGTTCGTTCAATGGGTATGGCAGTTGATGCCTGCACCGTTCCTGCAGCAGGAAAACCCAGCTTTGATCTTGCCGAAGATGAGATCGAAATCGGTATCGGTATCCATGGCGAGCCCGGTGTAAACCGCGAAAAGATCAGCTCTGTAAATGAGATTGCAGACAAGCTTCTTGATAAGATCTTTGCAGAAGGCATTTATAACTCCGGTGATGAAGTTGCTGTTATGGTTAACGGAATGGGCGGAACTCCTCTTATGGAGCTCTTTGTTGCCAACAAGCATATCAGTGATGTTCTTGGCAAAAAGAATATTAAAGTTTATAAGACTTTGGTAGGCAATTACATGACATCTCTTGATATGGAAGGATTCTCCATCACACTTCTTAAAGTTGATGACGAGCTTAAGAAATACCTTGATGCTCCTGCAGATACACCTGCTTTCGTACAGGTATAATGGGGGACGTATTCTGGTAATAAAAAAGGCGACTTGGGACATATTCCCAAGGCGCCTTTTATAATGGATCACTTATATGAATTAAGCTTTTCTTTATTGATCTTGCCTTCGTTTATTGTGCTTGAAACCCAGATCTTAAGAGCTTCCACAGTCTGGTCGATATGTTCAAGCTGTTTTTGTATATTTGCAAAATCCGAAAGCTCGTCATCGGAAATCATGCCGTCTGCTGTGATATCGATAAGTCTGTCCTTTTGATTTTCCAGAGAGTTAAGAGCGGACAGCATTCCAAGAACGATCTCGGATAATGACGAGGGCTGAACTTCCGGAACATTTTCTTTTCCGATCCTGCATTCATGAGTGCAGTAGTAATTGCACAACTCAGGTCTGTTGTAGGCTTTAGCCATATCAACAACATCCTCGGGATAGATGGATGTCTTTCCCGTCTCCATTTTTTCAATACGGCTTTCACTGATGGTCCCTATAAGTTCACTGGCCGCAGCTCTTGTAAGACCTGCTTCCTCTCTGCATTCAAAATATATATTCTTGTTTTCGCGTATGGATCTTTTCCCCATTTTTATCTCCTTGTTATGTAAATGATCACGTCAATAAATATTTTACACACATAAATTGTTTGTTTGCAATATTTATCCCTCTTTTACTGATACATATAAATGATTTATAATGATTACAACATTTTTTTTACGGAGATCATAAATGGAAATATCAGAAAATAAGCAGATGCTTCTCGATCTTATAGACAAGGCCGGGAAGGGTAGTATAGAGGCTGCGGAGGAAATTGCAGTCGGCTATTTTGAAGGTCGTTTTGAAGATAAGCCCAATCCGTTAAAGGCAAAAAAATGGGCGTCTTACGCAGCTAAACACGGAAGCCGGGTGGCAACACAGTTACTTGAAAGGATCTAAAGTTACTTAAAAAGTGCAGGGAGGCCCATTATGAACATCAGTAAACAGCTTATGGATAGTTTGGCAAGTCTTATGCATGATGCTTCTTTGGAAAAAGATATCTCGGAGCATTATAAAAAACTATGCGATAAAATGCATGTTTGCAAAATGTATTATGATATGGATCTTGGCGGAAAAGACAGATACCGAAATCAAAAGACCGGTGAACTTATAGTGGATGCCAAGGAAGTCGGTCGAAACCTTGTATTATACGATTCCGGCAAAAAAAGCGGTTTTTCCAGAAAATACACTTATTATTACAATGGCGCGGAGTATGTTCACGCTTTTATTGATTTTGATAATGGCATAAAAGAAAGCGACATAGATGAATCTGTATATAGCTTTCTTGCAGATATAGTCTATATTCTTGTAAGCAGGAATAACATGCGGAAAATGCTTGATTTCGCAGAAACAAACGATGCTTTTACAGGAATTCCCAATATTTCTTTTGTTCATGAGAAATATTATTCAGTTCTCAAAACCTTAACTCCTCAGGAAATCGTTGTTATCAGAATGAATCTCAGGAATTTTAAAAACATCAACGAGATTTGCGGTGCAAAAGCAGGAGATGAGGCCATTATTCAGTATTCTAGAAAACTTCTTAGAATGATGGATGATGATGAAAGCGCCGGACGTTTGGGCGGAGATAATTTTATTGTCTTTATCAAAAAGAAGAATCTGAATAAATTCTTGAAAAAAATAAGTGCAGTAAATATTTCAAAGCTTAAAGCAGCTCCAAAAAATAAATTTGAAGTAAGTGCCTGGGTAGGAATTTCATATCTTGAAAATGACCAGGTTAAGCCTTTTTCCGAGCGTTTAAATGATGCAAATGTTGCCTGTAGTCTTGGCAAAGGAATGCTTAATAAGGAAATTGTTTATTATAGCAAAGAGCTTGATAAGATGGTTACCAGAGGAAGAGAAGTCATCAGTGCTTTCCCTGCAGCTGTGCGAAATCATGAGTTTATTCCGTTCTTCCAGCCAAAAGTTGATATGAGGACCGGGAATCTTGTTGGATTTGAGGCTCTTTGCAGATGGTTTCATAAAGATCATTTCATATTCCCGGATCAGTTTATTCCTATTTTGGACAGAGAAGGCCTTATTCCCGAGCTTGATATTGCAATATTTGGTGAAACCTGCAGAGCTATCAGAAAATGGAAAGAAATGGGACTTAATCCTCCTAGGATTTCCTGTAACTTTTCAAAAAAGAATCTCTTTATACCGAAGATTTGCGACAAGATACTGACTGTTATTGCCAATAACGGCCTTTCTTCTGAAGATGTGGAAATTGAGATCACAGAAAGTATGAAGGATGTGGAATATGACAGGCTGATCAGCTTTGTCAAAAACATGAAAGAACACGGAATATGCATATCCATTGATGATTTTGGAACCGGATATTCTTCATTATCACTTCTTCATAATATTGAAGCGGATATTATTAAGATTGACAGGTCTTTTACCGACAAGGTTATTGCTGATAAAAAAGCCGCTGTCCTTATAGAAAGCATTATAACCATTACCAACAGACTTGATATGTCCATTGTTGCAGAAGGTGTTGAGACCTCTGAGCAGGGTAAAATGCTGATGGATATGGGTTGTTATATCGCCCAGGGCTATTACTACAGTAAGCCCGTTGACTACGAAACTGCTACAGAATATATCAAAAACTTACCTTTTAAGGCTATCGTTTAAGATTTCCAGAAGTTTATCGGCAATGATATCTGCCATGAAATTTTTATAGGATTGTCTGTCTGAAAGAGAAGGAACCGGAGCAAAGAAGCTTTTGGTTCCTTTTTTTGTTGATATAGCAAAATATACACTTCCCGGGATACTGTCTGAATTGGCCGGATCAACATTTCCAAAAGTACCGGTAACTCCTACGGAATAATCCGCATCAAAAGATGTTCTGGCGGCATCTGCCATGGCAACAGCGGTTTCTTTTGAATAAACGCCGTATTTTTCGATTATTTCAGAGGATACGCCGCATTTTACCTTGGCTTCATTGGAATATGTTACAAAAGATCCTTTAAAAGCAGCAGATGAGCCTTCCGTATCAGTCAAAAGAGATGCAATAAGACCTGAAGTACAGCTTTCCATAGCTGTTATAGACATGTTTTCCTTAATCAAAAACTCTGTTATTTGTTTATACTTTTCGTTGATCATTTTTATCATCCGTATCTGTTGAAAGTAGGAGAGATGGGAGCAGAAGAAATCACATTGTACTTTGCGAATTGTTTGGAGAAATAAGCCTTGTATTCTTTGGCGTTGTTATCGTTCTTTTTATCAAGATCATCCATAAAAAGATCCAATGAATATTTCATGTCATACATAGCCTCAGCCATATGCATCATTATCTGAAGGATATCATGGTGGTTGTTCTTGATATAAGAGTCAATATCATTCATGGTAATACGCTGAATAAGGACGTCATTATAAGCAATAACCGTATAAGCCGCAGGTTTCTGTGCAAGCAAACCGATTTCACCAAAATATTTCCCTTTTGATAATATTCCCAATAGAGCTTCTTTATCAGTTCCGTATCCGGAATATACTTCAACGCATCCGTTTACGATTTTGTACATATCAAGATTTACTTCGTTTTCCTTAAGGATGATAGTACCTTCAGGGACCTGCATTAACATAAGAGTACCTCCCGGGATATATTTAACTATTCGCAAAACACAGGTTTAACGAAGAGTTGGGGCTGACTTTTTACAAGCAACTATGTTATACAAGACTGACGCCCCAACTGCTTCGTTAAACCTGAAATATACAAATTTAAAAGAATTACGCCTCAAATGCTTTCTTAAACCTGAAATATACAAATTTAAAAGAATTACGCCTCAAATGTTTTCTTAAACCTGAAGCTTTTTAGCTCGTATATGTCTGGTAGATATCTACATGATCATAGATACATCTCCAGGTGCTCCAGGCATCGGCTGTGACGCAGATATAATGTGTTCCGTCTGCGGAAATTTGATAGCTTGCGCAACAGCATCCTGATTTATTAACAAATCCTGTCTTTGCGCCCACGATTTCGCCGTGAGTATCTTTATCCTCAATCCTGCGTAAAAACCAATTTGAAATCTGAATTCCCTCAGGATGTTCTGAAGTGGCTGAAGTCAGATAAGTACGTGCGTTCAATATTTCATGACAAAGCTCGTTTTCTTCAGCAGCCTTCAGGATCATAGCCATATCCGTCAATGTACAGTAATGATCCTTGTCGTAAATACCAATACAGTTCGTAAAATGAGCTGTTTTTGAAAGCCCAAGCTCATCAAGCTTTTGATTCATAAGCTCCACAAATGCTTCCTGAGAACCTGCAACATATTCAGCCAGGCACATGGCTGCATCGGCTCCTGAAGGAAGTATTGTTCCGTACAAAAGATCTTTTACCGAAATAACATCTCCAACCTTATAGCCTACTGCACTACAATCGTGGCTGAAAACATAATCTCCTATCTCCTGTGACATTGTGAATGTATTGTCAATGTTATCAATGTGTTCAACAGCCACTAAAAGTGTAAGGATTTTGGTCATAGATGCAGGATTTATGCGGACGTTGCCTTCTTTTGATGCAACAACTTTACCTGTATCAAGATTGACCAAAACGCCATAGGTGCTAAGCACATTTTCACTGGTGATAGCCGATGTATTACTGTCTTCATCAACGCTATAGCCTTCAAAAAAGCTCTTGGAATCATCAGAAGTTTCCAAAAAGGGATTTTCCTCTTCCTGCTCTTCTACTTCCACATCATCTACAACTGTATCTACAACAGTTGCTTCTACAGTAGATTCTACGGTTTCTGCAGGCTGATCTTTTCCGGAAACCGCATGTTTTATAGTCTTTATAAGAAGATTTACCCCAAGAATCAATAAAACAGCGGCGCTTACAAGTAATGTAATATGTAATATGATCTCTAATTTTCTTCTTTTTCTATATTCAGCGGCAGAGAGTCTTCTGCCGTCTTTTTTTCTATAATTCCCCAAAATTATCAACTCCACCCTTAAAAAAATATCTTTTAAAATTGTATCATTTATGACCATAATTCTTCAAGAATATAGAGGACTTTAATGATATAATCTTATTATGCAGACAGGTACATTTAATGACGACAAATACTATAACGAACAGGACAGACTAAACACTATAAAGATGCGTGAAGTCCTTGATACTTTGCCCAAATTCTGCAGGCAGTTTTTCAGAGGTATCGAGCCTACAACGTCAGCCAGAACTAGACTTGGGTACGCTTATGATATCAGGGTGTTCTTTGAATTTTTATGTTCTAACAATCCTTCATTAAAAAACACTGATATGAAGGATTTAAAGATCGATATCCTTGATAAGATCGAGCGTGAAGATATAGAGGAATTCCTGGAATATCTTTCTCTTTATGAAAAGAGCGATAAAGAGATCACCAATGCCGAACAGGGTAAGAAAAGAAAAATGTCTGCCCTCAGATCTTTATATAACTACTTTTATAAAGCGGAGCTTATAGAAAAAAACACTCCTGAGCTTGTAAATATGCCCAAGCTTCATGAACATGAAATTGTAAGACTTGAGCCCAATGAAGTAGCAACTTTGCTTGATCAGGTTGAAGCCGGTGAAAAACTCACAAAATCCCAGCAAAAGTACCATAGTAAAACAAAACTGCGTGATGTTGCTATGCTTACACTTTTGCTTGGTACAGGAATACGAGTTTCTGAATGTGTTGGAATCGATCTTAATGATATAGATTTTGATACAAACGGTCTTAGGATCCACAGAAAAGGCGGATACAATACTATAGTTTATTTCCCAGATGAAGTAAGGACCGCTCTTTTGGATTATCTTGAGCAGAGAAAAGAAATAATTCCTGTAGAAGGTAATGAAGAAGCTTTCTTTTTATCACTTCAAAATAAGCGTATATCAGTAAGAGCTGTTGAAAATCTTGTAAAGAAATACGCAAGGAACGTTACTACTCTTAAAAAGATCACGCCGCACAAGCTTCGAAGCACTTTTGGAACTAATCTTTATAAAGAATCAGGGGATATTTATCTTGTTGCAGATGTGCTTGGTCATAAGGATGTTAATACAACAAGAAAACATTACGCAGCACAGGATGATGAAAACAGGCGTCGCGCTGCCAGAATGGTTAAGCTTAGAGAAAAAAAAGAATGATACCATAAAAATACCGGGCGGAATTAACTCCCCATTGTTTCCGGGAAGGCTCCCTGAAACCTGATTCGAAATTGCCGGAATAGATGAATCTTACTTTTTTTCCATGGGCAGAAAAATAACGATATAAAACATACCCTGAACAGATTGCGTCTGCATCAGGGTTGTCATGACACTGTATAACAATGGAATCGTACTCTAAAAGACTGGATAGTTTCATAACAGTTCTCCGTAATATCAATATCTTATCAGCAGAAAACCGTTGTGAA
>JAILOW010000145.1 GCA_024690635.1 Butyrivibrio sp.
TGTGGCAGATTACGATTCATGCAATCATCTATAGGTAGTAAGTAATGAAAGTTACTTTACAATACGAAAGGAGATTTTTCACATGATTTACTCAACAGAGGTAAAAAATATGTGTCCCGTAACACAAGGGGTACATCATGGCGCTGCTCCCATTCCCGAAGAGGCTAAGTGGGTACAGGCAAAAGAAATTAAGGATATTTCCGGTTATACACACGGTGTGGGCTGGTGTGCTCCTCAGCAGGGTGCCTGCAAACTTTCTCTTAATGTTAAGGATGGTATCATCCAGGAGGCACTTGTAGAGACACTTGGATGTTCAGGAATGACTCATTCAGCAGCTATGGCAGCTGAGATCCTTCCCGGTCTTACACTTCTTGAGGCTCTCAACACCGACCTTGTGTGCGATGCTATCAACACAGCTATGAGAGAGCTCTTCCTTCAGATCGTTTACGGACGTACACAGTCTGCATTCTCTGAGGACGGACTTCAGATCGGCGCCGGTCTTGAGGACCTTGGTAAGGGTACTCGTACTATGATCGGTACAACATACGGAACACTTGAAAAGGGACCTCGTTATCTTGAGCTTACTGATGGTTATATCACAGACCTTGCTCTTGATGAGAATGATGAGATCATCGGTTATAAATACGTTAACTTCGGCAAGATGATGGACTTCATCAAGGCAGGTGATGACGCTAACACAGCTTTGGAAAAAGCAAGAGGACAGTATGGACGTGTTGCTGATGCAGCTAGATTCATCGATCCCAGACACGAGTAATAGGTAAGGAGGAAAAAATAATGGCTTTATTTGAATCATATGAAAGAAGAGAGCCCCAGATCCTGGCTTGCCTTAAGGAGTATGGGATTTCTTCTATCGAAGAGTGTAAAGAGATCACAATGGCTGCAGGCATTGATGTTTACAGCCTTATCGAGGGCATTCAGCCTATCTTCTTTGAGAATGCAAAGTGGGCTTATACAGTAGGTGCTGCTATTGCCATCAAGAAGAACTGCCGCAAGGCTTCCGAGGCTGCTGCAGCTATCGGTATCGGTCTTCAGGCTTTCTGCATTCCCGGATCAGTTGCTGACCGTCGTAAGGTAGGTCTTGGACACGGTAACCTCGGCAAGATGCTTCTTGAAGAGGATACAGAGTGCTTCGCATTCCTTGCAGGTCACGAGTCATTCGCAGCTGCTGAGGGTGCTATCGGTATCGCAGAGAAGGCTAACAAGGTTCGTCAGAAACCTCTCCGCGTTATCCTTAACGGTCTTGGAAAAGACGCAGCTCAGATCATTTCCCGTATTAACGGATTTACCTATGTTGAGACTCAGTATGATTATTACACAGGCGAGGTAAAGGAAGTATTCAGAAAGTGCTACTCCAAGGATGCTAACTCACCTCGTGCAAAGGTTAACTGCTACGGCGCTAACGACGTTCAGGAAGGTGTTGCTATCATGTGGAAGGAGAACGTTGACGTATCCATCACCGGTAACTCAACCAATCCTACAAGATTCCAGCACCCCGTTGCAGGTACTTATAAGAAGGAGCGTACAGAGGCCGGCAAGAAGTACTTCTCAGTTGCTTCAGGCGGTGGTACAGGACGTACACTTCATCCCGATAACATGGCTGCAGGTCCTGCTTCCTACGGTATGACAGATACCATGGGACGTATGCACTCAGATGCTCAGTTTGCAGGTTCTTCATCAGTTCCTGCTCACGTTGAGATGATGGGTCTTATCGGCGCAGGTAACAACCCTATGGTTGGTATGACTGTTTCTACAGCAGTATCAATCGAAGAGGCTGCTAAGGCAGGCAAGTTCTGATATTTTAGTTTTTATTATAGACTTAACAATCCCGGACTTTTCCGTCCGGGATTTTTTTATGGTTTTTATCTTCTCTTATTTGGATATTTTTCGTAGAATTTATCCTTATCTTTATACATTTCTTCGTCTGCATATCTCATGGCAAGCCTGAGATTTCCTTTTTTATCATCATGATAGGAACCTATGGCAAAATACAGCCAATCGGGATCTGAAGCTATATCACGAAGTCTTTTAATTTTTTCGTCAAATTCTTCTTTTGTACATCCTACGGAGATGATAGTAAACTCATCACCGCCTGCTCTGTAGATCTTGTCGTCTGCAAAGATGTCTTTAAGAGCTTTTGCAGCATCTTTAAGGAGCTGATCACCGTTTTCGTGTCCGTTGTTATCGTTTATTGATTTAAGACCGTTGAGGTCACAGAAAGCAACACTGAAAGGAGCGGGATTTAGCTTCAATTTAGTGGAAAGCTCATCAACATTTACGTTCATGGAATTTCTGTTGTATACGCCGGTTAACATATCGATATTGCTGAGATATTCCAGCTTTTCCATGATCATATGGTTTGCTGTTTCAGCAGCAAGGAATATGGTTATGAGCTCAATAGTCTCTTTTAATCTTTCTGTTTGTGATATATCAAAATTAGTAATATAAAGGTAACCTATAATGTTGTTCTGATGAACAAAAGGAACCAGAATAAGAGAGTGCACATCGTTTTCTCTTAGTGTAGCGACCCAGGCGGGAGCCTTTTGATCGTAGAAATCCATGTCGGTTTCATTTTTGATGATGATACAGTTGGTCTCTCCGCACAGAGCTTCCCAGGTTTCAACTACCTCGTAAGGAATCTTGCTAAACAGTTCTTTTATACATAATTCGTTATTTCTTACGCATTCGCTTACTACATCAAATTTGTATTCGTCAGGAGAAATAGTAGTGATACATGTTGCAAAGGAATCTGTGTATTCGCGGATGTCTCTTGTAATGGTATCCATACTTGAGTAGTAGTCATCGTGATTTCTAAGCTCGAGACAGGTCTTTATAATAAAACTTGCTATGTCGGGTGAGACCTGTGAAAACTTGCCGGTGTCCATCTCTTTGTTGAGTGAGTACATGAACTGGCAATAACCTATGTTAGTTTCTTCATCATTACAGATGGGGAGAGTAATGTTTTCTGTCCAATAGCCGTACATCATCGTTGTATCGATATAGGTGTTAAAATGCTCACCTTTCCATGCGGCCCTGAAACAAAGATCTTCAAATTTAGGCTCTTTCTGCATATGAGCATAGTAGGGAAGCCCTTCTATTTTTTCATCCTTTGCTGATTCCGATTCGGGGAAAAGACTGTAGAAGTCTCTTTCGAAAATCTCATTTACAGCAAAGAAAGTTATCTCTCCGCATGTTCCATCAGGTTTTTTCTCAACGGCAAGGATTGCGCAGGGCAGAGGTGACAGATTCACAGATGCTTTTGCATTGTAATAATTCATTTTCTGTGACATATTTCTCTCCTAAAAGTTCTCGAAAAACAATAAGAAAAAGTACGCAAATATACTACTTCTATGTTACATGTTTATTAGTATTTAATCAAATAATAATAAAATAAAAAAACATAAAAAGATTAGGAAATGCCTTGTTTTTGTTATACAATAGAGTGAAAAGGAGGAATGTGTATGAATATATCACCGGCAATTTTCTGGCTTGCCCTTACTGTGGCATTGTCTGTGATTGAGATCTTTACATTGGGGCTTTTGACTATCTGGTTTGCGGCCGGAGCAGCGGTTGCATTTCTTTTGTCACTGATAGGGGCATCTATTCCCGTTCAGGTAGTGGCCTTTTTGGTGGTATCTATAGTAGTAATGGTACTGGTAAGGCCCATAGCCGCCACTCATTTCAATAACAGATTGAAAAAGACCAATATAGATGCCATTGTCGGAAGAAAACTCATTGTAAAGACCGACATTGACAACCTTAAGGGAACAGGAAAAATTGATATGGACGGTTCTACCTGGCTTGCGGCTTCTTCTATTGATAATGTCATCATTCATGCAGGAGAAGAGGTAAAGGTTGTAGAAGTCAGAGGAGCAAAGCTTATTGTTGAAAGGGAGGATTTTTAAATGTTAATTGCTTTAGTTGTATTTATAATACTTGTACTTATTTTACTTGCCACAAATATCAAGATCGTGCCTCAGGCTCATTCTTACGTTGTTGAGGAGCTTGGTGCATACAAAGAGACCTGGGACGTAGGACTTCATTTCAAGATTCCTTTTATTGACAGAGTGGCCAGACAGGTTGATCTCAAGGAGCAGTACTGCGATTTCCCGCCTCAGCCTGTTATCACACAGGATAACGTAACAATGCAGATCGATTCCATCGTATTCTTTAGGATTTCTGATCCCAAGGCTTACGCATACGGTGTGAGAAACCCCATCGGAGCTATTGAGAACCTTACAGCTACAACACTTCGTAACGTTATCGGTTCCCTTACTCTTGATGAGACACTTACATCCAGAGATCAGATCAATGCTCAGATGCAGGATGCACTTGATATAGCAACAGACCCTTGGGGAATCAAGATCACAAGAGTCGAGCTTAAGAACATCAATCCTCCCGAGCAGATCCGTGATGCCATGGAAAAGCAGATGAAGGCTGAGCGTGAAAAGAGAGAAAAGATCCTCTTTGCGGAAGGTGAAAAGCAGAGCCAGATCACCGTGGCAGAAGGTGAAAAGCAGTCCAAGATCCTTCAGGCCGAGGCTGACAAGCAGGCAACCATCTTAAGAGCTGAAGCTGAAAGAGAAAAGAGAATCCGTGAGGCTGAAGGTCAGGCTGAAGCTATCAAGAACATTCAGAAGGCTAATGCCGAAGGTATCACAATGCTCAAAGAGGCTGGAGCAGATGAG
>JAILOW010000149.1 GCA_024690635.1 Butyrivibrio sp.
AATCACCGGTGTGAACGCCTACAGGGTCGATGTTTTCCATGTTGCAGACGGTGATGCAGTTACCTGCTCCGTCTCGCATAACCTCATACTCGATCTCCTTCCAGCCGGCGATGCATCTTTCTACCAGAACCTCATTGGCTCTTGAAAGTCTGAGACCGTTTTCAAGGATCTCTTCGCACTCAAGCCTGTTGTGAGCTATACCGCCGCCTGATCCACCGAGAGTAAAGGCAGGACGAAGAACCACCGGGTATCCGATGCTGTCCGCAAAGGCCACACCGTCCTCGATATTATGTACAACCAGAGAAGCTGCGCATGGCTCACCGATCTTTTCCATGGTGTCCTTGAACTCCTGTCTGTCCTCAGCCTTTCTGATGGTCTCTGCAGTTGTTCCAAGGAGCTTTACATTATGGGATTTCAAAAATCCTGACTCGGCGAGCTCCATTCCAAGGTTAAGTCCTGCCTGTCCTCCAAGGGTAGGAAGGATGGAATCGGGCTTTTCCTTTTCGATTATCTGCTCAAGGACCTTTACTGTAAGAGGCTCGATATACACCTCATCCGCAATGTCCTTATCTGTCATGATGGTAGCAGGGTTTGAGTTTACAAGTACAACCTCAACCCCCTCTTCTTTTAAAGATCTGCAGGCCTGAGTTCCCGCATAGTCAAACTCCGCTGCCTGTCCGATAACTATAGGTCCGGAGCCGATTACCAAGACCTTTTTTACTTCGCTGTTTTTTGGCATCAGTTTGCTCCTCCCGTAGTTTTATTTCTGATCATATCTATAAATCTGTCAAACAAAAAGCTGCTGTCCTGTGGTCCGGGGCATGCTTCCGGATGGAACTGCACCGTAAAGATGTCCTTGCCCACATATTTAAGTCCCTCGTTGCTGCCGTCATTTACATTGGCAAAGGCAGGTGTTGCGAGGTTTTTATCAAGCTTATCAACATCCACCACATAGCCGTGGTTCTGGGATGAGATGTACACACGGCCTGTCTCTAAGTCTTTTACCGGGTGATTGCCTCCCCTGTGTCCGTACTTCATCTTGTAGGTGTCAGCTCCCGTAGCAAGAGCCATGAGCTGATGGCCAAGGCATATTGCAAAGATGGGCACCTCGGAATCATAGAGCTTTTTGATCTCCTTGATGACTCCCTTACACTCCTTGGGGTCTCCGGGGCCGTTTGAAAGCATGATGCCGTCGGGCTTATCCCCGAGGATCTCCTCTGCGCAGGTATCAAAGGGATAGATGGTCACATCACATCCCCTTACTGCCAGAGACTGGGCAATGTTCTTTTTTGCTCCCACATCCAAAAGAGCTATCTTAAGTCCCTCTCCGTTTTTGTTTTTAGCAATGGCAGGGATCTTTTCCTGTCTTGCATCGGGGGCGGGGATATGGATCTTTTCCTTGCAGGATACTCTGCTAACCACATCTCCCGTGGTATATGCAAGAAGTTTTTCTTTTACGTCCTCGTATCTTATGGACTCATTGGTTGTGATATAGCCGTTCATGGTTCCCTTTTCTCTCAGGATCCTGACAAGCTTTCTGGTATCGATGCCCTCAATGCCGGGAACTTCGTATTTTTCCAGAAAAGCCTGAATAGACATGTCACACCTGAAATTGGAAGGAACGTGGGAAAGTTCCCTTACGATCACCGCATCCACCCAGGGTCTGTCGGATTCCATATCGTCAAGGCAGACTCCGTAGTTGCCAATGAGCGGATAGGTCATGCATACTGCCTGTCCCGCGTAGGAAGGATCCGTAAACACTTCCGTATATCCGGCCATTGAAGTATTGAATACGATCTCGGAAACCACATCCTTATCAGCCCCGATATGCTTTCCCTCAAAAACCGTTCCGTCTTCAAGTATCAAAAAAGCTTTCATAAATCTCCTCCGTATCTTCGATAGATCAAAATTTCAGATCACTTGAAGTATTTAACTCCGCTTTCGAATATCTTTATATCCTGTTCTCCAAAGATGTTTACGGCAACGCCGTCACCGCGTCTTTCGGAGTGTGCCATCTTACCAAGACATCTTCCGTCAGGAGAAAGGATACCCTCAACCGCTCTGTAGGAGCCGTTGATGTTCCACTCGCCATCCATGGTCACATTGCCCTCAAGGTCGCAGTACTGTGTTGCGATCTGACCGTTTGCAAAGAGCCTGTCAAGAACGTCTGCAGGCGCAACAAATCTGCCTTCTCCGTGGGATGCAGGGTTTGCATATACTCCGCCAAGTTCACAACCTGTAAGCCAGGGTGAATTGTTGGAAACAACCTTGATGTAAGCCATCTTGGAGATATGTCTTCCGATAGTATTGTAAGTAAGGGTAGGTGAATTCTCATCCTGACCCGTGATGGTTCCGTTAGGTACAAGTCCAAGCTTGATCATAGCCTGGAAGCCGTTGCAGATACCAAGTGCAAGGCCGTCTCTGTTATCCAGAAGGTCTTTTGTTGCCTCCTTGATGCGCTCGTTCTGGAAGGCTGTCGCAAAGAACTTGGCGCTTCCGTCAGGCTCATCACCTGCAGAGAATCCGCCGGGGAACATGATGATCTGAGCATTCTTTATAGCCTTTTCAAATTCAGCAACAGACTCTGTGATATCCTGTGCGTTTCTGTTTCTGAATATCTTTATGTCAACATCGGCGCCTGCTCTTTCAAAGGCCTGAGCACTGTCATACTCACAGTTGCTGCCGGGGAATACCGGAATGAATACTCTGGGTCTTGCAACCTTGTTCTTGCAAACATATACGCTGTCAGCCTTGTAAAGAGGTGACTCAACCTTGTCATTTCCTGCAGATGCTGTTGAAGGGAATACCTTCTCAAGCTTGCCTTTCCATGCACTGAGAGCTTCCTCAAGAGAAACCTCGGCACCTGCTGCTGTGATAGAAGCTTTGTCTGTAACTTCACCGATCTGCCTGCTGCCGTTTACAGCAAGAACTTCTGCAAGTCTGTCAGCGGGAACCTCCGCAACAATGTCAGCCATATCGTTGGCAAAAAGCTCCTCTGCCTTGATGCTGTCTGCAATCTTTATTCCAAGGCCGTTACCGAATGCCATTCTTGATACAGCCGCAGCGATTCCGTAGGAATCCTCAGCATAAGCTGATACGATGGTGCCTTTCTGCATAAGGCTGTGGATTTCGTTGTAAAGGGCGATGACCTTGTCGTAGTCAGGAAGGTCATAATCGTCCTTGGCGATCTTGAACTGAACCAGCTTGTTTCCTGCTTTTTTAAGCTCAGGTGTAACAACATCGGAAAGCTTTGCGATATCAACCGCAAAGGAAACAAGTGTGGGAGGAACGTTGATCTCGTTGAAGGATCCTGACATGGAATCCTTTCCTCCGATGGATGCGATGCCAAACTTCATCTGTGCTTCATAAGCTCCAAGAAGCGCTGTGAAAGGCTGGCTCCATCTTGTGGGATCTTCGGTCATTCTCTTAAAGTACTCCTGGAAAGTAAAGTGCAGATCCTTAAGAGCACCGCCGCTTGCCACGATCCTTGCAACAGACTCTGTTACCGCAAATGCCGCGCCGTGATAAGGGCTCCAGCTTGAAAGATAAGGATCAAAGCCGTAGGACATCATGGTAACCACATCTGTCTTGCCACCAAGAACAGGGAGCTTGGCGATCATTGCCTGAGTCTCTGTAAGCTGGTATTTTCCGCCGTAAGGCATTACAACAGTGCCTGCTCCTATGGAGGAGTCAAACATCTCCACAAGTCCCTTTTGTGAGCAGACATTAAGATCTGAAAGCTCAGCCAAAAGAGCTGTCTTCACATCGCCATTTTCAAGAGCCTTTTTAGCTCCTTCGCAGGCTGTCTTTTTAAGATAGTTTTCTTTTTCATCAGGTATCTCAACCTGAACCTTTGTCTCCTGATGAGCTCCGTTGGTATCAAGGAAAGCTCTCTTTATATCTACGATCTTCTTGCCTCTCCAGTTAAGGACAAGTCTGGGCTCCTTTGTAACATGAGCAACTTCAACCGCCTCAAGGTTTTCCTCTGCGGCAAAGCCAAGGAACTTTTCAACATCTGAAGGAGCAACAACTACTGCCATTCTCTCCTGAGACTCTGAAATGGCAAGCTCTGTTCCGTCAAGACCTGCGTACTTTTTAGGTACAAGATCAAGATTGATATCAAGTCCGGGTGCAAGTTCTCCGATGGCAACGGAAACACCGCCGGCACCAAAGTCGTTACACTTCTTAATTACTTCACTTACTTCAGGTCTTCTAAAGAGCCTCTGAAGCTTTCTCTCTGTGGGAGCGTTACCCTTCTGAACTTCTGCTCCGCAGCTTGAAAGAGACTTGGAATCATGAGCCTTGGAGGAACCGGTTGCTCCGCCGCAGCCGTCTCTTCCTGTGCGTCCGCCAAGAAGAATGATCACATCACCGGGATCTGCGCTTTCTCTGATAACGTGTTCCTGAGGAGCAGCGCCCATAACAGCACCGATCTCCATTCTCTTTGCCACATATCCGGGATGATAAACCTCTTTTACATATCCTGTTGCAAGACCGATCTGGTTTCCGTAGGATGAATATCCTGCTGCCGCACCTCTTACAAGCTTTTTCTGTGAAAGCTTGCCCTTCATGGTATCAGCAACGGGGACTGTAGGATCAGCCGCACCGGTTACACGCATAGCCTGGTATACATAGCCTCTTCCCGAAAGGGGATCTCTGATGGCACCGCCAAGACATGTTGCCGCACCACCGAAAGGCTCGATCTCTGTAGGATGGTTGTGAGTCTCGTTTTTGAAAAATACAAGCCAGTTCTCAGTCTCTTTTCCCTTGCCGTAATCAACTTCCACAGGAACAACGACTGTGCAGGCATTGTTTTCTTCAGACTCTTCCATGTCTGTAAGCTTGCCGTCAGCCTTGAGCTTTTTCATACCCATAAGGGCTATATCCATAAGGGAGATGAATTTCTCCTTTTTCTTTTCATCAGTCTTGTAAAGAGCATCTCTTGAAGCAAGGTAGTCTTCGAAGGAAGCCCTGATGGGAGCTTCGTAGTAGCCCTTGCCAAACTCGATATCCTTGAGCTCTGTGCCGAAGGTTGTGTGACGGCAGTGATCTGACCAGTAGGTATCAAGAACCCTTATCTCTGTCATGGTAGGGTCTCTGTCCTCATCTGATGAGAAGTACTGCTGGATCCACTTGAAATCGTTGAAGGTCATGGCAAGACCAAGTGACTCGTAAAGCTTTTTAAGGCTCTCCTCATCCATGGTCTTAAAGCCTGAAAGAACAGCCACATCCTCAGGCTCGTCATATACTGTCACCAGTGTTTCAGGTTTTTTGCTGTCGGCGATCCTTGAATCAACAGGGTTAAGGATGTAGCCCTTTATCTTTTCAAGTTCCTCGTCTGAAATATCGCCCTGAAGCATGTATGTGACAGCAGTCTTGATAACAGGCTCCTCGTCACCCTTTATAAAGCGCACGCACTGCTCTGCGGAGTCAGCTCTCTGGTCGAACTGTCCGGGAAGTGCCTCTATACTGAATACTTTTGCGCCCTTGGGAATCTCAAGCTCCTCTCTGTACAGGATGTCAACAGGGGGCTCGGAAAACACTGTCCTGCAGGCTTTTTCAAATACGTCCTCCGATACGTTTTCCACATCGTAACGGATAAAGATCCTTACATCAGATACACTTCTGATCCCGAGATATCCAGATATCTCAGCCGCAAGTTCTTTTGCCTTTCCGGAAAAGGGTGCTTTCTTTTCTACATAGATTCTTTTTACAGCGCTCATATTCTCTCCTCTTTAACTTGTGTTTATTTTGAAAAAAGTGCTTAGACAATTCTTAAGCACTTTTATCTGTCAACGATTATTTAATTCATCCGGCACTAAGCCGCCAAGCACGTACATCAATTCTCTGTCAATGGCCTCTTCGGAAACACCGATAGTGCCGGAAGTAACTTTGAGACCTTCAATAACGTACATAAGGTTACGTGCACACCCGATCGGATTCTCGCAATAAAATTCACCATTTTCCGTACCGTTTTCGATAAGCTTTTCCACTATCCTAACAGCGGTGTCGAACTGGTTCTTGAGAGGGTTCTCCTGACCGGAAACCTTATGCTGGTAAAAATATTCATATGTAGCAACAGTGAGATTGTTTTTCTTTTTAAGAATGGCTTTCTTTTGCTCCTTGAGGAAAAGAGCAAGCATATCACCGGCAGAAGCATCTCCGGAAAGAGCTGCCACAACTGCCTCTTCATCATCCTCTGAATTGTCATCGGCAAGAACTGCCAGGAATAATTCGTCGGTACTTGAGAAATAGAGATAAAGACCCCCGCGACTTATCTCGCAGGCATCTACGATGTCCTTCATGGTAACTTCCTTGAAGCCCTTGCAGGCAAACACCTCTCTGGCTTTTTCAAGGATGTACTTCCTCTTATGAGCAGACTTCTCTCCCATTCCCCTTTTTTCCTTCCAACAAAAACCGGATTTATGCAAGCGGTTTCGAGCTGTCCTGTCCCCAAAATCTGACAAGCTCGTCCATCTTTTTAATTACATGATATAAAACACCGTTGTAAACTCCCTCAGCCCACACGGAACCTTTGGTCATGCCCGAGAGTACATACTTGGCAAGGATGCCTGCAAGGTCATCCATATCGCTGATCTGGGCATCGTTTATGAATAAAAGTTCGTCCTTGGCTGAATTGAGGTGGTTTCTGGAATAAACATAGACATAATTGCGATCCAGCATATTGGTGGTCTGGGCCGCTTTAACAAAGGCCAGCAGATTGGAATCGTATACCGGGAACGGCATGGATTTCAGATCGCTGTTTGAATAGCTCTGGGCAACTTCTGTTTTCATGTTGTTTTTGAGCCAATTCAGATAAGGAATTATCTTGTCCAGTTCCGGGCGATATCTGGCAACGATATCCTCGACGCTGTTTTCATTGACATTGTTGTCATTTTCGAAATTCACTAGTATCGCTCCTTCCCTGTTCTCCAAATTCCAAAACATTATAACAAGGCTTCATTAAAAAGTACAGATAAAAAATAGTCTTTTTAATATCTGACCTTCAAAGCCTCAAGGTCTCTTTTAACCTGCTCGTAATCCTTGTAAACAACGCCCTTCCAGCCAAGACTTACTGCTGTATCAACGTTGGGTTTTGTGTCATCTATAAATACAGTCTTTGCGGGAACGATATCAAAACGCTCCATCAAAAGCCTGTAGATATCGGGATAAGGTTTTATCACATGATCCCTGAAGCTAAGGATTCCTCCGTCGGTATATTCAATAAAAGACATGGCGTCGGGACATCCCAAAAGAGCCTGCTCTGAGAAGTTAGACAGGTACAAAACTCTGTAGCCTGCTGCCTTAAGAGCTTCGATCCATGGAATCGCACGGTCTCTTTTTCTGACGATATCATTAAAATCGGAAAATGCTCTTTTAAGCTCATCTTCTATTTCAGGATCATTTTTAATAAACCTTCCGATGATCTCTTCAGTAGAAAGATTTCCTATATCGATCTCGTTCCAGTCTTTTGTTCTGACGGAAGCATTTCCGATGCGCTCTGCCATCTCCTCGTCAAAGCCCTTGTCCAAAAGAAATTCCTTCCATGCAAAATCCGTAAGAACATTTCCTATATCAAATACGACGGTATCAATGTCACCATCAGGTATCACGTTGCCGTATCTGTCGTGGGCTTTGTTGCTGCTCATGGCATCAAGTGAAGCCACGGTGTGCCTTCCCGCAAATACACCCACAGCCCATATGATGAGCCAGAGCAAAATAGGAATGGCTATTGTGGCAGCCACGCAGCT
>JAILOW010000166.1 GCA_024690635.1 Butyrivibrio sp.
TGATGGTGATATTGGAGAGGTGTTTGATATGCAGATTTTTTGAAGGTGTCCGCAAAAAGTCCGCATTATGTCCGCTTGATGTCTGTTTTCAAGCGATTTTGGGTGTGTTATATTTACAATGGACAAAGAAATGAGGAAAGCTTAATGCTATGCGTCTCAATGGTTTTGCGCAGCAAGAGAACCACAAGGAAACCAAAAAGCGGGAAAAGGAAGAGGAGAATTACCTCAATGAAAAGCTAAAGCTCATTGATCTTCAGGCAGAAGCAGATCTTGAGAGGGCCCGGAATACCAGGGACAAGCTTGTGATAGATCTCAACAAGAAGCAGGCTAAGGTGGATGCATGGACAGACTATGCCAAGGTATTTGAGATTGGTTCGTAGAAGCGCAAGAGTGCGCTGAAAGGCAAGGAAGGCGGGATGAACAAGATACTTAAAAGCGGATCCCAGGCTATGAGCTGTACCTACAAACCACATAACAATGAGCCCATCTATAATGTTTTCTTCAGGATGTTCAGGGACAGGAAGATTGACATCGATCCCGGGGCCCTGAAAGCACTGGATGAAGGGGGACCACTCTTCCCGACAGCGTGAGAGCAGTCTGAACTGTAACAGATCGCTGTCTCATTATGACCGGGAGCTGTCAGTTGCTCTTACTTTGAATATATTCGCGCGGGCTGTGTCCGTCCACTTTTTTGAAGACCTTGGAGAAATAGTAGGCGGACTCAAAACCCAGAGCGTCAGCAACTTCATAAATCTTCATATCACCCGACAGGAGCATCTCTTTTGCCCTGTCGATTTTTTTGGCATTGACATATTCTGAGAATCCGGACTCGGTGGTCTTCTTAAAGAGCACAGAAAGGTAAGCGGGGGACAGGCCGAAGACCTCGGCAACTTCTCCAAGCTGCAGCCTTCCTCCCAGGTTCTCATCGATATACTCCTGAATGGCTGTGATGAGCTTGTCCTTGCCGGAGCGGCGGTTTGAGCCCACGATGTGGGAAAAGAGCCTGACGGGTTGTGAGCGGTCGGTCTGCTGCTGCGCGGTCCTTGCTTCATCATAAGAGATTGCGATATCAAGCGGCGCAGTTACTGCTGTGCCGATGCCGAAGGTGATCTCTGTCTTAAAATAACTGCTTATCATGGTCCTTGCATTTTCAAGAGCTTCGGTGATAAGGTCCATGGTACCTGCGACTGGACTGTCCTCGGTGAAGAAAAAGATAACAGCAAAGTGCCTTATGTCTATGGATATTATCTGACAGGGGGCATGGCGGGAGATGATCTCCTTGGCCATACTGATACTGGAGGAGTAGATATCTATCGCATCCTGGGTAAAAGAGCCGTCTAATGAGGGAGACTTATCGGAAGAAGTTTCGCCAAATACAGCTATATAGCGGTTGTAGTCAAAACTCATACCAAGGTCCGAAGCTTCTGAGAACAGTGCATCATTGCCTGAGATATTGTGACTTAAGAGCCTTAGCATGAACTTCTGTCTGAGGTCCTCAAGAGAGCTGCGGGAGGATAAGGCACCCGGGCCTGCTGCACTTTCACTGCGCACGCCAGACTCTTCAACCCTGGAAATTGCCTTTTCAATGGCGTTTTTCAGGGTCTGTCCACTGAGCTCGATCTTTACCAGGTAATCAACAGCCTCGCCGACAAGGGCCTGCCTGACCATTTCAAATTCCTCATATGCCGTCAGCATTATAAAAGCGGGTACAGTTCCATACTTGTCATGGGATTTTTTTAGCAGTTCAAGTCCCGTCATAACCGGCATCCGAATATCGGCGATGACTATCTCCGGCGGATCGAGGCAGATAAGATCCCAGGCCTCCTGTCCATTGGATGCGGTGCCTACTATCTCTATTTCGTCGGCCATCTCTTTGGCCAGCATGCTCTTAAGTCCTATCTGAACCAGAGGCTCATCATCTACAATAAGTAATCTGTACATATCTGCTCCATTGTTGTATTAATTATCCGCTTCGGCAAGTACTGTTTCAGCGGCTTCCGGAGGGAAGTGTAAAGCGCATGGTTGTGTAGACACCGGGCTCACTCTCTATAGTGATACCATAGTCATCACCAAAGGTGTACTTTATTCGCTCATTGACATTGTATACTCCGATCTGCCTGAAAAACTCGGTGTCTGCCTGACCCTCTCCGGAAAGGACCTGGGCTATTGCTTCAGAAGTCATACCGACTCCGTTGTCTGTGACGTCTATCACTGCGCTTGCACCACTTTGATACAGGTGAATGGTGATCTTACCGGCGCTGCCCTTTGGCTCGATTCCATGAAAGATTGCGTTCTCAACGATCGGCTGCAGGGAGAAGCGGTTTATCCTGACATCAAGGAGCGTCTCGTCATCAGTTATGTATTCCAGCTCTATGGTGCCTCCGTAGCGGTACTTCATTATTGTGAAATAGTCATCCACCAGTGCGAACTCATCGCGGACGCTGATCAGATCTTCGGTGCTCTTGGAGATATTTTTCATGAGCCTTGAGAGGGAGGTGGACATATCCGCAATTCCTTCGGACCCCTGTATCGTTGCCATCCATTTGATGGTGTTTAAGGTGTTGTAAAGAAAATGCGGATTGATCTGGGACTGGAGGACCTGATATTCAAGCTCATGCCTTGACTGCTCATCCTGGAGCCTCTTTTCCATCAGCTCCGAGACATTTTCCGAAAGCGAATTGATACCTTTTCCGATCTCGCCAAGCTCGTTGTTCCATTCAAGGGATGCATCCCTTGAAAAGTCTCCCTGTCCTATCCTTCCCAGTCTTTTTATCAAAAGACCTACCGGACGGGTTATGGTCCTTTGCAGGATGAAGCTAAGAACCACACCGGCGAAAAGGATCACGGCAACGATGAGGAGTATCATCAGTTTGTAGAAGTGCATCCTTCTTGTGAGGGCTTTCTCAGACGGAAGATAGGATATGACCCAGTCTGTGTCCGGAAGTGTGTAGGAAATAACATTTTTCGGGACGCTTTCTTTTATCAGAGCTGAGCCGTCAAAGCGATATGACTGACCCGGGCTGAAGGTGAGAAAAAGGGCGTCGTCTCCTGCAAGGACAAAACTCTTTAAGGCCCCGGTTATCACACGCTCGGGGATGTCCAGATATACCCAGCCTATCACGATGGAAGAAGAGGAGCTGTAAATTGGACGTATAACAGGAAGGACCCTGGGATTGCCGCTTTTGGTCAGAGGGTTATCAAGGGGGCCAACCCACTTTTGTGTGTGTGATGTTACAAACTCATCAAAAAAGCCTGTATCCATGATCGTGATGGGGCCGTTTACCACGCCCTGCGCCGTTCCGCTGGATATGGACTGAAGGTAGCGCGATCCGCCTGGAGTTGAGATAAGGACTCTGTCCACATAGTTCCTTGCACCGATTATGTTAAACTCGTTGTTTAAGTGATTCCAGGCTGATAAAGAGAGCTTTTTGCCTGAGTGGGGATCCTTGGAATAAGCAGATTCAACGGTACTTAAGTAGTTGCTCAGAGTGCTGTCCAGACAGATCCAGTTGGAAAAAGTAAGAACGCTTCCTATGTGGGAATCCAGCTCGTTGCCAAGGACATGTATGTTGGTGAGTGCCGACTGCTGCTGGTTCTCCTTGAGGTAGCGCATTGAGAGCACATAGCTGAGGAAAGCTACGGAGAGCGCCAGGAACAGGGCAAAGCCCATGGCCCATATGATTATTTTGTTTCTGATGGAGTGTCTCTGTTTGCTCATAAGTATAGTTTAGAGGAGGGAGGAGATAAATAAAATACATTTTTATATAAAAAAATTGCATTATTTTGCAAGAAGGATTAAAAGAATGTGCATTCTTATTCGGATTAACGAATCATAAAATAAATTTAAACAAAC
>JAILOW010000172.1 GCA_024690635.1 Butyrivibrio sp.
TGCTTAAGACCGTGGGTGTTGATAATGTGTGCGAGAGAGCTGCAACTCTGGCAGCAGGAAGCGGCGGCAATATGATACTTAAAAAGACAAAGGGCGATGGCATGACCATAGCCATAGCAAAGAGATCTTTATAACAGCTTTGTGGAGAAAATTATGGGAAAGATATATGTGGTAGGAATAGGACCCGGAGATGCCGGGATGATGACAGCGGATGCTGTGAAAGCTCTTTCCGAAAGCGATGTGATCGTAGGCTACAAGGCATACACAGACCTTGTGAAAGAAGCCTGTCAGGAAAAAGAGTTTTATGAAAACGGCATGAGGGGCGAAATAGAGCGCTGCGAAAAATGCGTTGAATATGCAAAGAAGGGAAAGGTTGTATCCCTTATCTGCAGCGGAGATGCAGGAGTATACGGAATGGCTTCCCCTCTTTTGGAGATCGCTTTAAAAGAAAACTTTGACAACGTAGAAGTGATCCCGGGAGTTACCGCAGCTCTTTCCGGAGGCGCAGTACTTGGGGCGCCCATAAGTCATGACTTTTGCGTTATTAGCTTAAGCGATCTGTTAACGCCCTGGGAGCTTATAGAAAAAAGGCTTTTGTGTGCAGCGGAAGCGGATTTTTGCATTGCTCTTTATAATCCTTCCAGCAAAAAGAGAGCGGACTATTTAAAAAGAGCCTGCGAGATCCTCATGACGAAAAGGTCCGGTGATACTGCCTGCGGCTATGTGAGAAATATCGGAAGAGAAGGATGCGAAAAGAAAGTGTGCAGCCTTCAGGAGCTGTCCAATGAAGAAGTAGATATGTTCACGACTGTATTTATAGGTAACTCGCAGACATATGTTTCAGAAGGGATGCTCATAACTCCCAGAGGATACAGAATATGAAGAGTGTAGTTATTTTCTCGGGAACAACCGAGGGAAGAGAACTGTCTTTGATGCTTACAAAAGAAGGTCTGTTTCATCATGTCTGCGTTGCGGGAGAATACGGCAAAGACGTGATGCACGGCGATACAAAAGCCAAGGTCCATGTGGGACGACTTGACGCCTGGGGCATGAAGGATTTCTTTTCTAAAGAGGGCATGGAAGGCGACAGCATCGTGGTTGATGCAACGCACCCCTACGCTGCGGAAGTTACGGAAAACATAAAAAAAGCTGCCGGGGATATGGGCTTTAGATATGTGAGAGTTGTCAGGAAAACAGAAGGGGCAGCATCCGACGGAGCCTTTGAATACAAGGATATGGAGGAGTGCGCGGCAGCTCTTGATAAAACAAAAGGAAACATTCTTTTGACCACAGGCAGTAAAGATCTTGGTAAATACTGCAGGACCGTATCTTCCGACACAAGAGATCGAACCTACGTAAGAGTACTTCCGTCTATTGAGAGTCTTAAGATCTGCAAGGATGAAAAGATTGAATCAGGTCATGTCATTGCAATGCACGGACCATTTGATGCATCACTGAACAAGGCTCTTATAAGGCAGTATGACATCCGCCATCTGGTGACAAAAGAAAGCGGCACCGCAGGAGGCTTTCGAGAGAAGCTAAGGGCAGCAGCTGAAACCGGAACGGAGCTTCACATAATCGCAAGACCAAGTCTGGAAGAGGGACTTTCTGTTGAAGAGACATTTTGCCTTATCACCGGAAAGGAAGCTGAACCTTTTGAGGCTCCTCTTAACATAGTGATAGCGGGAATGGGCATGGGCTCTGAAAAGAACATGACTGTAGAAGTAAAAGAAGCAATCGAGAGGTGCGACAGCGTATTCGGAGCAGAGAGGCTCATCTGTAATCTCCCCTGCCATCACAAATACAGTATGTATAAGGCTACTGATATCATCCCGATCCTCGAAACGGAAAAGCCTGCATCCGCAGTCATAGTTTTTTCCGGTGATACGGGATTTTACAGCGGCGCAAAGAAGATGATAAAAGAGCTTAAAGTATGGAAGAAGGATGTGGATGTTACTGTCCTTCCCGGAATCTCATCTTTTTCATATCTTGCGGCAGCACTTGGTGAGAGCCTTGATGACTCAAGGCTTTTCAGCCTTCACGGAAAAGACACGGAGAGAGATTTCTTTGAGCTCACAGAAGAGGTAAAGGTAAATTCCAAAGTCTTTACTCTTTTATCGGGAGCAAAAACTGTTAGAGAGATCGCAAGACGCCTTGATAAATGCGGCATCATAGGGCGCATTTATGTGGGAAGAAATCTTTCCTATGAAGATGAAAAGATAGAAGAAATGTCTTTTGAAAAGGCAGTTGAATATGATGAAAAGGGCGTTGTGACAGCTCTTATATGCAATGATGATCCGGCAAAAAGACCTCTTATAAATGTGAAAAAAGATGCTGATTTCATAAGGGATAAGATCCCCATGACAAAAGAGGTCATAAGGCATGAGAGCATCATAAGACTGGATCTGAAGGAAGGGGATATCCTCTACGACATCGGCGGAGGAACAGGTTCTGTAGCTATTGAGGCAGCAGGACTTCATCCAAGTCTTCAGGTGACCACCATTGAAAAAAAGCATGAGGCTGTGGAGCTTATAAAAAAGAACCTTGAAAAGACAGGCCTTTGTAATGTAAATGTTCTGGAAGGAGAAGCCCCGGAGATCCTTGAAGAACTGGAAAGACCGGACTGCGTATTTATCGGCGGAAGCGGTGGAAACCTTTCGGATATGGTGGAACTTTTACATAAAAAGGGAAGCGGTATCAGGTTTGTCATAACCGCAGTGAGTCTTGAAACAGTAAATGAGGTGCAGGAGCTTTTGAAAAAGTATGCGCCTTACGAAGAAGAAACAGTAATGATCACCGTTAGTGATGTTCACTTTGTGGGATCACATCATATGATGCAGGGGCAGAACCCTGTATGGATCTTTTCCTTTACTTTATAAGATTGGAAGCATGCTATGAGCAGTATTAGTGCAAAGAGAGTAATGATATCCGCGGCGGGAAGCGGCTGCGGAAAAACCACAATTACATGTGCGCTGTTGGAAGCCCTTAAAAGAAGAGGGCTTGATCCTGTCTCCTTTAAATGTGGTCCCGATTACATCGATCCCATGTTTCACAAAAAGGTTCTTGGGATTGATGCGGGCAATCTTGATACCTATTTTGCAGGGGAGGACGGAGTCAGAAGGATCATGTCTTCCTGCGAGGGAGGCTTCGCTGTCGTAGAGGGAGTTATGGGGCTTTTTGACGGCATGAGCGCCGATTCCCACCGGGGCTCTGCTTATGAGATCGCAGACATCACGCAGACTCCCATTGTGCTGACGGTAGATGGCAGCGGTGTCGGAAGGACAGTTATCTCCCTTATAAAGGGCATTCTTTTGGATGATGAAAAAAAGCTGATAAAAGGGATAATCCTTAATAAGATGAGTTCCGGTTTTTTTGGTGGGCTACAGCCTGTTTTGGAAAAAGAGCTTTCTAAAATAAGACCTGATGTAAAGGTGCTTGGAGCTTTTCCTAAAAATAGTGACCTTACCTTAGGGAGCAGGCATCTGGGACTTACGCTTCCTGCTGAGATTGAGAGTATAAAAAACAAGATAGATAAAGCGGCGGATCTTTTGGAAGAGAGCATTGATATGAAGGGCCTTTTGGAGATCATGGAGGCTGCGCCGCAAGTGGATATTCAGGGAGCCGCCACAGAAGATGAGAAAGATCTTTCTTCCATGGGAGAGGGACTTACCCTTGCGGCTTCTTTGGATGATGCCTTTTGTTTTTACTATAAAGACAATATAGAGATGTTTGAAAAAAGAGGAGTGAAGATAAAATACTTTTCACCTTTGAATGACAGCACTCTTCCTGAAAACATAGACGGGATCCTGCTGGGAGGCGGTTATCCTGAGCTTCATCTAAAGGAACTTCAGGATAATAAGTCAATGCGGGATTCCATAAGAGATGCCATCATTAAGGGCATCCCAAGTCTTGCGGAGTGCGGCGGCTTTATGTACCTTCACAAGTCAGTTACTGATCCTGATGGAAACAGATTTGAAATGGTCGGAGTTGTTGACGGGGAATGCAGTTACACCGGACATCTTGTGAGATTTGGCTACATGGAGATAAGCGCTGCATCGGATGAAGCGCTTTTGAAGGATGAGTTTTACGGAAGCGTCGTTGGTATGAGAGGCCATGAGTTTCACTACTACGACAGCTCTTTCAACGGGGATGCCTTTACAGCAAAAAAGCCTTTGAAAAATATAACCTGGAACTGCTTGCACGCAGGCGAAAATCACCTTTGGGGATTTCCTCATTTCTACTACGGATCGTCGCATTCCTTTGTGGACTGCTTTGTAGGCAGAATGCGGAAGAAAAAAGTCTAGCCGGAAACTTGTTTTTGGATAAAATAAAGAATAGTATGTAGTAATCGGAGGAGAAAAAATGAAAAAATCAAACAAAAAAAGTATCATTATCGGAGCCATCGTTCTGGTGGCACTTATCGCAGTTTTTGCATGTGTATATGCCCTTAACAGACCTGCCACATCCAAAGGTGGAAAGGACATCACCATCGAAGTTGTGGGAAGCGACGGAAACAAAACTGACTACGAACTTTCTACTGATGCAGAGTATCTGGTTCAGGCTATGGATGAGCTTTCTGCAAATGGATCCGGATTCAGCTATTCCGGAGAGGGAAGTGAGTACGGAATAATGGTTGAGATCATAAACGATGAAAAGGCTGTGTATGCAGAGGATGGTGCTTATTGGGCTCTTTATGTAAATGGTGACTACGCTCAGTATGGCGCAGACTCACAGCCTGTGGAAAACGGAGATACTTACACCTGGACCTATGAGCTTGCACAGTAATGAAAGATAAGAAGCTTTCCCTTTCCATTAAAGATATAGCGCAGATCGGCATCATGGTGGCGGTTATAGAGGTGTGCAAATTTGCCTTGAGCGGTCTTCCGAATATTGAACTTACGAGCTTTTGGATCATCATGTTTACACTGTTTTTTGGCTGGAAGATCGTTGCGGTTGTGCCGGTGTTTATATTGATAGAAGGAGCTGTTTACGGAGTGCAGCTTTGGTGGATCATGTACCTGTACATCTGGCCGCTTCTGGTGCTGATAACTCTTTTGTTCAGAAAAAACAATTCCGCTGTTTTATGGGCGATAATCTCGGGGCTATTTGGACTTTGCTTCGGAGCTCTTTGTTCCATACCCTATTTTGTAATAGGGCTTTCATCAGGAGGATTCGTGGCTGGTATCAGAACTGCGGTGACCTGGTGGATCGCAGGGATTCCCTGGGACTTTATCCACTGCGGCGGTAATTTTGTGACCATGCTCGTTCTATATCATCCAATAAGACAGGCAATGCTTAAAGTCCGGGGAGTGACAGTGTAATATACTGTCCGTTTTATGCCTCACTATAGATGAGAAAATCCTACCATCAGATAAAACGTGTTGATGGAGGTGCGATATGACGGACGTATTGAGATATGAAGATGAGAGAATAAAGAGAAACAGGATCAAACGCATGAAGATAGTTAAAAGGCAGAGATTCATGCTCGCTGCCATGCTGGTAGTAGTTGTGTTTTCCGCTGTCTTCATGTTTTTTGTTTTAAGTGCCGACGCTGAGTCCGATACCTTTGAGCCCTCATATAAATATTACAGACAGATCACCATCGGTGCCGGACAGTGCCTTGAGGAGATCGCCGCAGCCAATATTTCTTTTGATCATTATAAAAACATCGAAGAGTATGAACATGAGGTTGCAGCCATCAACCACCTGGACGAAGAGGGAACGATCTATGCGGGTGAAAGCCTTATAATTCCTTACTATTCCCACGAGTACAGGTAAGGCTTTTATGTGGAAAATACTCTTTGACAAGTTAATTCATGAAAGAGTATGATAGTGGGAAAAGTGTACTAAAACATGCGTTAGGAGGAGTAATAATGAGTATTAGAATCGGTATTATGGGTTACGGAAACCTTGGCAGGGGAGTTGAACTTGCTGTTGCTGCAGCACCTGATATGGAGCTGGTTGCGGTATTTACCAGAAGAGATCCTTCTTCCCTCAAGATAAAGACTGCCGGAGTTCCTGTTGTTTCTGCGGATGACGCAGCTAAGTGGAAGGACAGGATCGACGTACTCATTCTTTGCGGCGGAAGTGCTACAGATCTTCCTGTGCAGACTCCCAAATATGCTGAAATGTTCAACGTTGTTGACAGTTTCGATACACATGCAAGGATTCCCGAGCATTTTGCAAATGTTGATGCTGCAGCCAAGGCAGCAGGCAAGACCGCTGTTATTTCCTGCGGTTGGGATCCCGGTATGTTCTCTCTTGCAAGAGTTTATTCCAATGCAATCCTTCCTGACGGAAAAGATTATACATTCTGGGGCAAGGGTGTTTCTCAGGGACATTCAGATGCCATCCGTCGTGTAAAGGGCGTTAAAAATGCCAAGCAGTATACAATCCCTGTTGAGAGTGCTCTTGAGGCAGTAAGAAATGGTGAGAACCCTGAGCTTACAACAAGACAGAAACACACAAGAGAGTGCTTTGTTGTTCTTGAAGATGGCGCAGATGCTGCTGCAGTTGAAAAAGAGATCAAGGAGATGCCTAACTACTTCTCCGATTACGATACAACAGTTCACTTTATCAGCGAGGAAGAGCTCCTTCGTGATCACAGCGGAATGGCTCACGGCGGCTTCGTATTCAGAAGCGGAAAAACAGGCGCTGACAAAGAGCACAATCATATCATCGAGTACAGCTTAAAGCTTGATTCCAATCCTGAGTTTACCACCAGCGTTTTAGTTGCTGCAGCAAGAGCTGTAATGCGCATGAACGGTGAGGGTGCAAAGGGTTGCAAGACCATGCTGGATATTCCTCCCGCATATCTTTCTGAAAAGAGCGCAGAAGAGCTTAGAAAAGCACTGCTTTAATAAATAAAGGAGAGTTTTTATAATGAATAATCAGGGAATAGGAACAAGATGCGTACAGGCAGGATATACACCGGGAAACGGTGAGCCCCGTCAGATACCCATCATTCAGTCCACTACTTTTAAATATGACACCAGTGAGGACATGGGCAAGCTGTTTGATCTTGAAGCTACGGGATATTTTTACACAAGGCTTCAGAATCCC
Source organism: Butyrivibrio sp. (assembly GCA_024690635.1). The sequence goes on from JAILOW010000172.1 coordinate 7,063, forward strand.
ACCAATGACCATGTGGCTGCCAAGATAGCGGCTCTTGAGGGCGGATGTGCAGCAATGCTTACATCTTCCGGTCAGGCGGCAAACTTCTTTGCACTTTTTAATATCTGCGAGTGCGGAAGCCATATCGTTGCATCCTCATCCATTTACGGAGGAACCTTCAACCTTATAGAAGTTACCATGAAAAAGATGGGAGTAGATGTTACCTTTGTTTCTCCCGATGCTTCGGAAGATGAACTTAATGCAGCATTTCAGGATAACACAAGGGCCGTATTCGGAGAGACCATTGCCAATCCCGCTCTTACTGTTCTTGATATCGAGAAATTTGCAAAGGCTGCTCACAGCCATGGTGTTCCTCTTATTGTAGACAACACCTTCCCCACACCTGTTAACTGCAGGCCTATCGAATGGGGAGCAGATATAGTTACACATTCAACTACCAAATACATGGACGGACACGGCGCAGCAGTGGGCGGAGCTATCGTTGATTCAGGCAAGTTTGACTGGCTGGCACATGCCGATAAGTTCCCCGGTCTTTGCCAGCCCGATGATTCTTATCACGGAATCGTATATGCCGAGAAGTTCGGACAGGAAGGCGCATTCATCACCAAGTGCACAGCACAGCTCATGAGAGACTTTGGATGTATCCAGTCACCTCAGAATGCATTCCTTTTAAATCTCGGACTTGAGTCCCTTCATGTTCGTATGCCCAGGCACGTTGAGAACGGACTTGCCGTTGCAAAATTCCTTCAGGGACATGAGAAGGTTGCTGCGGTTCATTATCCCGGACTTGAGACAGATCCTTATTACGAGACAGCTAAAAAGTACATGCCTAACGGCGGATGCGGTGTAGTATCCTTTGAACTTAAGGGAGGAAGAGCAGCTGCAGAAGCCTTTATGAAAAAGCTTAAGCTTGCTGCCATTGAGACTCATGTTGCGGATGCCCGCACATGTTGCCTGAATCCTGCCACATCAACTCACCGCCAGATGACTGATGAACAGCTTGAGGCAGCAGGAATCCCTGCAGGTCTTGTGAGAATGTCCTGCGGACTTGAGGACAAAGAAGATCTTATAGCTGATCTTGAGAATGCACTTAAGTAAAACAGTATATCCGTAAGCAACATTATCCGGTTTATCCGAGATAATGTTGCTTTTTTTTACCATTATTTTGATGGTTTTAAATGACTTTTTGCCATCAAAATGATGGTTTCTTTTTCCGGACTTTGCGACGTAGTTGTGAAAAGAACGTCATTTTACTATAATAGTAAGGATAGACAAAAAGGAGATTTCTCATGGAAAAGATAGGAATTGTGTTTGGATGTTTCATACCTTTTCACAGAGGCCATGAATCACTGGTTCACAGGGCACTTTCTGAAAATGACCGCATGATCATTGCGGTTTGCGGCTATCAGTATGACAGAGGCAAGGATTTCCTTCCTTTTACCGTACGTCACAAGCTGGTAAAGGAAATGTTCCACGACAACAACAGGGTTATAGTTGCGCTGATAGACGACAAAAAGATCGGTCTTGACGGCACCTTTACCCACGAAAACTGGGTTGCCTGGGGGAATGAACTCTTTTCATCCGCAAACATTGACCCTGACAGCGCAGAGTTCACCTGGTATACAGGAGAGCCATCCTACGTGGAAAAGCTTGGCCCAATCTATCCCGGGCACCACTTTACGCTGGTTGACCGTCAGATCATCAAGACCAGCGGCTCACAGATACGCACAAGTCCCGGAGTCCATGCGGAAGAGATAAACAAAGTATTTAAAGATTACCTGCGAAAGACAGGAAAACTTGAGGAGAATGTTATGAATCCAATTATCGACAGTTTGCTTGAAACCGACCTTTACAAATTTTCCATGGGACAGGCTATATATCACAATTTCCCTGATTACACCACAACCTGGACCTTCAGATGCAGAAACAAGGACGTTCATTTTACAAAAGAGATGGTTGAGGAGATAAAGAGACAGATCTACCTCTACTGCGACCTGAACTTTACCGAGGATGAGCTCAATTATCTTGCAGGTATCAAGTGGATCAAAAAGTCCTATGTTGATTTCCTTCGTCTGTGGCATCCCAGATATGAGGACTTTACCATAACAGATGAGGCGGACTGCGGCCTTTCCATTGAGACCAACGGAACATGGCTCAACACCTCAATGTATGAGATCCCTACTCTTGCAATCGTCAACGAAGTTTACTTCAGAATGGCATATGATTATCAGGAGCTGATGACATCCTTTGAAGAAAAGCTCGATGAAAAGATAGCTCTTTTGAAAGACGGCACTTACAAGATCGGTGCTTTCAGTGAGTTCGGACTCAGAAGAAGACTTTCTGCTGAGGCGCAGGAACTGGCTGTTCTCAAGCTCTCAAAGGAAAAGACAGAAGGCTCAACCTTCGTTGGAACATCCAACGTATACCTTGCCAAAAAGCTTGGAGTAAACCCTGTGGGAACCATGGCTCATGAGTGGATCATGTGTGTAGGACAGGGCAATCACAAGCACAATCCCGCATACTCCAACTGGTATGCTCTTGACTACTGGGTAAAGGAGTACGGTATCTTAAATGGAACAGCACTTACGGATGCCATCACCACAGACTGCTTCCTTCGCGACTTCCAGCTGACCTATTCCACACTCTTTAGCGGAGTTCGTCATGACAGCGGAGATCCCATCGAGTGGGGCGAAAAGATGATAGCTCACTATGAGAGCCTTGGCATCGATTCCAAGACCAAGACACTTCTTTTCAGTGACAGCCTTGATTTCAAGCGGGCCAATGATATTTATGCGCACTTCAACGGAAGAGCAAAGGTGGCATTTGGAATCGGAACTTATATTGCCAACGATACCAAGGTTCCTGCTCTCAATATCGTTATGAAGACAACTGCCTGCAACGGACAGGATGTTGCCAAGGTTTCAGACGTAGAAGGAAAGGGCATGTGCAAGAACCCTGATTATGTGGACTATCTCCAGAGATGTATCGACTGGAGAATGGAGCATGAGAATATCTGATTTACGAGGACGAAAAAGCTATGGACGCAAATAAAGAAATAGAAAAAATAGTTAAGTGGATTCGGGACTGGTTTTCACAGAACGGACCTTCCGCCGATGCGGTCATCGGACTTTCCGGAGGAAAGGACTCTACCATAGTAGCAGCTCTTTTGGTAAGAGCGCTTGGAAAGGACCGTGTAGTTGGAGTCCTTATGCCAAACGGCGAGCAAAAAGATATTGAGGATTCCAAGGCTGTAGCAAAGCTCCTTGATATCAGACACTTTATAGTAAACATCAATCTTGCGGTGGAGGGAGAGCTGGCAGCTCTTCGTGCGGCCGGTGTTGAGCCCGGCAAGGATGCCATCATCAATACTCCTCCCAGGATCAGGATGACAACTCTTTATGCCATAGCCCAGTCTCTTCCCAAGGGAGGAAGGGTTGCCAATACCTGCAACGCTTCGGAGGATTATGTCGGCTATTCTACCAAGTACGGCGACGCGGCTGGAGATTTCAGCCCCTGCGCTGATTTTACCGTAACGGAGATGCTTCAGATCGGTGATGCCCTAGGGCTTCCTACTGAGCTTATTCACAAGACTCCTTCAGACGGACTTAGCGGAATGTCCGATGAGGAAAAACTTGGATTTACCTATGCGGCACTTGATGACTATATTCTGAACGGTGTCTGTGATGACGAGGAACTTAAAAAGAGGTTTGATCACCTGCATGCCATAAATCTGCACAAGCTTCAGGTGATTCCTACATACAGAAGATAAAGATCAAAAAAACAAAACAATAAATAATCCCTATGAAAAAAATACAGAATAAACGCGAATATCTAACGCAAACACCGGTGCCGAAGCTTATCTTATCTCTTTCGGTTCCGACAATAATCAGCATGCTGGTGACGGCTATCTATAACACAGCCGACACCTTTTTTGTGGCCAGAGTTTCACATGATCCCACGGTTAATACAGCTGCAACTGCGGCAGTAGGACTTGTGTTTACCGTAATGGCAATGATACAGGCCTTTGGATTTTTCTTTGGACACGGTTCGGGCAATTACATCTCCAGAATGATGGGAGCAGGTGACCACAAAGAGGCCAGCGAGATGGCATCCACAGCCTTTGCCATGGCGCTTATAATGGGAGTTTTGTTTTCTATAGTCGGAAACATCTTTGCACCTGATATAGCATCCTGGCTTGGATCCAGAGGAGCTTCCGAGACGACCATGAAGTTTACGCTTCAGTACATGAGGATCATCCTTTTGGGAGCGCCTTTCATGATGGGACAGTTTGTAATAAACAACCAGCTCAGGTTCCAGGGAAGTGCGACCTACGCTATGGTGGGACTTATGTGCGGAGCTGTTATGAACATGTTCCTGGATCCCCTTTTGATCCTCGTATTTCACATGGAAGTAAGAGGTGCGGCTATTGCAACCATAATGGGTCAGATCACCAGTTTTGTGGTACTCCTTGTGGGAACAACAAAGGGCGAGAATATCAAGCTTAGTCTTTCGAACGTACATATAAACAGACATTACATCTTTGAAGTGACCAACGGCGGAGCCCCTTCATTACTTAGACAGGGTCTTGCGGCGGTTGCTACACTTATCCTTAATTACACGGCGGGCTCCATCGGATCCGACGCTGCCATTGCGGGAATGTCAGTTACATCAAGAGTAATGCTCATGATGGGCGCAGCTCTTATTGGTTTCGGTCAGGGCTATCAGCCGGTATGTTCCTTTAACTACGGCGCGGGCCTTACAGGCAGAGTAAAAGAAGGTTACAAGTTCTGCGTAAAGTACTCAACGGTTTTCCTCATCGGTATAGGAGTTTTGTGCTACGTCTTTGCACCTCAGATCATAGCTCTTTTCTCCAAGGATCCATCAGCAGTTGAGGTTGGCGTAGCAGCTCTGAGATTCCAGGCAGTTACTCTTCCTCTTTCCGGCGCTATCGTCATCAGCAATATGATGCTCCAGTCCATAGGAAAGGGAATAAAGGCATCTATTACAGCATCCTGCAGAAACGGTATCTGCTTTATACCTGCAGTACTCATCCTGCCGGCGCTTTTGGGGATCACGGGAATTGAGATGACCCAGTCCTGCGCGGATGTGTTATCACTACTTATTGCAGTGCCAATGGCGTATTCGGAACTTAAGAAGTTTTAATAAAGCAAAAAGAAGAAGTGGAAACTTCTTCTTTTTTGTTTTATTTCTTAAGGGTTTCATTAAGGCTTCCTGTGCGGTAGCCCCTGATATCAAGGGTTACATAGGAAAATCCTGTATGCTTGAAATGCTCATATACTTTTTCTCTGATATCATCTGACATGAACCTTTCAAAGTCTGTGGGAAGAAGCTCAATCCTTGCTATGTTTCCATGGCAACGGACGCGGAACTGCTTAAAGCCAAGTTCCATAAGGAGCTGTTCTCCGTCGGCGATCTTTGTGAGCTTTTCGTCGGTTATCTTTTCTCCGTAAGGTATACGGCTTGCAAGACATGCAAAGGAAGGTTTGTTGTAGGTGGGAAGATGAAAGTGCTCCGAGAGGGCACGGATCTCAGCCTTGGTAAATCCAACATCCTCCAGAGGACTCTTTACACCAAGCTCCGCAACTGCCTTCATGCCGGGGCGGTAATCCGATTTGTCATCAAGATTTGAGCCCTCACAGACGCAGGACAGACCTTCTTTTTTGGCTGTTTCAAGTAGCGTTGTAAACAGAGTCTTTTTGCAGTGATAGCATCTGTCAGGGGGATTTGATGAGATCTCTTCTTTGCCGAGAACATCCACCTCGATTATAAGCTGTCTTGCGCCTATATGCCTGCAGAAGTCCATGGCCTCGGCAAATTCATGCCCCGGAAAGAACATGGATGAAATGGTGGCGGCAACAGCCTTATCCCCAAGGGCATCTTTTGCTGCATAGAGCAGAAAGGTGGAATCTACACCGCCGGAAAAGGCCACAAGGGCAGAACCCATTGTGACCATGTAATCTTTTAACCTGTCATATTTTTCAAGTAATGCCTGATCAGTTGTCATATCTTTTCCTCAAATATGAATCAGCTCATTTTTTTGTACATGTGGTTTCCGATCATCTGTATCAGCTGAACGAAAGCGATAAGGATGATGGAACATACGATAAGGTAATCGGTCTTGTACTGCTGGTATCCGTAGCGGATGGCTATATCACCCACACCGCCACCTCCAACGGTTCCTGCCATTGCGGAGTAACCGATAAGAGATATCAAAAGAAGAACAACTGCATTGAGCATCCTGGGAATGGACTCTTTTACATAGACCCTCATAAGGATCTGAAAATCCGATGCGCCAAAGCTTCTGGCTGCCTCGATGACTCCGGGATTGGTCTCCCTGAGGCTCGTTTCAAATACCCTTGCGATGTAGGGAATTGCTGAAACGGTAAGGGGCACGATGGATGCCGTTGTACCGATGGACTTACCTACAACCATTCTGGTGAAGGGAATGAGTATCACCAAAAGAATGATGAAGGGGAAGCTTCTGAATACGTTAACTATGAAACTGAGGATCTCATATACTATCTTGTTTGGCTTAAGTCCGTCGGGAGCTGTAAGAGTCAGCACAACTGCAGGGAAAAAGCCGATTATCACTGAAAAGAGTGTGGACCAGAACACCATGTAGAGTGTCTGCTTAAAAGCTTCAAAAACTATAGCTGTCATCTGCCGATCACCTCCCATGTCACGCCCTTGCTGTCAAGGAATGCGCAGGCTCCTTCGAGGTCTTTTTCCTCCATGTTGAGCACAAGGCTTCCGTAAACATCTTCTCTGAAGTCCTCAAGTTTGGCCCAGCAGATATTGAAATTTGTGTGGAGCTCCTGGGACATCATGGTAACAATGGGGCGCTGATTGCCTTCGCCGTAGAAAAAGAGCTTGAGATTGACTCCTGTTGTGGGAAGCTTGTCGCTTTCTTCTCTGAGGAAGTCTCTGATCTCTCTTTCCTTGGGCCATACGAAGAGTTTTTCGGGATTGCCGGATGCAAGGACATTTCCTTTATTAAGGAATGCCACCTTCTGGCAGATCTGTTTAACTACTTCCATCTGGTGAGTGACCACGATGATGGTGATGCCCATCTCTTTGTTGATCTTTTGCAAAAGAGCAAGGATACCCTTGGTGATCTCGGGATCAAGAGCACTTGTGGCCTCATCGCAAAGAAGAAACTCAGGATCAAGTACCAGAGCTCTTGCTATGGCAACTCTCTGTTTCTGACCGCCGGAAAGTTCCCTTGGCTTGGCATGAGCTCTCTCTTCAAGACCTACAAGCTTTATAAGCCTGTTTATTTTTTCTTTGGCCTCGGGAGTATTGGTGGGGATATGCCAGAACTTCATGGGAAGTGCGATGTTGTCGTATACATCAAGGCGCTCTAAAAGGTTAAAGCCCTGGAAGATCATACCCATCCTCTTTTGGAGGTTTCGAAGCTCTTTTTTGTTGCCTGGATCTACGACCGTACCGTCTACCACAATGGAGCCGCTGTCATAGGGCTCAAGCCCGTTAATGCAGCGAAGGAGCGTGGATTTCCCCGCTCCTGACTGGCCGATGATACCATAGATCTCATGGTCTTCAATATTAAGTGATATGTCCTTTAATACGGAGGTTCCGTCAAAGGATTTGCTGACATTTTTTATCTCGATCATTTTATTACCGGCTATATTTCAATAAATCAAAAATTACTCTGCGTTGATGAATGAAGGAATTACTGATCCCTTGTAGTTATCTTCGATGTAAGCCTTTACTTCGTCTGACTGGATGGCTTTTACAAGAGCCTTTGTCTTTTCGGACTCCGTCTGATCATCCTTTACTACGAGGAAGTTTGTTCTCTTTATCATAGACTTGGCATCGAAGCTCTCGATATCAAGTGCGGGATATGATGAAGGAAGACCTGCCTCAAGTGCGTAGTTACCGTTGATGGCTGCTGCATCAAGATCGGGAAGTGAAAGAGGAAGGTTTGCTGCCTCAAGAGGTGTGATCACGTATCCGTGAGGATTGGCCTCTGCATCATCTGTAAGAGCAGTCTCTGTGTAGTTGGAATCCTGACCGTATTTGCCCTTTGAATCAAGAAGTCCCTTCTGAACAAGAAGGTCAAGTGCTCTCTCTGCGTTGTCGGGATCGTTGGGGATACCGATGGATGCTCCGTCGGGAAGATCCTTGATATCTGTGTACTTCTGAGAGTAGATGCCCATGGGCTCGATGTGTACGCCTGCAACTGCTGAAAGGTGAAGACCTGCATCTGCGTTCTGCTGGTTCATGTAACCGAGAGTCTGGAAGTAGTTGGCATCAAGCTCTCCCTCTTCAAGAGAAGTGTTGGGAAGAACATAATCGGAAAATACTACAACCTCAAGCTCCCATCCGTCCTTGGCAAGAACGTCCTTTACGATGTTGTTAAGGATCTCTGCGTGGGGAACGGGTGTTGCGCCTACTACGATCTTTTTATCGGTTTCTTTTGCATTGTTGGATGCACCACATCCTGTGATAGATGTAACTGCAAGAACAGCAGCTAAAAATAAGCTAAGGAATGTTTTCTTTTTCATACTGTAAATCTCCTCATATATATAAAATTGCAATAATGACATTATACTAAAACCGTGGAAAAAGGGGAAGAAAAAATATATAATAGGTGTGATTTTTACGACAAACGGCGGTAATTATGCGTAGAGCAAAGACGTGTTTAATTCTCACATTTTTAATATGCTTTCTGACCGGCTGCGGGACCTCTGTGCATTCATCAGCGATCTTTGCCATGGACACGGTGATGGAGCTTGAGATAAACGGCGATGAGGCGCTTTTACGTGATGCGGAAGGAATGATCCGTTCCATAGAAAAAGATCTGTCGGTTACGGATGAAAACAGCAGCATCAGCAGACTCAACAGGGAAAAGTATGCAACTCTTTCCGGGGATGCGGCAAAGATTTTGCAGGGAGCTCTCGAAGTATGCGACAGGACGGATGGAAGCCTTGATATATCCGTATATCCTGTACTCAGAGCATGGGGATTTACCACCTCTTCCTACATGGTGCCTTCAGATGATGAGATAAAAGAGCTGCTTACGGGAGTTGACTATTCCATTATCGAAACGAAGGAAAATACTGACGGCTCCATAGATGTAAGTATCGCAGATAACGCCGAGGTGGATCTTGGCAGTGTGACCAAGGGTTATACAGGGAGCGTACTTTCCGCATATCTCAAGGATAAAGGGGTGAAATCAGCTCTTTTAAACCTTGGGGGAAATGTTGAATGCATAGGCAGAAAAACTAACGGAGAAAAGTGGAAGGTGGCTGTAAAAAGCCCCTTTGAAGATAGTAAGTCAGGGATCCTCGGGGTGTACGCCGCAGAAGATGAAGCGGTGATCACTTCCGGAGGATATGAGAGATATTTTGAGGAGAATGGCGAAAAATACTGGCACATTCTCGATCCCCACACGGGGAAACCGGCACGGAGCGGACTGTCATCGGTCACCGTTATCGGAGAAAACGGCCTTGTATGTGACGGATTGTCTACAGCTCTTTTCGTAAAAGGACTTGATGAGGCGATCGGGATCTGGAGGGCTTCGGAGGACTTCGAAGCGGTATTTGTGACAGAGGAAAGAGGAATATACGTAACTGAAGGAATCGCGGCAGATTTTAAGTTGTCACCGGAGTACAGTGACCTTGCCGTGAACGTTGTCTCAAGACAGGAGGATCGATGAAGTACAGAGAAAACAGAAAAGGAGAGCCCATATCGATACTGGGTTACGGCTGCATGAGATTTACTCAGAGCGGTCTTGGTATCGATATCCCCAAGGCTGAAAAAGAGCTCATGGAGGCGTATCGTGCCGGGGTGAACTATTTTGATACAGCCTACATCTACACCGGGAGCGAAGCGGCTATCGGTGAAATTTTTGAAAGAAACGGCATAAGGGACAAGATAAACATTGCCACCAAACTGCCCCAGTACCTTGTGGGGAGCAGAGCTGCCCTTGATAAGTATTTTAACGAGGAGCTTTCGAGGCTTCGTACAGATTATGTGGACTATTATCTCATGCACCACATGACTGCCATCAGCCAGTGGGACAAGCTTAAAAGCGTTGGCATCGAGGACTGGATAAAAGAGCAGAAGGCGACTGGACGCATCAGGAACATCGGCTTTTCCTACCACGGAAACACTGAGGATTTCATCGCCATCTTAAATGCCTATGACTGGGATTTTTGTCAGATCCAGTACAATTACATGGATGAGCACTCTCAGGCGGGCAGAAAGGGGCTTGAAGCCGCTGCGGAAAAGGGGATCCCTGTTGTTATCATGGAGCCCTTAAGAGGAGGCAAGCTAGTAAATCTTTTGCCGGACAAGGCAAAGGAGCTTATCGCAGGAAAGCCTACAGGCTACAGCCCCGCGGAGTACGCCTTCAGATGGCTCTGGGATCAGCCCCAGGTCACCTGTGTGTTGTCCGGAATGAATTCCATGGACATGGTAAAAGAGAACTGCAGAATAGCCTCTGAGGCTGAAGCCGGAGGATTTACAGAGGATGATCGCAAAACAATCTCTGAAGTGAAAAGCATCATCGCAGAGAGCGAGCTGGTGGGATGTACCGGCTGCAGGTACTGCATGCCCTGTCCCAAGGGCGTTGATATACCGGCTCTTTTCAGAAGCTATAATCTCACAGCTCTTGGCAAAAAGAGCGATGCAAGATTTGAGTATGCTCAGACCGTGGGCCTTAGAAAAGATCCCGCCTTTGCCACTCAGTGCATAGGCTGCGGAAAATGTGAACAGCACTGCCCTCAGAGCATTCCCATCAGAGAAAAGATAAAGGAAGCGGACAGGGCTCTCAGACCTTTCCCTTACAAAGTGGGAATAAATATTGCCAGAAAATTCATGTTGAAGGAAGGTAAAGCTTAAATTGGAAAAGAAATCTGCACTTAACAGCAAGTTGTTTTTATACCTTACGGAGTTCTTTGCGGGAATGTCCGTTATGGCAGTGGAACTTGGGGCCAGCAGGCTCCTTGCCCCCTACTTTTCTTCATCACAGATCGTGTGGACCATCATAATCGGAACCATCATGATAGCCATGGCTCTTGGAAACATCTACGGCGGAAGGGCAGCGGACAAAAACCCCGATCCCGACAGACTCTATAAAAGGATAGTTCTGGCAGCCATCTGGATCGCAGCGATACCGGTTGTCGGAAAATACGTGATCATAGGAATCTCCGCGGTACTGATATTTGCGGTAAACAGCAATTTCCTTGTTATAGCTGCTTTTGCGGCATGTATGGTGGTTTTTGTGTTTCCTCTTTTCTTATTGGGAACCGTAACTCCAAGTCTTGCAAAATACACCACGGATTCTCTGGATGACAATGGCAAGATCATCGGAACACTAGGCGCTTTCAATACCGTTGGCAGCATCATCGGAACCTTCGTTCCAACATTTGTGACAATACCTGCTGTTGGAACAGCCATTACTTTCCTTATTTTTGCAGGTATTCTCCTTGCTCTTTCAATCTGCTATTTTGTTACGGCAGGCAAGGGCAAAAAGATGGTGGCAGCAGGACTTATCTTTATCCTCTGCACAGTTTTCGGCCACAGCACAAGCTTTGCTTTCTGGGAAAAGGATCTGACATATGAGGGAGAGTCAGTATACAACTATCTGCAGGTTAAGGAGGACGACAAAAGCGTTATCCTCTCAACCAATGTTTTGTTCGGCGTGCAGTCTATCCTTATGAAGGATGCGGCCCTTACCGGCATGTACTACGACTACGCCATGGCAGCGCCCTACATGGCAGGTATCAAGGAAAAAGAGGCTGCAGGTGAAGACCTGGACCTACTTATCCTGGGGATGGGCTCAGGTACTTATGCCACCCAGCTCTCCAGGTACTTTGATAACATAAATACGGAAGGTGTGGAGATCGACGACAGGATCACGGATCTTGCCCACAAATATTTTGAACTTCCCGAGGATACAAAAGTTACAACCTACGATGGAAGAGCGTACCTGTCCGCAATCGACGGACTCTATGATGTGATCATGGTGGATGCATATCAGGACATCACCATTCCTTTCCAGATGTCCTCTTCGGAGTTCTTTACACTTGTAAAAAAGCACTTAAAGCCCGAGGGCATCATGGTGGTAAACATGAACATGTACAGCGATGAGAGTTCTCCCAATGATCCATCTATAAACACTTATCTTGCGGATACCATCGATTCGGTCTTTGAAAACGTTGTAACTGTGGATGTTCCCTACGCCACCAACAAGGAGCTTTTTGCAACGGATTCTGCGGACTTTATGGAAAGGCTTTCTAAAAATGCAGCGCTTGAAGAAAACGATTCTTTGAGAGCCATGATGGAGAAGGTAAGCAGCACAGCAATTCCTTACGCCGGCACAGGTCACATCATGACAGACGACAAGGCACCGGTTGAGCTTCTTGGCATGAAGCAGATAGATCTCATCATCAAGGACGAGGTCAGCTACTACAAGGAAATCTACAAACAAAACGGCCTCAAAGGCCTCATCCAGCTCCTGGGTTAAACCGGGAGCTTTTCTTTTGGCCTTCTTTGCCTACACAGAGCCTTTTTCGGTAATACTCTGTTTTTTCGCGGTCGTCAAACGCACATTTTCTCAGATGCTCCGGCCGTTTTCCTTTTAATGCGCCCGTTCGACATTCTGTCTCTGCGGGCACGGGAAAAACGGCTTATGGAGCATTAGAAAATGGCGCCCGACGCTAATGCTCAAAAACAGAGATTAGTCGAAAAAGGCTTTTCGCAATAGGTAAAAATAGACTTAAATTACTGTACCCAAATAAAAACTTGTTCAAAAGAAGTAATCTCGAAGCGTAAAGTCGTCAAAAATACTGTACCTGCCAAAAAACTTGTCAAAAAGAAGTAATATTGGGGCATAAGGATCTCAAAATTACTGTACCCAAATAAAAACTTGTTCAAAAGAAGTAATCTCGAAGCGTAAAGTCGTCAAAAATACTGTACCTGGCCAAAAACTTGCAAAAAAG
>JAILOW010000065.1 GCA_024690635.1 Butyrivibrio sp.
TCCCTTTGTATCGGTGATAAGGATATATCCTTCACCGTGGTCGGTACTATAAAACGTTCCGCTTTCGATGCCTGCAATGACAAATGATTTCATATATTCTGTCATTGCTGCTTTTGACGAAAAGAACGGCTTTAATCCGCCCTCTCCGAGTTCATAAGGATAGTCCCAGAACGATGCACCGATCAGTGCAGAGATTTCATCTATTCTCTCTTTGGATAACGAATGTACCTTTTTCAATACAATAACCTCCAGTCAATGCATTAGTTAGCATCAGCTAACTTGTGAGAACATTATAGCATATGTTAACTCTAATTTCAAGATGTCACAAAAAAAAACAGTCTGATAATGAAGGGGTTCCTGCTTATGTTTGCTACTTGGTCTGAGATAAAAGTTAAAAAAATCCATTACCTTTCACTGCCGATTGGAAGAATATATTTTCCATCAGTTCCGGCGTTTTCTATCATGTTGAAGAGATGGAAATAATGTGCCGAAACTACATCTATCTGATCTGTGGCATTATACTCTCCTGCTACAGTTTCCTTATCTTTTGCCGCTGCCACCCCGGATTTCTTAATAGAGTTCAGACTTGCCCTGGTAATCCTTCTTCTCGCATTGATCAAGGCTTCGCTCGTCCGGTTGAATGCTTTATTTTGTGAGGATATCTGACGGTAGGCCTGTCTGAGTCGATTTACGAGGGATGCATTACGATTTGGCATTCCGGACCCATTCCCAACATTCTCTCCACCGCCTCCGTCATTACCACCATTGCTGCCATTAAGAGTTGTATTCTCTTCCGCTGCCACAAACTTAAGATGCTCCTTGCCCTTGTAGGACATATACTTGCTACCGGAAGCCACTCTTTCCTTGTTAACTGTCGTATTTTCGGAATCAGATTTGCCATATTCCTTTTTCCCAATATGAACAATTTCCGGATCATGCTCTCTATTTGTCTCATCTCTTCCCTTGGTCCCATGCATCTGCTTCCATCTTGCTATCTCAGCTGCATCATACTCATCCTCGGTCTCAGTCCCGGCGCCAATGGTACGGTTTCTGGCGTATGACAAGTCGCCCTTTTTATACTTGTTTTCATCAGGGGTTCTTATGTTTTCACTGATCCATGTTATCTTTTCGCTCATTGCAATATCTCACTTTCTCGTATAACAAAAGATGCCCGAAAGCAGTCCTTGCTGCCTCCGGGCATTCATACCTAATTTCTCATTATTTTTATACTTTCCGGGTACTACCACCGGAAAAATATTTAACATATCTTTCACTTTATGCCGATCTTATACATGTCATCCTTATAAAACATGATCTTATCATCCTTTTCTGACTTTCGAAGAACCGTAACAACATTATACACATCAGGGAACGGAGAAATCATACCCATACATGCCATTCCAAACATAAGGCCATTAAACGCCTTGTACCCGGCGGGGCTTATCAAAAATATCACAAGTGGAATCACTCCCAGGATAAAAGGCAACAGACTCATCAGGATAAATCTGCTTCTTTTAAGGGGGTATGATGCCAATGCAACAAATGACATTTTCCCCTTAAGCCTTCCGACTGTAACAACCGCTTCCGCAGGATACACAACAGCGTGTAAAAGTTCATGTACAATAAGCAATACAAAGCCAATTACAACTCCCACAAAAATATAAACCGGTGAAATCACCATTGTTTTATTTATGAAGGTTTTGGCAAACATTGAAATTCCGAGAAAAAAACATAACACAACTGCTATCGGGCTGGATTTCTTCATCGTCTCTTCCATTGTCTGCGGAGTCTCGATTTTAACCGCGTTTTCCGGAAGTTTTCCACTCTGGCATTCTTCCATATCACTTATAGCAAAGTCAAAGCTGATCATTTAAATCGTCCCACATAAATCATTTTCCGGTCAGGATGACCATCAGTTATTATAAAACGACTTATAAAGAGTGTCAATTTGTTTTGCCAGATTTATATTATTCCTGCCCGTGTACCTTTGCCCGTCTATTTTAATGTACACTTCAGACCTTTTTTCGCCTACAACGGCCCTCACCTTTCTTGTATAAAATATGCCGCCAAAAATCTTCCTGGTGGCGATCAGCGCGACAACAAAAAAAACGCTCCAAAAATAACTTCAAATATTTCCACAAGATCCAAGCTGCTTATCACCTCCTTGTCATGAGTCCCCTGCGTTCTCCCTCTTACCTCTAAATAAAACTGGTCTCTAATGGTAAGCATTTACGGCAATATTGTTAAAAACGGCTTATTAAGCTGGCTGAATTCGATCATTCCCTCCTTCGGGTTGATGATTATTATTTTGCTGACCGGCTTTTTGTCCGTTCCGGTGTTAAGATCGCTCATCACAAAGCTGTTTTTTTCATAGCCCTCCCAGAATCCGCGGTCGCAAAGGAAGCGAAGGTTCTCGGACTTGCTGTTTCCGTTAAGACATTCCTCCAGGGTTCCCTCATAATGCGTTCCCTCATATGTCTTTTCTCTGTTCGTATATTTTTCATATACCATTTTTTCCCATTCCGCCGAATCGGTATCCACGCGGAATCTTACAGAGGACCACGAGCTCATTCCCCATGCTTTGTTTTTATTTATGATTTTGTAGCTCAAAAAATGCATTGATTTTGGCAGCTCATAGGGAAATAGGTCTTCAGTATCCAATACACCGTTGAGATAGAATTTATATCCGCTGTATTTTTTTACATTCCTGCTCTGAATGTTTGACGGATAAGCCAGCATGACAAGAACAAGCGCAAAAATAACAATATCGTTCACGCATTGTCTGTGCAGGCTTTTCCTGAACTTTTTCTTTCTCCGCTGTACAAAATAACTTATCCCGGCTATCATGAGGACAGTAGCCGCAATGTCCAGCATATATATCCCAAACAGCCAGAAAAACAGAAAAAGAAGCAGACTGCTGCCGATGTAAAGGCATCCTGCAAATAAGCAATAATCCGACAAGCGGGATTTTTGCTTATCCGTAAGCTCAGATACTTGCCCGGCCACGTCCTTACGCCCCCTGATTTCGGGATTCTGTCCTCCCGAATTCAGCGCTTCAGTCATTTTTATCTTTTTTGTCTTTTGTTTTCCTTTATTTTTCTTTCCCATTGATAAGTACCGACAATCCCACAGTGGCCCAGAAACCTGCCCGATTGAAATCTGCTTATTTTGAAGTGATATCGACCTCATCCGCTTTCTTTGAAGATGTTTTTCGGTTCACCCAAATATCCGCAGGCGGACAAACGGCACCCTGTTGCCACAATCTTCCGTTCTCTCCTGTTCATCAGATCATACAGGATCTCTTTCCAAGAGTTTGCATATTCATCTCCTGGCGACTGTTCATCATTATATCAAAAAATATCCTTTCATACAACAGTTGATGAGGCGGAGACTATAGTATTTGATAAAACAGGCACTCTGACATGGGCCTGTCCGAAACTTAAAACATTGTCGAAGTCTTTCCGTAAAGACCGATCTTCCGTAATATATTGATTTTTAAAGGGGCTGTTAAAAAAGTCCATAAAGAAAAATCGCTGTAG
>JAILOW010000082.1 GCA_024690635.1 Butyrivibrio sp.
ATGCGTTGATGATCTTGCCGCTTCCTTTTTTGATCATGGAAGGAAGTACCGCCTTGGAACAGATGAAGGGACCTGTAAGATCCACATCAATAACCTGTTGCCACTGCTCTACAGTCATCTCTATCATGGGAATTCTCTTAATGATACCTGCGTTATTTACAAGAATATCAATGGTTCCCACCTTCTTTTCAACGTCAGAAACAAACTTCTGAACCTGATCCTCTTTTGTTACGTCACAAACCGCGCCGTATACTTCGATACCACGCTTTTTATATTCTTCAAGGCCCTTGTTTACAAGTTCCTCGTTGATATCGTTAAAAACTATCTTTGCTCCGCTTTCTGCAAAAGCTACAGCGTAAGCAAGTCCAAGTCCGTAGGAAGCACCTGTGATCCAGGCCACTTTTCCTTCAAGTGAAAAGTTCTTTAAAAAATCTCCCATATTTATTCTCCTTTATTTAAGGTTGGTCATAGCGCAGTCATCCATGTCATCAAAGTCCTGGTTTTCTCCAACCATGCCCCAGATGAAGGTATAAGCCTGTGTTCCGCATCCTGAATGAATGGACCAGCTGGGGCTTATGACTGCCTGCTCGTTTCTCATTACAATGTGTCTTGTTTCTGTAGGTTCTCCCATGAAGTGCATAACAATGGCATCTTCAGGAATGTCAAAGTACAGATATACTTCCATTCTTCTGTCATGTGTGTGACATGGCATGGTGTTCCATACGCTGCCGGGCTTAAGCTCAGTCATACCCATTTCAAGCTGACAGCTCTCAACCTGTCCCGGAAGAATGTATTTGTTGATAACTCTGTGATTTGACTGTTCAAGACTTCCAAGTTCCTTTTTGTTCTCATCCTTGATGATGACCACATCCTCTGAAGGTGTGCCATCTCTCTTAATAAGAACAGTGGGATAAGTCTTGTGTGCAGGAGCACTGTTGATGTAGAACTTGGCGGGATTTTTACTGTCTTTGCTGGCAAAAGAGATCTCTTTTGCTCCCATTCCTATATACATGCCCTGCTTGTATAAAACTTCGTACTTTTTACCGTCAATTGTGATCTCGCCGTCTCCGCCGATATTGATCACACCCATTTCACGTCTCTGAAGGAAATACTCAGCCCTCAGCTCTTCTCCTGCGGTGAGCCTAAGCTCCCCCTTAACAGGTACAGCAGATCCGGTAATGATTCTGTCAATGTGGCTGTAAACGAGCTTGATATCATCAGGTTTAAAGAGATCGTCGATGAGAAACTCTTCTCTTAGCCTGGCGGTATCATAGTACTTCGCATCTTTCGGTGAAGAAGCCGTTCTAAGTTCCATTTTTACCCCTTTCTCCGTATCATAACCTTTTAGTATCGTAAGACACTTGTATCATACTGTATTATTTATTCGAAGTCAGTTCATTTTTATATCAAAAACTTGCATATTTTGAACTAATGTAAACGCTTTCACTAAATTTCATTTCAATTGTATCACCAAGGTTTATTTTTAACATTGCAAAAGTTGCTGCATAAGGATGGGGTATGCGTGCGGGGGGGATCTTTTTGCGAAGCAAAACTCTAATATCCCCCCGCATGGCTTATGGTTCTTGCTCAAAATAAAAAGAACCAACAAATGTTGGTTCTTTTTATTTTGAGCAGAACTATAAGCCGGGTTATGTCTTAGATGATCATCTATCTAGGACTGCCGTCACCGACAGCCTCAAGCGACCCACCTGAAAGCGAACCGGGCCGGTTCATAGCTTTCTATTCGGTCTTGCTTCGAATGGGGTTTACATGGCTACTGATGTTACCACCAGCACGGTAGTCTCTTACACTGCCTTTCCACCCTTACGGTTACGAAGCGGTTGCCCGCCTCATACTAACGCGGTATATCTCTGTTGCACTATCCTGGGAGTCACCTCCACCAGACGTTATCTGGCATCCTGCCCTGCGAAGCCCGGACTTTCCTCTCCTGTACCCTTTCGTTTGTACAGCAGCGATCATCCGTCCTGCTCAGATTTACATTTTATATCAAATCTTTTCTTTGTCAAATATCAGGAAAATAAGGCTTTTTAAGTCTTCTTGATCCTGACATTTGTTATTGCGCACTGGTCACCGGAAAGAGAAACATAGACCTGCTTTGACTTGTTCTTTGCATTGGTAACACTCTTTATGGCGATACCTGCATTCTCGGTGATGATCGTATACTCGTTGCCAACCTTTCTTATGATAACGGTGACATCCATTCCCTGTTTGTTCTTTTCTTTCCAGTTCTCCCAGCTTATGAACTCATCGTTCTTGGTAACAACAACGGAATTGTCGGCACTTTCTCTTGAATGCCAGTTCTCGCCGTCAAGACGCACGGTTATGAGATCCTGGTAGTTCTCTCCGTTCAAAAGGCCGTCATCTGCGGAATAAAGACAGATATATGCACAGTGCCATACAAGCCTTGCTGTGGGAAGGCTCATGGTATGGAAAGTAATGGTCATCATATCCGTAACGGGAACGCCAAGAGTTCCGTCAGTCTTCCATCCGTCAACCTGAACATTGGGCACATCTCCCGCAGGTCCTTTGATGTAGCTTATCTCCTCTGCAATCCTTGGGATGTAGTTTGCATCAACTTCTTTTTCATCCCTTCCGATCTCAACATTGTCTATCTTGCAGTACTCACCTGTGATAGCAATGTAAAAGAACCTTGAACTGTCAGGAAGAGCGATAATATGCTCGATGGTCCTGAACCTGTTCATGATACGTATAAGAGCATGGTCCTTGAATCTGACTGCCTCAAGATAATAGGTAACTCCCTCACGGGCTTCTTTATCCCAGCCTGAAGAAGTGGATGCCGTATCCTTAAAGGTGGTCTTGATATCCCTTGCTTCTTCTGTTGTGGTCCTTCCGGCAAAATCAATACGTCCGTACTCGGTATAGTACATGTCTTTTGCCTTGTTATCGGAAAAATGCGCTCTCGCATCCAGTGAATCAAAAAGAATAAGTGATGGAATATGATTATCTCCGGGATGCTCTTTGTCCGCGATGCTGCGAAGCCTGATCCTTACGATATTCTTTTCAACAAGGATTCCTTCAGAAAAAGAGGATTCATATTCTTCGAATCTGAGCTCTCTCTTTCCCGCAAGCTCTTTTACTTCCTCATTTTCCTTGAGCCTGTATTCAACGTCGCCATCCATAAGTCCCAGCATGATCTCGCCGAATTTCGGATCAAACTGTGTTCCTATGCCTTTTACTAATTCTTCCCTAACCTGCATCTGAGCGATAGGCTCTCTGTAGCTACGCTTGGAAGTCATGGCATCATAAGCATCGGCTACTGCAATGATCCTCGCTATCTCAGGGATGTCTTCGCCTTTTAATCCCGAAGGATATCCTTTTCCGTCATATCTTTCGTGGTGATAATTTGCTCCGATGCTCAGATACGGAGACTGGCTGATGCTGGAAAGGATCTGACTTCCGATAACCGGGTGCTTTTTGATCTCATCGAATTCCTCTTTTGTAAGAGTTCCTTCCTTGGTGATGATCTGATCGTTGATACCTATCTTTCCAACATCATGTAAAAGAGCTGCAAAATAGATCTCTTCGCACTCTTCATCGTTTTTCCCTGCGATCTTTGCGATCTTCATGGAATACTCGGCAACTCTGGTGGAATGTCCGTGTGTATATTTGTCCTTGGCATCAATAGCGTTTGCCAGAGCTTCCGCAGTCTGTCCGAAAAGTGTATTTATCTTTTTCTGCTGCTTCTTTAACAGTTCGATCTCAAGAGTGTTGGCTCTAAGAGCCGTGTCATTAAGATCAAGGAAAGCATAAATGTACAGTAAAATCGCAAGCCCAACCAGCGTGATATTTATAAAGGAAAGGCCATAGATCAATATCTGCAGTATTGCTGCGATGTAAGGAACGATAATGAAAAGAAACAGCGATGTGCGGATCCTTTTGTTAATGGAGGATCTGTACTCCCAGACCACCGTCAAAAGTACCATGGTCATGGCTGCCGGAAAGGCATACCACAAAAAGAACACAGGTGATCTCTGATAGCGGTTACTCTCATCGAAGGTGTAGTACAAGCCTGTAAACTGTGAGATCACAAGGGACATGCTACCAAGAACAAAGACCATCTCGTTTATGTAGATACGTGTAGGCCTTCTGGTTATTCCCGCATCATCCGTCAAAAGATCTCCGACATAGTGATTAAATACCTGAATCAGGAACAGTGCCAGGAAATATACAAGGAAATTGGTGATTCTGACCAGATAGTAACCCGCGGAAGAAGGATCGCCCCTGAACATATAGGCGAACCTGTCAGCCAGGAGCAAAAACAGTGCCCCCAGCTCCATGATCATAAGTGTAATACGTCTCTTTTTTGAAAGAGTTCCCGTTACAAGTGCCTGCATAGCCAGAACGAAGCAGACACCCGATAAAACAAGCATTATATCAAGTTGGTACTCAATTAAAAAATTCAGCAAATCTTATACCTTAAAGCAGCTACCACCAACGAACTCTCTACAAATAGAATTCTTGGGAAGCATGGAGCTGTCCACACTTACAAAATAGTCTAAGAACTTAAGTAGTCTCTTTGCCTCGTAGTATTCTGGCTCGTCCTTCTCGATGGAGAAAAGAAGTGGTTCTGCGTAAGGCTTAATAACTGCAAGCTCATAAATCTGAGCGGAATTGAACATTTCGTCCGCACCCTCCTGGAAGGGGAAGATGTTGGCTTCCTCTCCTGCTCTTACAGACTCCCACATACTGATGGTCTTCTGAGCAGAAGCGCCTCTTGTCCTTGCATCCCTCACCATACGGCGAAGAAGTCTTCCGTCCGTAGTGGCGATCCTGTTGTGGGAATCAATGGAAAGAGTTGTCAGCGCGCTGATGTAAATCTTAAACTTGGACTCTGTAGGAAGAGAATAACTCATCTTTTCGTTGAGTCCGTGGATGCCTTCGATTACAAGTACGTCGTGCTCTCCAAGCTGAAGGTAGTCGCCGTTCATCTCTCTTTTACCTGTGACAAAGTTGAACTCCGGCATCTCTACTCTCTCACCGTTTAAGAGCCTTGTCATATCTTTATTGAACTGCTCAACATCAAGAGCCTCAAGGCACTCAAAGTTGTAGCTTCCGTCCTCGTTAAGAGGTGTGTCCTCACGGTTAACAAAATAGTTGTCAAGACTGATGGGATGAGGCACCATACCGTATGTGCGAAGCTGGATGGAAAGCCTGTTTGCAAAGCTGGTCTTGCCCGAAGAGCTGGGACCTGCGATCATAACAAACTTTACGCCGTCTCTCTTGTAAATATTCTGTGCGATCTCACCGATCCTGCGCTCCTGAAGAGCTTCCTGGATCAGGATCATCTCATTGATCCTGCCTTCGCAGATCTTGTTGTTAAGATCTCCCACATTGTCGATTCCCATCATGCTGCCCCAGTCGCTGGCAAGCTTCATGGTCATGAACAGTTTTTCTCTTGGCTCGGAAACAATGAGTTCTTCCGGCTTTTTCCTGGTGGGAAGAGTAAAGAGAACTCCGTCGTGGAATTTCTCGATCTTGAATTTGTCGATATATGAAGTGTTTGGCAGCATATATCCGTAGAAATAATCATAGAAGTCGCCCATCTTGTAAATGTTTATCTCTGAGCTTCTTCTGTATTTCAGAAGGCTGACCTTATCTGTCATGCCCTGTTTTTTAAATATCTCAATGGCATCATCAAGAGGATATACCTTCTTGGTGATGGGAATGGCTTCATCGCAGAGTTCCTGCATTCTGTCGGAGATCCTTTTTACAAGTTCCTCGGTAACAAGGATTCCGCCCTTTATGGTGCAGTAATAACCGTTTCCGATCGTGAACTCCACTTTGGTGGTAGGCTGCTTTTTCTCACCTGCCACATCTCTTACGGCCTTGATAAGCATCATGACAGCTGTTCTGCGCATGGTCTTAAAGCCGATATTATCTGAAACCGTAAGGAAAGAAAGAACACCGTCCTTTTTTACGGTTTTGAACAATTCTCTGATCTTGCCGTTGAATATAACAGCTGCGATCCTGGTATCGTAGTCCTTTTGATACTCTTTGGCTATGGCCTCAAAAGTCGTACCCTTGTCGTATTCCTTTGCTACGCCATTAATGGTAATCGTAGGCATAAACCTCACCCTCTCTCATAGTAGTTTAATGCAATACGTATATCCGAAAGCTCTTCGGAGACCTCATTATATCTGTCCCTGTGGGCTTCCTTGTCAAGCTTTTCCAAAATAGAGACGCAGATATCTTTTCCGTGTAACAGATATTCTTTCAAAAGGGGATCCCTTCTCAAAATCCCCTGCACTCCAAACCTGTCGGCAACACTTTGGGGAATCTCCGAAAGTTTATCAGGCTCTGAAGCTTTGGCGCCTTCTGTGTCCACAAGCATGGGAAAATAGTATTTTCCGTCCTCATATACGATCTTCTCATCAAGGATCCTGTAGCCTTTGTCTCTTAGATACTGCCTGAACCGGCAAATATCAGACTGAGGCTGGAGCACAGCTCTTTTAATGCCAAGCTCTTGTAAATCACGTTTTTCCAGAATCTCCATCATGAGCATTCCGCCCATACCTGCGACAACAATAGCATCCGCTTCCCCGGGCTGTAATTTTTCAATCCCGTCAGAAAGCCTTGTCTCTATCTTATCCTTCATTCCAAAAGAAACTACGTTATCCGCAGCGGATGAAAGGGGACCTTTTCTGATATCCATGGCGATAGCTGATTCTGCAATCCCCTGCTGTACCAGATAAATGGATATATATCCGTGGTCGCATCCCACATCGGCAACACGCCCCGCTTTTTCGTTTCTTAAAAGCTCAGCTACGGTAACGAGCCTTTCGGACATTTTTTCTTTTACATCATTCATATCTGTTATCAATCAAGGTAATCCTTGAGCTTGCGGCTCCTGCTGGGATGACGGAGCTTTCTTAATGCCTTGGCCTCGATCTGACGGATACGCTCACGGGTTACGTTAAACTCTTTTCCTACCTCTTCAAGAGTTCTTGCTCTTCCGTCATCAAGACCGAATGTGAGACGAAGAACCTTCTGCTCACGCTCTGTAAGAGTATCAAGCACCTCTACAAGCTGCTCCTTGAGAAGTGTGAATGCTGCAGCATCTGCAGGAACTGGAACATTGTCATCCTGAATGAAATCGCCAAGATGGCTGTCTTCCTCTTCACCGATAGGTGTTTCGAGAGATACAGGCTCCTGAGAGATCTTGAGGATCTCGCGAACACGCTCAACAGGAAGATTCATCTCTTTTGCAACCTCTTCGGGAAGGGGCTCTCTGCCAAGTTCCTGAAGGAGCTGACGGCTTACACGGATGAGCTTGTTGATGGTCTCAACCATATGTACAGGGATACGGATAGTTCTGGCCTGATCGGCGATAGCTCTTGTAATAGCCTGTCTGATCCACCATGTTGCGTAGGTGGAGAACTTGAATCCCTTTCTGAAATCGAACTTTTCAACGGCCTTAATAAGACCAAGGTTACCTTCCTGAATAAGGTCAAGGAAGAGCATTCCTCTTCCCACATATCTCTTTGCGATACTTACAACAAGTCTGAGGTTAGCCTCTGCAAGGCGCTTCTTGGCTTCGTTTCCTTCATAGACAGCCTGCTCAAGTGCCTTTTTCTTGGAATCGGAAAGCTTGCCTTTATCTTCTGCAAGAGTCTTTTCTGCCTCAAGTCCTGCTTCCATTGCCTTGGCAAGATCTATCTCCTGATCTGCGGTAAGAAGGGGCACCTTACCGATCTCCTTGAGGTACATTCTGACGGGATCTTCAATACTGATTCCGTCGGGAACGGAGAGATCGATATTCTCCATATCCACTTCGTCCTCATCTGTAAGGACCATATCTTCATCATCGGGTGTCAGCACGTCGTCATCGGTGTCGGACACTCTGAGTACGTCTATACCTGATGTCTCCAGAGACTCAAGAACGTTATCAAGCTGTTCCTCGTTAAGTCCCAGTTCTGCAAAGAAATCACTGATCTCAGCATATTCAAGGACATTCTTCTTTTTCTTGGCAAGGGCCAGAACCTCTTTGATCTTCTGATTAAAGAGCTCCTTTGTAGCCTCATCCATTTCTCCGTCCTGAAGGTTTTCAGCATGAGCTTCTTCTGTTTTAGCTTTCCTTCCGGCGCCCTTCTTTGCGGTCTTTTCCTCCTTTACGGGAGTCTCTTTTGCAGCCTTTTCTTCTTTTGCAGCCTTCTTGGACGCGGTCTTTTTAACTTCCTTTTCTTCCTTTTCGGCAGCTGCCTTCTTGGTTGTTTCCTTTTTCACTGTTTCTTTTTTGGCTGCTTCTTTCTTAACTGTTTCTTTTTTGGCAGTCTCTTTTTTTGCTGTTTCTTTCTTGGCAGGTTCCTTCTTTGCTGCTTCTTTCTTTACAGGTTCCTTCTTTGCCGTTTCTTTCTTTGCTGCCTTGGTTTCGGTCTTTGCTGCAGCCTTTGTTTCCTTCTTTGCTGCCACCTTCTTTTCAGCCTCTTTCTTTACAGGCTCCTTTTTAGCAGTCTTGGTTGCTGTAGCCTTAGTGGTCTTTGCTGCAGCGGCCTTGGTTTTCTTCTCTGTCTCTTTTGCAGTGTCCTTTGTATTCTTAGTTGCCATTTTATTCTTCCTTTTCTATTATTTTCTTTTTTGCTCAGTCCTGATCATCAGGTGATATTTCAATATGTGCCAGTTTTTCCAGATCCTTTTTCCATTGAATGGTCTTGGTGAGATATTGGGGATCGTCGGGTTTAAGTTCCTTTTTCTGCCTCTCGTATCCAGCCTGCTTTACGCCGTAGATGATATCGTGAAAGGCTTTTTTTCTCTGATCCGGTGTCTCAATATCAACCAGATTTGTGTTGAACATCTCGGCTACCTGCCTGTGTTCCTCTTCATCGGAAAGAGTATCCAGTATTGCAGCGGGAGAAAAGTTTCCCTGTTCCATTCCGGTAAAAAGATATTCCGCAACCTTTCTGTATAGGTCATCGGAAAAATCCTCCGGAGTGATCATTTTTTTGACCTTTGGAAAGATTTTTGGTTCATCCGTAAGCCATGTAAGGAGAAGCCGCTGGTTCTTTTTGGCGCCGTCCTCCGGAGTGGATTTTTTCTGAACTCCGGGCTTTGGCCGCTGTGCGGGTTTTACCAGGCCTCCTTTGGCTGCATAGGATGCAACGCTCCTTCTAAGGTCATCAATTGCAATATTGTATCTGGCTGCAACTGCTTCTATGTAATTTTCTCTTTCAAGAGCATCCTCAAATTCACAGAGCTTTTGTGCAAGCTGTCTGTGGAACTCGGTCTTGGACTCAGGGTCCGACATTTCATGCCGCGACTCCATTATCCTTGCCTCGAAAAAGAAAGGATTCTCCGCATTCCTGATGCGTTCTTCAAAGGCCTCTTTTCCCTCGTTCTTTATGAACTCGTCGGGATCTTTGTGAGGTCTTAGGTCAAGGACTTTTCCCTTAAGGCCTGCCTCTTTTAATATGCCTATTCCGCGAAGCGCCGCTTTGGTTCCGGCTTCGTCACTGTCGTAGGACAGGATGACTTCGTCGGTGTAGCGCTTTAGGATCATGGCCTGACCTGTGGTAAAGGCTGTTCCAAGGGAAGCCACCGCCATGTTAAAGCCTGCCTGATGCATGGCTATCACATCCATGTATCCTTCGCAGATGATCATGTAACCGGCCCTTGAGTTCTTGGCAAGATTAAGTCCGAACAGGTTTCTGCTCTTGTCAAAGATCATGGTCTCAGGCGAGTTCAGGTACTTGGGTTTACCGTCTCCCAGAACTCTTCCGCCAAATCCGATGACCTTTTGCGAAGCATCCTGAATAGGAAACATGACTCTGTTCCAGAACTTGTCATGGGTTCCAAACTTGTCATCATGGGATGCAAGGCCCGCGTCTATGATCTGCGCATCCTGATATCCAAGGCTCTTTAAATGCTTTACCAGATCGTCGCTTGTGACGTTGGCATATCCAAGGCCAAACTGCTTCATGGTTTCGTCAGAAAGCTCTCTGCCACGAAAGTACTCAAGACCCTTTTGTCCGTTTGGACTTCGAAGCTGATAGTAATAATATTTGGCAGCTTCTTTATTTATATCAAGAAGTATCTGCCGTTTATCTCTGGCAGCTCTTGCTGCGGGAGAGTCATCCTCTTCGGGGAGCTTTACTCCTGCCCGTTCTGCCAGCTGTTTCAAAGCTTCGGAAAATGTTAAGTTGTCATATTTCATCAAAAAGGTAATTA
>JAILOW010000174.1 GCA_024690635.1 Butyrivibrio sp.
GGACTATTGGCTGTATTTGCTCTGATCCTGCTGATCCTTCACTTTACTGCATCCACCGGAAAAGAGGTTGTAGTAAGCGTTGATGGAAAAGAGATCTCAATCTACCCTCTTTCCGAAGACGGCACCTATCTCATAAAAGGAGCAGGCGGCGGAACAAACCTTCTGGTGATAGAAAGCGGAAGCGCAAGGCTCACGGAGGCTTCCTGCCCCGATCATCTGTGTGTTCACATGGGCAGCATCAACAAGGCAGGAGAATCAATTATCTGCCTTCCAAACAAGGTCATCGTGGAGATCCGTTCATCATTGGGCGAAGATACTGATTATGATGCAGTGGTGGGAGGATAAAGACATGAATAAGACCAAAACCATTGCCTTATACGGCATTCTCTCATCCCTTGCTCTTATCCTCAGCTACGTGGAAACACAGATACCGGCCTTTATAGCGATCCCCGGCATGAAACTGGGACTTACCAATATTGTTGTTCTGGTGGCACTTTATCACATGGATGAAAAAGCTGCCCTTATCATAAATTTCGTCAGGATCATTATCGTAGCGCTGTTATTCGGCACTGCCCTGTCCTTTGCCTTTTCCCTTGCAGGCGGGCTTCTTTCGGGACTTGTCATGATCCTTATGAAAAAGACAGATCGCTTTGGCGTCATGGGTGTAAGCACGGTAGGAGCGCTAACCCACAACATAGGTCAGATACTTGTAGCCATGATCGCACTAAATACCCGGGCTATCGCCTGGTATCTTCCGGTTCTTTGGATAACCGGCGTAATAACCGGACTTATCATCGGCTTTATCGGTGCTATGGTAATAAAAAAACTGCCCGCTGTATAACGGGCAGTTTTTTATGCATATGTTTTTAATGCTTTGCAATAGCTTTCTTTGGACACTTCTCTACGCAGGTTCCGCAGTGAGTGCACTTTTCCTGATCAATGACAGCCACGTTGTTTTCAACAGTGATAGCCCCTGCAGGACAGTTCTTTTCGCAGATGTGACAGGCGATGCATCCGATCTTGCAGTACTTATTGACTGCCTGGCCCATATCCTGAGATTTGCAGGATACAACCTGTGTTGCATCGTAAGGAATAAGATCGATAAGGTGTCTGGGACAGATGTCTACACACTTGCCGCAGGCCTTACATTCTTCCTTGTCTACGACCGCAACTCCGTTTACCACGTGAATAGCATCAAACTGGCATACGGATACGCAGCTTCCGCCGCCGAGGCAGCCAAACATACAAACCTTGGATCCGCCGCCGGGAGCCTGAGTCTGAAGTCTGCAATCAGATACTCCGTCATATTCGTACTTGCTCTCTGCCTTTTCGCAATCTCCCTGACAGTGAACATAGGCAACCATTCTTTTGGCATCCCCTGCTTCCACACCCATAATGCCTGAGATGATCTCGGCAACGGGCGCTCCGCCTACGGGACACTGATTTACTGAGGCTTCACCTTTGGCAATCGCAGCTGCGCAGCCGGAACATCCGGGATATCCGCAGCCACCGCAGTTATTTCCGGGAAGAGCCTCCAGGATAGCCTGCTCTTTTTCATCTACTTCAACATGCAGTTTAAGGTCAGCAACACCCAGGATCAATCCGATAACAATTCCCACGCCGGCCACTACTGCTGTTGCAATAATAATTCCATTTATCATGATTGTTATCTCCTTATTTCAGTGCGCTGAATCCGGTAAATGCAATAGCCATAAGTCCGGAAGTAAGAAGGACCATGGGCATTCCCTTGAAAGGAGCGGGAATGTCGTTGTATTCCATCTTTTCACGAAGACCTGCCAGAATAACGATGGCAATTGTAAAACCTACAGCAGTTGCAAATCCGCATACGGTACTCTCAAGAATCGTATAGCCGTCAGTTACGTTGTTAAGTGCAACACCCAAAACCGCACAGTTTGTGGTGATCAGGGGAAGGTATACACCAAGAGCCTGATACAGTGAAACCACGTACTTTTTGAGGATCATCTCAACAAACTGAACCAGCATGGCAATGACCAGAATAAATACGATGGTCTTGAGGTATGAAAGATCAAGAGGTGCCAGTATAAATTTGTAGATCAGGCTGCACACCAGTGAAGCCATAGTGATTACGAAGATACAAGCAGCTCCCATTCCAAGAGCGGTGTCTGTTTTCTTGGATACTCCAAGGAAAGGACAAAGGCCAAGGAACTGACTGAGAACTACGTTACTTACAAGTGAGGCCGAGATCATAAGTCCCACTAAACTGATAATAGATTCTGCCATGATTATTCGGTCTCCTTTCCGGCCTTGTCAGCCATGATCTTGTCTGCTGCAGCTTCTTCTGCAGATGAGCAGCAACCCTCTCCGAACTTGGAGGTATCTTTGCCCTTCTTTGCCAGATTTGATTTTACCTTGTTCATGATGGCAATAAGGAATGCCAGAACAAAGAACGCACCCGCCTGCTGAACAAAAATGCTGACAGGCTGATATCCTGAAAGGAATCCTCCGACAGCTCCGGGAACCACTGTTCCCTCGCCGAGGATCTGTACGTCAAAAAGTGTTCCAGCACCGATAAACTCTCTCACAAGACCGATGCATGTGATGGCGCAGGTAAATCCAAGTCCCATACCGATTCCGTCGAAGAATGAAGGAACGATACCGTTCTTGCTGGCATAAGCCTCCGCTCTTCCGAAGATGATACAGTTAACAACGATCAGCGGAATGTAAACGCCAAGAGCTGCATTAAGTGTAGGAACGTAAGCTTTCATAAGAAGCTCAACAAGTGTAACGAAAGAAGCAATAACAACTATGAAGGAAGGGATCCTGACAGTTGAAGGTATTGTCTTTCTGAGGGCTGAAATAACAGCATTGGAAAGTGCCAGAACAAAGGTGGTTGCAAGACCCATTCCAAGACCGTTGATGGCAGATGATGTTACAGCCAGTGTAGGGCACATACCGATCATCAGTACCAGCGTGGGGTTCTCAACAATGAGACCGTTAAAAAATCTTTCTGCAGGAGTATTCTGTTTAAAGCCTAAAGCGCCTTTTTTTGCTTCCATGCTCATCAGTTACCTCCTTTCAAAACATTTTCAAAATATGACACAGCCGCATTAACACCCTCGGTTACTGCCTTGGAAGTAATGGTAGCACCGGAGATGGCTTCGATCTGTGTTGTGGGATCGGTCTGCTGACCGTTTTTAACTACTGTGTAATCAGCTATAGCCTTGTTCTCAAACTGAGGAACAATAACCTTGGGCGCATTCATTCCAAGACCGGGAGTCTCGGCGATCTTTATGATGGAGATGCCGTTGATATTCTCGTCGTTGGTGATGCCCACGGTGTATTCAATGAAATCGCCGTAGCCCTTTGATTTAACCTGGATAACGTATCCCAGGCTCTTTCCTGAAGCATCCTTTGCCTCTTTTACACTCTCAATCGTCACGCCCGAGTGCTCGGAAGAAACTGTGGCTACTGCAGTATCATTAAGAGCTGCATCTTCAAAAGAAGCCGCATCCGCAAAGACAGACTGATTAGCCTTGTCCTGAGCAAGCTTGTCCTGATATGCAATAGGGTCCTTGGTAACCTGATAAACAAGCCCCAAAAGAACGCCTGCCACCAAAGTTATCGCAAAGAGGATAAGGGCGTTTTTGATCATGGATTTTGTATCGTTCATGCCTGCTTAGCCTCCTTCTTTGCAATTTTTTTGATACCGAAAGCTTTGGGAATAGTGAACTTTTCAATAAGCGGAACCAGAAGGTTTGTAATGATGATGGCAAAAGAAACTCCCTCGGCATTTGCTCCGAAGATACGGAAAATACCTGTGAGAAGTCCGAGGATAATGCCGTAGATAAATCTGCCCCTTGGAGTGATGGGACATGTGACATAATCCGTTGCCATAAAGAAAGCACCAAGCATAAGACCGCCACCTGCAAGATGTGCGGAAATATAAGCCCAGTTAAATCCGTGTCCGCCAAAAAGCGCTACGAACAGTGCAAAGGTTATAATGTAAGTGAAAGGAATAACGTAATCGATCACTCCTACAGCAAACAGTATCATTGCACCTATCGCAATACAAAGCATTGATGTCTCACCGATGGTTCCTGCGGTTCTACCGATGAGCATGTCCATAACATTGACTTCAACGCCGTTTTTAAGATTTGCAAGAGGTGTTGCACCTGTATAGGTATCTGTAACAAAGTTGGTCATAAGTGCGGGGAAAGAGATCATAAGGAAGCATCTTCCGCCAAGAGCCGGATTCATAAAGTTCTGTCCAAGTCCGCCAAAGATCTGCTTTACCATGATAATGGCAAAGACACCGCCCACAACTGGGATCCACCACGGCACTGTGGAAGGAAGGTTAAGTCCCAGCAAAAGACCTGTTACAACCGCTGAAAAATCTCCTATGGTGATGGGCTTGTGAAGAGCCTTTTCATAAAGAAATTCAGTCAGTACACAGGTGAAAACCGATAATAAAACAATAATAAGTGCATCCAGTCCAAAATTATAAATTCCATAACCTGTGGCAGGGAGAAGGGCGATCACTACCCACATCATAATGTTTGTTGTGGTGGATTTTGATCTCACATGCGGATTGGATGACACTCTTCTTAATTCACTCATCAAAATGTCCTCCTTACTTTTTTCTCTTGCCGAGCTGAATCTTTCTCATACCCTTGATCAGCTGCGTGAGCTGACGTCTTGCAGGGCAAATGTAGCTACAGCATCCGCATTCACAGCACTCCATTCCGTACATGTCAAGGAATGCCTTCTCATTGTTATGCTCTACCGCATCCGCAAGGTTCTTAGGAATAAGCCTCTCAGGGCATACCTCAACGCACCTTGCACAGTTGATGCAGGCAGTAGGTTCCATTTCAGCCACCTGATCCACTGTAAGGCATGTAAGAGCCGATGCAGTCTTGGTGGTGGGAACATCCAGATCAAAGATGGCAAATCCCATCATGGGTCCGCCTGAAATGATCTTGGCAGGTTCCTTTACAAAACCGCCCGCATCATCAATAAGCTCACGATAGTTGGTACCTATCCTGACCTTGTAGTTTCTGGGATCATTTACAGCATCACCGGTAATGGTAACGATTCTCTCCATCAGAGGACGTCCCTCTTTTACCGCTCTGCATACAGCACAAAGAGTATCAACGTTGTCAACGATGCAGCCCGCGTCTGCAGGGAGCATTGAAGAGTTGATCTCTCTTCCGGTAACAGCGTAAATAAGCATACGCTCAGCGCCCTCAGGATACTTGGTCTTGACGGGCTTTACGCTGATAATGTCATCATCTTTTGTAAGTTCTTTGAAAATAGAGATAGCATCGGGTTTATTGTCCTCGATGGCCAGAATACCTCTGGCATTGGGAAAAATACTAACCGCGATCCTAAGACCTTCCAAAAGAAGCTCCGGCTCCTCGATCATCCTTCTGTAATCTGAAGTAAGATAAGGCTCACACTCAGAACAGTTGGCAATGACATAGTCGATCTTGTCCGGTTCCTTTGGAGAAAATTTGACAGCAGTGGGAAATCCCGCTCCGCCCATTCCTACTACGCCTGCCTCGCGTACGGCTGCTATCTTGTCCTCAGCAGTCATCTCCTCATAAGGTTTGATGGGCTTAAACTCAACTTCCTCATATTTTTCATCGTTTTCCACAATGATACTGTCACACATAGCGCCTGTTGCAAGTCTTCTGGGTTCGATAGACTTGACAGTTCCGGAAACAGTCGAAAAAATGGGTGCCGAAACAAAGCCACCGGCTTCGGCAATCTTCTGACCTGTCAGAACATGGTCCCCAACAGCAACTATGGGCTTAGCAGGTGCGCCAATATGCTGGGATAAGGGATATACCAGATCCCCTTTTGGCAGCACGGATTTGATGGGCTTATCCTTGGAAAGTTCTTTTCCCTCATAAGGATGGATTCCGCCCGAAAAAGTACCTCTAGCCATTTCCTACCCTTCCTCCGAAATTTTTTTGAAAAGCCTGCCGCCAAAAGACACTTTAGCGGCGAACAGCCAACACAATTATTATACTACCTTTTATCATAAAAATGGGACTTGCAAGCAAAAATACATCAGTAAATATTCCACGTTTTTGTCGTGATCATGGCCGGAGAGAAATAACGTAACGAAAGTGGCAGTACCTGTGGTAGAATAGTGTTTGTAGGCGATTTCGGAGAGGAAAAGCGATGATCAAAATAGATGCTGAACTTAATGATATAGACAGGGAATTGCTAAATGAGGTGCCGCAGCTGGTGGAATGTGACAGCAGCGATGTACTTTTTGTGGATATTGAGACCACAGGCTTATCTCCTAAAACCTCTGATATCTATCTTATCGGTACCGCTTTTTTTGAGGGCGGCAATTTCAAGATAAGACAGTTCTTTGCAGAGTCCGCAATGGAGGAAAAGGAGATCCTTTCTGCGTTTTCGGAATTTGTAAATGGCTATAAGACGCTTGTTCACTTTAACGGCGATAAATTTGATCTGCCCTTTATGGATGCAAAATACAAAAAATACGATATGATCAACCCTCTTGAAGCGCTTTCATCCTATGATATCTACAAGAAGGTCAAACCCTACAAGCTTCAGCTTGGACTTTCCGACTGCAAGCAAAAGACCATAGAGCTGTTCCTTGGCATCGAACGCGAGGATAAATACAGCGGTGGCAAGCTTATTCCCGTATATGAGGATTATAAAAAGACAAAATCCAGAGAAGCCCTTGAGCTTTTGCTTTTACATAACGCAGATGATGTAAGAGGTCTGTTCAGGATACTGCCTGTTCTTAAATATCACGAGTTCTTTTCACTTTTTAAGAACATGCCCAAGGTATCGGTTAAAACCGACGAGCCCGTGGATGACAGCTCTTTTGACAACAACCTCCCTGTGAGGGCATCCAAGGTACAGGCCAATTATTATACAGACATTGACGGAAGCAGAAAGCAGGAAGTATTCATGAAGCTTAAGCTCCCCTTTGAACTTCCGGTTCCCCTTTCGGGAAATGTAAGCTCCTGCTTTTTTAAGACCGACAAAAATGAAGCCACACTTCGTGTACCGCTTTACGAGACAGAGCTTAAATATTTTTACGCAAATTACAAGGACTACTACTATCTCCCTCGCGAAGATATGGCTATTCACAAGTCACTTGCCACTTTTGTAGATAAAAACTACAGAGAAAAGGCAAAGCCCGAAAACTGCTATACAAAAAAAGAAGGCCAGTATCTCGTGGAATGGGATCTTGTATTTGCTCCTTTTTTTAAGAGGGATTACGAAGATAAGAGCTTTTTCTTTGATCTTACGGAAAACATGAAAAAAAGCCGCTTTGCAATGTCGCTGTATGCAAGCCATGTCATTGCGCACATACTGGACAATTAAAAAATGCCCCCGTTCATCTGAACAGGGGCATTTTTTTATGCCTTGGGCTTTTCGTAGTAGAAAGAATTCTTTCTTACAAAGCCGATATCCTTGTAATTTATGATCTGCTCCGTGCTTCCGATAAAGAGGATTCCTCCGGGAGCAAGAACATCAAAGTACTTTCTGAATATATCATCCTTAGCTTCTTCTGTGAAATAGATAAGCACGTTTCTGCAAACAATGAGGTGATAATCCTTGGGATAAGGATCTCTAAGAAGATCTGCCTGTTTAAAGGTAACTCTGGACTTGATCTCATCTGAAACCTTCATCCTGCCGTCGGCAGTTTCCGAGAAGTATTTCTTTTTAAACTCTTCGGGAACTCCGGCAACTTCCTTTTTATCATAGATTCCGGCCTTTGCCTTGGCAAGAACAACAGCGTCAAGGTCTGTGGCAAGAACGCTTATCTGATTAAGAGGAATGTGCTTACTGAGCATCATAACAATGGTGTAGGGCTCATCACCTGTGGAGCAGGCTGCGCTCCAGATCTTCAGGTTCTTGCCGAACTTGGACATAAGCTCAGGCACCATCTCTTTATCCATAAGATTCCACTGATCGGCATTTCTGAAAAACTCGGAAACGTTGATGGTAAGATATGATACAAAGGAATCAAGGGCTTCCCTATCCTTTTTGATAAGATCCATAAAGCCGTTATAGCCCTGAACCTCATACTTTCCGATAAGAGTGTCGATCCTTCTCTTCATCTGCTTTTCTTTATAGGCATTGAGATCGATCTTTGTAAGATCATAGACTGCTTTTTTAAACCACTCGTAATCGTATTCCATAGAGTACTCTTCCTCCTGATTAATCTTAATTGCAGTGTCACTACTTCAATTTTATATTAGACAGAATTGTATGTAAAATTAAATAATTCTAAATAAATTATCGAAATTTTGTTAATATGGTCACAAAAAAGAAGTGGTCAAAAAACCACTTCTTTTATAAGTTTCACTAATGTTCGGAAGATGATTACTCCTCAGTCTTGTCCTCATTTCCCTGCTCTGCAATAACCTTATCGATATCAACAGATACTACATCGCCCTCATCCTCAGCGGCAGGAGCCTCTTCTGTCTTTTCAGGAGCGAACATAGCCTTAACTGAAAGGCTGATCTTCTTGTCCTCTTCGTTGAAGTCAACGATCTTGGCTTCTACTTCCTGACCTACCTTAAGGACATCTGCAGGCTTCTCAACATGCTCTTTTGCGATCTGAGAAACATGAAGGAGTGCGTCAATACCGGGCTCAAGCTCGATGAATGCACCAAAGTCTGTCATTCTGGCAACCTTGCCCTTAACGATGTTGCCTACAGCATACTTCTCTGTAGCATCCTTCCAAGGATTCTCATCGTCAAACTTTCTGGAAAGAGCGATCTTGCTGCCGTCGATGTTCTTTACAAGAACCTTAACGGTATCGCCGATCTTGAATACTTTCTTGGGGCTCTCAACACGTCCCCAGCTCATCTCTGAAATATGAAGAAGTCCGTCTGCACCGCCAAGATCGATGAATGCACCGAAATCTGTAACGTTCTTTACGGTTCCTTCTACTACATCGCCAACTTTGATAGTCTCGAAGAGCTTCTTAGCCTGCTCAGCCTTTTCTGCTGTGACAAGTACTCTTCTGTTTCCGATATATCTTCTTCTCTTGGGATTGTACTCGGAAACTACAAACTGGATCTCCTGATCAAGATACTTGGAAAGATCTTTTTCGTAGCTGTCTGATACAAGGCTTGCAGGAATGAAGATCCTAACCTCATCAACTATTACTGTAAGGCCGCCCTCAAGTACCTGAACAACCTTGGCTGTGAGAACCTCTTTGTTATTGAAGGCCTCCTCAATTCTCTTGTTGCCTCTGTCAAGAGCAAGTCTCTTGTATGAAAGAATAACCTGACCGTCTGCATCGTTGGTCTTAAGAACCTTGACATCCATTGTGTCACCGACTTTTACGGCTGTTGTAAGGTCAATGCTGTTGTCGTTGGAATACTCGTTCTTTGTTAAAACACCGTCGGACTTGTAACCAATGTTAAGGATTATCTCGTCAGGCTTAACGTCAATAACAGTTCCCTCAACAACCTCCCCTGTGTGAATTGTTTTGAACGATTCGTTAAGCATCTGTTCAAATGTTTGTTCTGACATGTTTCTGAACCTCCTCAATAATGTTCTTTGGGGTTGAAGCCCCGGCGGTAATCCCCACTAGCTTAACCGCATTAGTTAATTCTAAGTGCAAGTCATCCAGTGTTTGAATAAAATATGTTTTTTCGCACTTTTCTCTACAGATTTCAAACAATTTTCTGGAGTTGGAACTGTGCGCTCCGCCTATGACGATCATAACGTCTGCTTCAGACGCTATCTGTTCTGCCTCCGTTTGGCGCTCGTCCGTAGCATTGCATATAGTATTCACAATATTAATATTGTAACCGCATTTTTTTAAGATTTCAACGTTTTCTTGAAATTTCTTCCTGTTGAAGGTAGTCTGTGACACGACTGTGTACTCTGCGTTCTTGTCTTCGCTGAATTTTTCTGCCTTTTCAGCGGTGTCGATAACGAAAACGGGGCCGTTAGCAAAACTTACGATACCCTCCACCTCCGGATGGCTCTCGCTGCCTACCACGATGATGCTCTTGCCCTTTTTACTCTCCTCATCCACTATGTTGTGTATCCTTTTTACAAAAGGACATGTGGCATCCACAAGTTCAAGTCCCGTAGCTTCAAGTTTCTTCTGAACCTCTCTGGTGACTCCGTGGGATCTGATGATAACTATTCCCTCTTTTATCCCCTCAAGTTCCTCGGGACTTTCTATGACCTTTACGCCTTTTTTCTCAAGATCCGAAACAACGGTTTCGTTGTGGATTATAGGCCCGTAGGTATATATGCTTTTTCCGGGATTGTTCCCTGCCTGTTCGTATACAGTATCAACTGCTTTTGTTACTCCAAAGCAAAATCCCGCGTGCTCAGCTACTCTTACTTCCATTTTTTCATCCTTTGTACAGCTCAATGATCCTTGCTGCAACTTCATCGATGGTCATATCCGAAGAATCTACCAAAACGGCATCTTCCGCCTGTTTAAGAGGAGAGATCTCCCTGTGCATGTCGCGGTAGTCTCTTTCGATGATATCTTTTTCTATTGCCTCAAGATCGCAGCTTTCGCCCTTGGTAACAAGCTCATTATAGCGTCTCTTTGCTCTTACAGCGCTACTTGCGGTAAGGTAAACCTTAAGATCCGCATCGGGAAGCACGACCGTTCCGATATCTCTTCCGTCCATAACAACATCTGTTGTCTTTGCAAGCTTCTGCTGAAGCTCCACAAGCTTCTTTCTCACATCGCCGTTTACACTGCTGGCGGAAGCCATGTTTCCGACTTCTTCGGTACGGATAAGACCGTTAACGTTCTCTCCGTTCAGATAAACCACCTGCTCGCCGTTTTCATGCTTTATGGTTATATCCGCATTTTGACAGGTAGCGCTTATTTTCTCGCTCTCCTGGGGTTTAATATCATTCTTTATCATATAAAGAGCCATGGCTCTGTACATAGCGCCAGTATCAACATAAATAAATCCCAGCTCTTTTGCCACCTTCTTGGCTATGGTACTCTTTCCTGCTCCTGCAGGTCCGTCAATTGCAATTGCTTTACTCATTTTATCTCCTTTTTATTCCGCTGCGGCGCTCTCTCCCGCAAGATGTCCCGTAGACCAGGCTGCCTGCAGATTGAAGCCTCCTGTCTCGGTATCTATATCAAGAACCTCTCCGGCAAAGAAAAGTCCCGATATCAGCTTGGATTCCATGGTGGAAGGATCAACTTCTTTTACATCCACTCCGCCTCTTGTGATGATGGCTTCATTAAAGCCTCTTGTGCCTGTTATGGTCACCTCAAGATTCTTTATAAGCTTTACAAAAGAGAGCCTTTCCTCTCTTGTAATGCTATTTACCGCTTTTTCAGGATCTATTCCCGAAAGCTCCACCATTACAGGTATCAGTTTGGCAGGGAAAAGACCTCCCAAAGCGTTTTTAAACTGTTTATTGGGGGCATCGTCAAAGTCCCTTAAGACTCTTTTATCAAGCTGCTCCTCCGAAAGAGCAGGCTTAAGGTCAAAAGAAGCCTTTGCGACAAGCTCCTTTTCATAATAGGAGCTTGCAGTCAGAACAAGAGGTCCGCTGATTCCGAAATGGGTAAAGAGCATCTCTCCAAAGCCTTCATAAACAGGCTTATTCTTATTCTTTCCCTTGGGTTTTTCCTGATAAAGTCTCATGGATACGTTTTTAAGGGCAAGTCCCTGCAGATCCGTCACCCAGCTTTCTTTTGTTTCAAAAGGAACCAGAGCGGGCCTTGTGGGAACTATCCTGTGTCCCAGATCCCTGGCAAATCTGTAGCCGTCACCTGTAGATCCGGTGGAAGGATATGAAACTCCTCCGGTGCAGATTATAACAGAGTCAAACTCTTCTCTTGTAATGGGCTCGTCGGCCTTACTGTAGGTGATCCCTGTCACCCTGCCGCCTGCAGCCTCAACAGAAAACACTTCAACATCAAAAAGCACTTTAACGCCGGCTTTTTTAACTGCATTAAAAACAGCCTTTATGATATCAGATGAATGGTCTGAAACGGGAAATACTCTGTCTCCTCGCTCCACCTTAAGACGACAGCCGTTATCTTCAAAAAAGTCCATGACAGCTCTGTTATCAAAACCATAAACGGCACTGTACAGAAATCTCGGATTTCTCCTTACGCTGTCAAAATAGTCCTGAACCTCGCAGGCATTGGTAACATTGCATCTGCCCTTACCTGTGATATATATCTTTTTTCCGGGTTTTTCGTTTTTTTCAAAAACAGTGACTTTGGCACCGCCCTCTGCCGCTGCTATTGCAGCCATCATACCGGCAGCGCCGCAGCCTATAACTGCGATCTTTTTCATTTATTCCTCGTTCTCCCCAGCTTTTTTAAAGGGAAGTCCCATCATTATGTCATCAGCGGCGAAATTGATCTCATCATTCAAATACACCTGATAGTTATTCCAGGTTTCCTCCAGCATCTGAAGATCCGCCTTTACTTCGTTGGGTCGTCTCATGCAAAGAGCCACCACCAGCGCATTGATAACGCTAAGGGGCGCCACAAGAGAGTCAACGATTGATGCCATCTCGCTCTTGGCAAGAAGGTTACAGGAAGAATACAGATTCATGGGGGAATGAATAGAGTCTGTTATGGTAATGACTTTGGCATTTCTGTCATTGGCAAACTCCATGCATTTTAAAGTCCTCATGGAATATCTGGGGAAGCTGATACCTATGATGCAGTCCCTGTCGCTGATCCTTATCATCTGCTCAAACATTTCGCTTACATTGGTGGTCCTTATAAGGACATTGTTTCCGCGTATGATGTTCAGATAAAAGTACAGAAAATCAGCCAGAGGCTCACAGCTTCGAAGTCCAACTATGTAGACAGTCTTCGCCTTCAGAATAATATCAACTGCCGTTTTAAAAGCAGCCACATCAATATTATTTTTGGTATGTTCAATGTTGGAAATATCCGACTGAAGAATGGAAGAGAGAATTTCACCTTCGCTGCTTTTTCCAAAGCGTCTTCCGACTTTTTCAACAGAGCCGAATTTGTCGGAAGCCCACTCCACCAGCGCCTTCTGAAATTCAGGATACCCCTCGTAGCCAAGACTCATGGCAAAGCGGACAACTGTTGACTCGCTCATTCCCACGATCTTACCAAGTTCTGAGGCTGTCATGAAAACAGCCTGCTCATAGTGGTCACAGATGTAGGTGGCAATGTTCTTTTTGCCCTTGCTCATCCTGGGGTAACATTCGTTTATTCTGGTAATGACATCAACATTTTTTTCGAATTTCATAAGCTACCGTCACATGCCAAAGGCTTTGTATGCAGACTCAAGCATAGAAACGGATGCCGCCTCATCAAGATCGTAGTCTCCGGTAACAGCCATGCATCCGGCGCCGTGAATAAAGATCCACATCTGCATAAAGAGCTGCTGTGCGTTCTTTGCGCCCTTTGCTGCAGCCTTATTGATCTCTTTTACCACGTTCTCGGACTGTCCGTTTACAAGATCATACATGCTCTTGGATTCGGGTCCCTGCTCTGAAACAAAAAGAAGTCTGAAAAGATGGGGATACTTCTGCGCAAATCCGATGTATGCAAGTCCAAGGTCCACAAAAGGAACATCATGAGTCTTGGAAAACTCATTGTAATAGTCCTGATAATACTCGGCAGCCTTGTCGTAAACATCCTTT
Source organism: Butyrivibrio sp. (assembly GCA_024690635.1). The sequence goes on from JAILOW010000174.1 coordinate 13,627, forward strand.
TTAAGCGCATCCATATTCTCATAGATACGGAAAATAGGCTGAGTTGAACAGCCTGCCATTGCAGCAAGCTTTCTTGATGTGATCTGTTCAAAGCCCTCTTTTCTTGTTATTTTAAAAGCAGCATTTACAATCTCTTTCTGGGTGATTGTTGCTTTTCTTGACATATTGATCCTCCCAAACAAAACTCGTGAATTTTTATGCTAAATATAAAAGCACGCGTTATTATTTTACATAAACACCCAGACAGTGTCAATTAAGTGTTAGAATAATAGGACTGATTATTTGAAAGGAACAGACCAAATGAATAAAGACAATATCATCCTTATCGGAATGCCCACTTCAGGAAAAAGCACCGTAGGTGTCATCCTTGCCAAGATCCTGGGCTACAAATTTATAGATGCGGACATCGTCATCCAGGAAAAGGAGAAAAGAAAGCTCTCTGAGATAATAGCATCCGACGGGATTGACGGCTTTATAGACATTGAGAATAAAGTAAATGCAGGCATTGACTGCACAAACACCATCATAGCCACCGGCGGAAGTGTGGTTTACGGACGTCAGGCCATGGAACACTATAAAGAGATCGGATGCGTTGTTTATCTCAAGGTAAGCTTTGAAACATTAAAAAAGCGCCTCCATCATGCAAAACAAAGGGGCGTTGTCATAAAAGAAGGTCAGACTCTTGAGTCCTTATACAAAGAACGCGTACTCCTCTACGAGAAGTACGCGGATATCGTTATTGATGAAGGTGATGATTCCCTTGAGGATGTTGTTGCAAAAGCCACAGAGATCATCCACTGTACTGACTGACATTGGTGGAATCCACAGGTACGAAAGGCACGTAGATATACTTGCCGTCGGAGGTTGCTCCTTCGATACCGGTGATGGATCCGCCTCCCGCCATGACTGCAGCGGCTGATACTGCAGCTGCTGCCTGATTCTTGGCATCCTGAAGTACGGTAAATGCCATCTCACCTGCCATAATGGATGCACAGCCGTCTGCTGTTGCATCAACGCCGCAGACAGGGATGGTGTTGTAATCAAGTCCGTACTGTTTCATTCCTTCTATAACTCCAAGGGCCATGGAATCGTTGTTGCAAAAGATAGCGTCTACATTCTGGCCTGTCTTCATGAATATTCCAAGCTTTGTCTTTGCTTCTGCATCAGACCAGTCTGCATAATCCACGAAAACATAGTTTGCATTACAGCCGTTTTCTTTTAATGTTCTCTTTACCGCCTTGGTTCTTCCGATAGTTGCGGAATGGCCTGCCTCACCCTCAAAGATGATAACATCAAGGCTCTTGGGATTTCCAAGTCTCTTTAATACATATTCAGCCTGATACTGTCCGGACTGCATTTCATCGGATCCCACATAAACATATTTGCTGTCCTCAAGATGGCTTGAAGAAGGCTCGTTGTTTACATAGACAATGGGAATATCGTTGGAGGCAACGTTCATCTGAAGCGCAGTGCCTGGATCAGCTGACCTTAAAATGATAGCGCCATAGCCTGCTGCCTTAGCCTTGGATACCTCTGCAACCTGTGCTGCCACATCATCTCCTGTTTCAACCACATCAAGGGCAACTTTCTGATTTGCTGCAGCATTTTCTATGCTGGATGAAAGAAGTTCTCTGAAAGTATCGTTTCTGTCTGTGACAATATATAAAACCTTAGCATTGCCCGCAGCTTTGGCTGAAGAAGATCCGGAGGAAGCATTTCCGCATCCCATAAGTGTAAGGGCAAGTAATGCTGTTAATAAAATATATGAGATCAGTCTTTTGTTATTGTTCTTCATGCTACTACCTTCCTTAAATTCTAAACTTCTGAACATAGCTTGTAAGTGTCTTGGATGTATCCGCAAGTTCCTGAGAATTGTCGGCAACATCCTGACTGTTCTTAGTGATATTTTCAGCCATCTGTACCATGTTCTCGGAAGTTGCAAGGATCTCATCGGCACTGGCTGCCTGTTCCTCGGAAATCGCTGCCACATTGGTTGCAACTTCATCAACCTTGCCTACGTCTTCGATCATAGCCTCAATAAGAGCGTTGGATGCCTCGATATTGGTATATATCTGTTCAAAGGTATCAACAGCCACATTTATAAGCTCGCTGTTCTCACGGATGCTCTCGGCACTTGCCTGAGCCTGTCCCACAGCATCTGCTATGAGCCTGTGGACCTCATCGATAAGTGCTGAAATACTGTTTGCACTCTGAGCGGAGGTCTGAGCAAGCTTGGCTATCTGGGTAGCTACCACCGCAAAGCCTCTTCCTGCCTCTCCTGCTCTTGCAGCCTCGATAGAAGCATTAAGAGATAAGAGATTTGTCTCATCTGCGATCTCACTGATCATTCCGACGATAGCAGTGATCTCTTCGGAAGCGGAACCAACCTTATTGATGGACTCAACGAGTTCGCTGTTGGCATTTTCAATTCCGCTCATGGCTTCGCTTACTTTTTCCATATCCTGTCGGCCTTTTTCGGAAATGCCCACAGTTTCTTTCATGCTCTCGTTTGCCTTTTCGCTGTTTTCTCTTGTATCCGCAACTACCTGTGCCAGAGTTGTGGCATTGGAAGCGATGTCATTTACCGCGGTTGCAAGCTGATCAACGGTTTCGTTCAGCTGCTTCATGGCTTCAGACTGAGACTGCGAAGCATCAAACATGGACTTTGAAACCATATCGGAGCTGTCGGACTCCTCTTTTAACTTATCGGATTCCTGACTGATACTTGCAAGCATACTTCTCATGGAAGTCACAAACTCGGATATCTTGCCGCCCATGACTCCGATCTCGTCGTTGGACCTTGTATCCACTTCTATTGTGAAATCACCTTCGGACATAGCCTTGATGTTATCGGAAATATGTCCGAGAGGAGCAACAACCTTTTTAACAACATAGAGTATTGAAAGAACTATGAGAACAACCGCAACTGCTCCGATGATGATGAGTATATTTCCAAGCTGTCTTACGGAACGAAGGATCACTTTCGTGGGAATATAGGATACAAGCACCCAGTCGGTTCCCTTGATCTCCCTGAAGGCAGTCATATAATTGCCTATGGTCTGTGTGGTAAGATCTCCGTCACTGATGGCACGTGCTGCGCCTGCAAGGATCGGATCCTTGCTGCCTGTGCTGAGTGTTGAAAATACAAGAGAATTGTCCCTGTGCGCCAGAATGGTATTGTCTGTTGTATCCACAAGGAAGGAGCTTGCATTGCTCATCTTTACTCCGGAATTAACGATGATGCTTATGGCATTTAAAGAAACGTCAACGCCGATGACTCTGAGCTCTTCTCCGCCGTCGTTTACGATACCGGTAGCACTTACAACCGTCTCGCCTGTGCTTTTTTCGTATGCGGTTCCGTATGCCATATCTACTCTTGAAAGGCCCTGCTTGTACCATATGCTATTAAGAACATCGCTCTCTTCAAAAGGAGATAACCTTGCTTTATAAAGCTTGCCTGCGGCAGTTCCTATGTAGAAGCCCTCAGGCGAGTTCTTGTCATATCCGTAATAGGAATCAAGAACGATCTGAAGTTCAAGATCCGTCATATGCTTTGACTCGATCACATGCTTAACTGTTGAGAAATACTTGAGATTCTCATTAAGCCATGATTCAATGTTTTCTCCCTGATTGTCTATTGAAGACTCTAGGGTCTCGGTAGCCATCTCCGTCATTCTCGTCTCCGAGATACGTGAAGAAACAGCAACCAGGACGATGATCGTGATCACAACAAGCGGGACTATATAAGTCAAAAGCTTGGTACTGATCTTTCTGATCCTTTTCTTTTTTCCGTTCTTTTCCATTGTTTATACCACCTTGTATTCAATAAATAAGGGTGCTCAAGATCGCGCAGTCATGCATTTTCAGCATGCTCGATCTACAGCCCCCATAATAATAGATTTTATACTTTTTTTCAGTTTGGTTCAAGCTTCAATGATACCGCCGCCAAGAACCACATCACCATCATACATTACAGCAGACTGCCCTGCTGTGATGGCTCTTTGCTTTTCATCAAATACCACTTTGGCCCTGCCCCCTTCAAGAGGAGTGACCGTGGCAGGCTGTTCCTTGTGCTTGTATCTGATCTTCACACTGCATCTGAATTCACCTTTTGGTTCATCCCCTGTAATCCAGTGGAAATTCCTTATCGTAAACTCTTTTTGGAAAAGATCCGCATCATCCCCAAGGATCACCCTGTTACCCGGCACATCAAGCTTCACCACGTAAAGCCTTCTGTCTGCAGGTATGCCAAGACCTCTTCTCTGGCCGATGGTATAGTTTATGATCCCTTCGTGCCTGCCAAGGACATTGCCCTCCATGTCTACAAAGTCACCCTTGGGATAGACCTTGTTCCTGAATCTCTTTATCATGGCAGCATAGTCCCCGTCGGGAACAAAGCAGATATCCTGGCTCTCTTTTTTATGAGATGTTACAAGCTCATGCTTTTCGGCTATTTTCCTGACTTCTTCCTTGGGATGTGCACCAAGAGGAAACATGGTATGCCGCAGCTGCTCTTCCGTAAGATCATAAAGCACATAGCTCTGATCCTTCTTGGGATCATCCGCCTTCACCAGGAAGAAATGTCCGTCCTTTTCCTCTATCCTTGCATAGTGCCCCGTGACTATATAGTCACAGCCCAGCTCTTTTGCCTTTTTATACAGAATGTCAAACTTAAGGTATCTGTTGCAGCGAATGCAGGGATTGGGAGTTTCTCCCCTTTCATAGCTGCACACAAAGGGCTCGATGACCTTGTCCCTAAACTCCGCTTCGTAGTGATAAATATTGTAAGGGATCCCTATCTTTTCACATACGCTTCTGGCATCCTGAGTATCCTCAAGACTGCAGCAGGTGCCGAAAAGATCAAGTCCCGCAACATCATTTTCATACAGCCTCATGGTGCAGCCCATGCAGTCATATCCGTTCTCTTTCATGATGACTGCGGAGACACTGCTGTCAACTCCACCACTCATTGCAATTAAGGCTTTTTTATTTTTTGTACAATTTTCCATAAATATCCTTTTTCTCCGAAAAAACTTTAATAATATATACCAAATATTCAATTGTTACTATAAGAAGAAAGTGCTAAAATGTATAAGTGATGCGCATTGAAAATTTTCCACCGGAGTGACTAGAGAATGCAACAGCTTAAATCTTGGAAAACATGGCTATTTATCATAATCTGCGTCGCATTTAATCTACTTGGCAGAGACATTGCCGGTACATTAAACCTGCCGTTGTGGATGGACGCCATGGGAACAATACTGGTAGCCATCACTGCAGGCCCCATCAGCGGCGCTGTCTGCGGCTTACTCACCAATTCTATAATAGCATCTAAAGATATCGTCGCACTTCCATATATTCTTGTATCAATTACAGTTGCTTTTGCTTCAGGTCTATATTATCCCAAAGTAAAAAATAAAAGCAACAGGACATTTCATATGGCTTCTGTGGCAATGGCCACCGGTTTTGCCGCAGCTCTTATTTCAACGCCCTTAAATATAATCATCTACGGCGGCTCCACAGGAAATTCCTGGGGAGACAGTCTAATGGAGATGCTCTCCAACGACGTTCACGTCCCCATTCTCAATTCATTTATAGGAGAAGCCTTTGTGGACATTCCCGACAAGGCTTTCAGCTTTTTCATTGCCCTTGGTCTTATAGCTTTTTACAAGCTCATCACCGGAAAAGGAAAAAAGCTCCCTCTTACATTTATGATCCTTGCCACAATATCGGCAGCACTCATCCCGTCATTCCCTTCGCATGCACAGAACTTTGCAGCGGAATATGCAGGAGATGTTTACGACACAGAGTTCGGCCTTGCCTCCGTTGAGATAACCGCCATTGCTCAGACAAGCGACGGATACATATGGGCAGGAACCTATTCAGGAATCTACAGATACGACGGCTACAGATTCAATGCCATGAACCTTGATGTTCGCATCAACAACGTAATGTGCCTTTATGTGGACAGCAAAAACAGGCTGTGGATCGGAACCAACGACAGCGGCGTAGTCTGCTATGAGCCCTTAACCGAAGAGATCAGATTTTACACAGTCAATGAAGGTCTTGCCTCCAACTCCATCAGATCCCTGACGGAAGACTCCGAGGGCAATATCTTTGTGGCAACTGTCAATCAGCTTTGCTCCATATCTCCCGATTCGGAGATCACAGTCTTTTCGGAAAAGAGCTTTTACGGAATCGAAAAGCTCAGCGCCAGCAAAGATGTGGTGGCTGCCATCAGAGGAGACGGCGATGTGCTCATAATCAAAAATAACCGTATGTCCTACCTCATCGCAGGCGATTACACAGCCATCAGCACTCAGAACAACGGTAACTTCGTTCTGGGTACAGGCAGCAACCAAACTGCTCTCCTTCGCCTTGGCAATGGCAGTGTCGACATAATAAACAAATATCACTCGGACAGAATTAATTATTACAACGACATTCTCTACTCGAAGGAATTCGGCGGCTACTTCGTGGCTTGTGAAAACGGACTTGGTTTCATGACCGACGAAGGTGTTTTCATCAGTATGACCGCAGATAACTTCGACAGTTCCATAGACGATATCCTGATAGATTATCAGGGCAACATATGGTTTGCCTCCAGCAAGCAGGGTATCAAGCGATTTACCTGGAACCCCTTCGAGGACATCTTTTCAAGAGCCAAGCTGGACAGCGAAGTAGTTAACAGTGTCATCATAAAAAACGGACTTTTGTATGTAGGTACAGGTTCAGGTCTTTACACCATCGATCTTAAAACCTACTACTCCGTTCCCATTCCCTTTCCTGCGTACCTGAAAAATGTCAGGATCAGGGATATCATGTGCGACAACGATGATAACATCTGGTTTAGTACCTACGGCGAGCACGGACTTATTCAGCTAAAGTCGGATCACACCATAGATTATTACAACGTCAGAAAAGCCGGAACTTTGGGCGACAGATTCAGATTTGCCATGCAGCTTTCCGACGGAACGATCATGGCATCCGACAACTCCGGCATCGATTTTATCAAGAACAATGAGGTCATCGGAACTCTGGGCGAAGTTGACGGCATCAACGCTCCGGTACTTTGCGCCATAGAAGATGCCAACCATACAGTGTATGCCGGCTCCGACGGTGACGGAATATATGTCATCAGAGAAGGTGCTGTTGTAGATCGCATCGACGAAAACGACGGTCTCGGAACCATGGTTGTGTTAAAGATAATCCCCTGCAAGGGCGGATACATCTACGTGACCAGCAATGCTCTCTACTACTCAAGGGACGGATTTATCAGCAAGTTAAAGAACTTCCCTTACAGTAACAACTACGATGTTTACCTTCCCGGCGACGGAAATGCCTGGGTGCTCTCCAGTGCCGGTATCTACGTTGTCAGCGAAAGTGCTCTGATACAGGATGAAGTATACAACTACGCTCTTCTTAATAAGAGCCGTGGACTTTACTCCTCCGTAACCGCCGACTCTTCCTATACCGTAAAGGACGATATGCTTTACCTTTGCTGTACGGACGGTGTCAGCAGGATTTCGGTAAAAAATTACAGCTCCTTCCACAACAATTTCAACATCCTCATATCCAATCTGTATGTGGATGATCAGCGAATAAAGGAAAAGGACGGTATATATAATATCCCTCCAACCTCAGGACGTATTCTCTTTGATGTGGCGGTATTAAACTACAACCTTTCCAATCCTCTTTTGCACATATATCTGGAAGGCGCAGAGGACGAAGGTGTCACCTGCTATCAGAACGATATGAAGGAACTTACCTTCACCAACCTGCCCTACGGCAATTATCAGCTGCATGTTCAGGTTATGGATTCCTCCGGAAGCACCATTTACCGCGAGGAGATCTTCCACATCCACAAGGAATCAAGACTGTTTGAACGGCCTTATTTCAAAGCATATCTGGCCTTCATAATATCGCTTCTTGTCATGTACATAGGCTGGGCCATCGGTAATATCATCCAGAACGCCAACTCTCTTGAGAAATGGCAGAACGCCGCAACCCAGGATCCTCTCACAGGTCTTTTGAACAAGCGTGGTTCACAGGAAATTCTGGAAGAAGCCTGCAAGAATGACAAAGGTATTTTGACCATCCTTGACCTTGACAGTTTCAAGCCCATCAATGATATTTACGGACACAGCATGGGTGACAGAATACTGGTTGCAGTAGCCCGTCTCATGCAGACCTGTACCCGTGAAGAAGATATCCTCTGCCGTGTGGGCGGTGATGAGTTTATCATGTTCCTTAAATATGCCGAGAGAGATGAAGTCGTAGCTGACAAGACCAATTATATAAATGTAGAGCTTTTAAAGACCGCCAGAACCCTTATAGGAAAAGATATGGAGATTCCCCTCGGAATATCCATAGGAGCCGTAAAAGCCCCTGCAGAAGGCACAGATTACGCAGAGCTTTTAAAGAAAGCCGACAAAGCGCTCTACACCGTCAAGAACAACGGAAAGCACGGATACAGCATCTACAGCTCATCCAAAAACAACAGTTCCATCTCCGTAGCCCAGGAAGCATCAGGAAGCCTTGTTAGTCTTCGAAAGATCCTGAATGAGCGTACCACCACAGACGGAGCCTACAGACTTGATTATGATTCACTTCAGGACACCTACAGACTCATGCGAAGGATGTCCAAGGTATCCATCATAAAAGCTGAGCTTGCACAGTTTACAGTAAGGTCCAAGAGCGGCGGCGAAATAGAAAGAGACGTCATGGACAGGTTCTATGAAATAGTAAAGACCTCTCTTCTAAAGTCGGACATGTACACCATAGACGGCAAGAACAAAGTATTCATCATAATGCCCAATATCAACAAGCCAAGAGAAAACGATAACCTCGCTGATATCATGAAAAAATGGGAAGCACTTCCGGAATCAGAAAATTACGAAGTATTTGTTGAGTGGGAAGAACTGTAAATAAGAATTGCAGAAAGATATTAAAAGAGCCTTTAGTGAACTTGGTTCACTAAAGGCTCTTAAATTATTATGATCGTTATCCTATCGGATATTATGCGTTAACGATCTGGCCGAAGTCAGGCTTAAGGCTTGCGCCACCGATAAGACCACCGTCGATGTTGGGCTTTGAAAGAAGCTCAGCAGCGTTTCCGGCATTCATTGATCCGCCGTACTGGATGCGAACAGCCTCAGCTGTTGCTGCGTCGTACAGCTCAGCAATGAGCTCACGGATAAGCTTGCAAACTTCCTCAGCCTGATCTGATGTAGCTGTCTCGCCTGTTCCGATAGCCCAGATAGGCTCGTAAGCGATAACAAGCTCTTTTACCTGATCAGCTGTTACACCGTCAAGATCCCATGTGATCTGTCTCTTGATCCACTCTCTGTAAGTATCAGCCTTACGAAGTGCAAGGGACTCACCGCAGCAAAGAATGGGCTTAAGGCCTGCTGCAAATGCCTTCTTAACCTTCTGGTTGATGAGGATATCGTTCTCACCGAAGATATCTCTTCTCTCTGAATGTCCGATGATGATGTACTCAACACCTGCATCCTTGAGCATGGGAGCTGAAATCTCACCTGTGAAAGCGCCCTTGTCCTCGATGTAGAAATTCTCTGCACCAACATGTACATTGGTTCCCTTAACAGCCTCAGCTACAGGAACAATGTCAATTGCGGGAACGCAGTAAACTACGTCCACGTTATCGTTCTTTACAAGATCCTTAAGTTCGTTGCAAAGTGCAACAGCCTCGCTGGGAGTCTTGTTCATCTTCCAGTTGCCGGCAATTATACGTCTTCTAGACATACTTATTTCCTCCAATTATTCATAATGAAGTTCTGCTCTCGGACTTCGTCCTCGCCAGAACTAAGTAGTGCACTAAGCTCGAAAAAACCTCGCTAAGTGATTACTTATCATCTGCTGCGTAAACGCCGGGAAGCTTCTTGCCCTCAAGGAACTCAAGAGAAGCTCCGCCACCTGTTGAGATGTGGCTCATCTTGTCAGCATATCCAAGCTGGTTAACAGCTGCTGCGCTGTCGCCGCCGCCGATGATTGTTGTAGCTGCGGTCTCTGAAAGAGCCTTGGCAACTTCCTTTGTACCGTTAGCAAGAACAGGGTTCTCGAATACACCCATAGGTCCGTTCCATACTACAGTCTTTGCGGACCTAACTGCCTCTGAGTAAAGCTCAACAGTCTTAGGTCCGATATCAGCGCCCTCTTTGTCTGAAGGGATCTTGTCAGCATCAACGATTATTGTTGTGATGTTAGGATTGTCGATAGGATCAGGGAAAGAATCGATGCAAACAGTATCAACGGGAAGAAGAAGCTGCTTACCTGCCTTCTGTGCCTTTTCCATCATCTCTTTGCAGTAATCAATCTTTGTCTCATCAAGAAGTGACTTACCAACTTCATATCCCTTAGCCTTAAGGAATGTGTAAGCCATACCGCCACCGATGATAAGTGTATCGCACTTATCAAGAAGAGTGTTGATAACGTTGAGTTTGTCGGCAACCTTTGCTCCGCCAAGGATAGCTACGAAAGGTCTAACAGGATTCTCAACTGCATTGCCAAGGAAGTCGATCTCCTTCTGCATAAGGTATCCAACAGCGTTGTTTCCGCCTTTTTCCTTGATGTACTTGGTAACAACCGCTACAGAAGCGTGTGCTCTGTGAGCTGAACCGAAAGCGTCGCATACGTAATCATCAGCAAGATCAGCAAGCTCTTTTGCAAAAGCCTCACCGGCCTCTTCAGGCTTTGTCTCCTCTTTGCCTCTGAAACGTGTATTCTGAAGAAGAATAACATCTCCGTCATTCATAGCCTCAACAGCACCTGTAGCTGTTGCGCCGGTTACGTTGTAATCATCGATGAACTTAACATTCTTGCCAAGCTTCTCGGAAAGTCTCTTTGCAACAGGTGCAAGTGACTCGCCCTCGTTGGGGCCGTTCTTTACTTTGCCAAGGTGTGAGCAAAGGATAACCTTGCCGCCGTCCTTAACAAGCTTTTTGATAGTAGGAAGAGCTGCAACGATTCTGGTCTCGTCTGTGATCTCACCGTTCTTTAAAGGTACATTGAAATCGCAACGAACAAGAACGCGTCTGCCCTTTACGTTGATGTCATCTACTGACTTTTTGTTTAATGCCATTAGAATACCCTCCTGCTTTTAATTTAGCTTTTAGCTTTTTTAACATTGAAAAAGGGTCCGGTCCTAATGGACCGGACCCTCTCGAATAATCTTTTCTGACTAAACTCGCAAATACTTCGACGGGTTATTACTTAACGAACTTCTCGAAGTACTTGATAGTTCTAACCATCTGTGATGTGTAAGAGTTCTCGTTGTCATACCATGAAACAACCTGAACTTCGTAGAGGCCATCACCAACAGCTGTAACCATTGTCTGAGTTGCATCGAAGAGTGAGCCGTATGTCATTCCAACGATATCGGAAGAAACGATTTCGTCCTCGTTGTATCCGAATGTCTCAGGATCAGAAGCCTTCTTCATAGCCTCGTTAACTGCTTCCTTTGTAAGCTCCTTGTCAGACTTAACAACTGCGAAAAGAAGAGTTGTTGATCCTGTAGGAACAGGTACTCTCTGAGCAGCGCCGATGAGCTTGCCGTTAAGCTCAGGGATAACAAGACCGATAGCCTTTGCAGCGCCTGTTGAGTTAGGAACGATGTTAACAGCGCCTGCACGTGCTCTTCTAAGGTCGCCCTTTCTCTGAGGTCCGTCAAGGATCATCTGATCACCTGTGTAAGCATGGATTGTTGCCATGATACCGGACTGGATAGGTGCGAAA
>JAILOW010000122.1 GCA_024690635.1 Butyrivibrio sp.
GTTCATCCCGTTCAGAACTAAGCTTGGCTTTTGTTCTGTCCGTTTTACTTTTGGTTTGTTTATTCTGAATTGTTCTCAATGATTGAGCCGATCTTGCGAATGCTACGCATTCCCAAGCTTTTGCTTTCGCAAAATGAAATCCAAAATAATCAGTTCTTGGTAAGCAAGCTTACCCGACCTGCTTATTTTGTCTTTCGCCCTGCTCAATGCTTTTTGGAATTTTTCAGGGTTGCATTACTGTTTATTTGTCAAGGTGCAACGGGTCTCAAACCCGCTCTGTTACTGCGTTTGCGTTTGTTTTTTTTGCATCAGCAGCGAACAGATATTACTATATCACCGGGATTATTACTTGTCAACAACAAATTTAAAAAAATTTTAAAAAAAGAAAAAAGCCAGTAGTTATGCGGGTTTCGGAACATGCTACTGGCTCTTTTTATTCTGTTTTATTTTATATGATCTTAGAATTTCTTTCTGTTGCGGCGTTATACGGTAGCTCTCAACAGCCTTTTGTATGGTCTTGTTATGAGTCCAGGCATCCAGTTTGTTTCCCTCAATATACGGAAAAGTACTGTCCCACTGTTTGGCAAGAGCTGTGGCAAAATACCACGCAACAGCCATCCTGATATAATACTCCTCACTGTTCAAAGATGCCGCCATATCAAGAAACCGTGGTTCAAAAGCATCATCCAGATAATGCTCCAAAAGCATATCCACTGCATATCTGACAGTATATATTTCATCGGAGTTTATCCATTTTTCTATATGTTCAAGCAGTTCCTCCCTATGCTTTTTAAAGACCTTTGGTGACATCTGATCACAAGTTGCCCAATTGTCAACATAAGGCAGAAACTTTTCAAGTTCCCTTACACAAATATCAAAATTGCTTATTCCGGATATGATAAAAGCATGGAGCTGATTCTCATCAAAATAACCATGAGGAAGACTGTCCAAAAAATCCTGATAGCCCTTTTCTTTTAACAGCTCTTTTGCAAACTTCCTCAGCTGCGGAGTCCTGACTCCTATCACAGACTCTCTGTCAACTGTAGGGAAAAGCTTGCTCTGAAAATCACGATATTTCGTATCCTGCATGGAAAACAGTTTTTCCACAATCCCTTTATTATTCATATTATTCCAGAACCACTGTCTGTTTTTCTCCGTCAAGTGTTACAACAAGGCCAAGGGTATCGATCATCTTTGCTTCTTTTTCATCGATCTGAGTAAGAACCACAACGCTCTCATGGGCTCTTGAATCAATTGTTCCAACAAAGCTTGAAAGATCGTTGGGAAGGAAGGTTACAGATGAATAGCCTATGCTCTTTCCGTTTAACAATATTTCAAACAAAAGATTATGCGGAATAAGGTTTACTTCCTTGGAAGAATCAGATCCGTTGTAAAGATCGAATCTGAGAACCAGAAGCTTCTTTCCCTTGTCAGAATTAACAACATAGCTCTTGGAGCTCTCGGGATATGTGCTTGATACGGAATATCCCTGATATGAAAGGAATATATCAGGGATGATCTCCTGAGTATCATCAGCAGATATATAAGTGGCATTCGGATCTTTTACAGATGTATCGGTAATATCATCGATCTCGCTGTTATCTTCGGAAGTTTCTGTCTCCGTATCATCTAAGTCAAGCTCGGCCAAAGAAGCAATGCTGTCATCAGGCTCCTCTTCCTCCGTTTCGGGTCTTGAAGGGTTCTGTTGCTGGCTGTTTTGAAGTGCCTCGTTTGCCTGCTCCTCAAGTGCCTTTTCAGCTTCAGCAAGAGCTTTTTTTCTTTCTCTTTCTATTTCCGTTTTATCAACATATATAAGCTTTTCCTGGCCATTATTTGAATACTTCATCAAAAGACCTACGGCATACTCCACGGTCTTAGCATATTCTTCATCCGTAAGCTCGGGGAATTTTTCTCCGCAGCCAACAGATAAAACGGCAAGTACACCTGCCATCATAATAGCCATACACTTTTTCATACGCATATCTTCAGTTCCTCGTTTATATATTATTTTGTTTCAAGCTCAAAATAAAACTCTACACCGTTATCGTAGTTGATAACGCCATAGTCCTGATGCATACCTTCCATTATGGCTTTAACAATGGAAAGTCCCACACCGCTTCCTCCGTATTCTCTGGTCCTTGCTTTATCAACCTTATAAAACTTTTCCCAGATATGGCCTATGCTGTCTTCAGGAATCGGTGTACCTGTATTAAATACGGATACTCTCGCCCTGTTATCCTTGGTAGCGATCTTGATCTCAATGATCTTTTCTCCGCCAATATGATTAAGGGCGTTACTGTAGTAATTCTGGAGAACCTCTTCAACCTTGAATTCATCCCCCCAAACAAATATCGGAGGATAATCGTCAAACTTAACGGTTACATCCTTTTGTTTGGCAAGAACTTCCGCAGATTTGATATAGTTTCTGACAAGCTCTGCTATATCAAACCTCTCCATGTTGGCACTCTCATTGCCAAACTCCAGCTGATTGAGGGTAAGGAGCTTCTTTACCATGATGTTCATCTTGTTGGATTCATCCATGATGACTTCACAGTAAAAATTCCTGCTTTCCTCGTCGTCGTTTATGCCTTCCTTAAGACCCTCTGCATAGCCCTGAATAAGAGCTATCGGTGTCTTAAGCTCGTGAGATACGTTAGACAAAAATTCCTTTCGCATCTCGTCTATCTCTTCTTTTCTGGCAATATCGTTTTTCAATACAACGTTGGCATTTTTAAGCTCTTTAATTGTAGACTCCAAAGTCTCCGAGAGCTCGTTCATATTTTCACCGAGAAGATCTATCTCATTTCTGTAGATCTGTTCTTCTTCGTATTTCGCCTCAAAATTAAGCTTTTTCATCTCATCGGAAATACGATAAAGCTTCTTTATAGGGTCGGTAAACTTCTTGGAAATATAAAGGATCATCACAAATCCGATAGCAATAGCGACAAACGCCACGTAAATCATAAATGTATTGGATATTATAACGTTATCCCTGATACTTTCCATTGTGGATCGAACAAGTACAAGGTTACCGTTACCGACAATTCCCCACATTTCAAGGTATTGTCTGCCTGAGGACTTATCAAGAGAAACCTGAAGGGTATAATCATCCCCCATATCAAGTATAGTCCTATCCTGAATCATGGATCCGCCCGTGGGACTTATCATGTTCTCCCAAAGGATCTTCGCCAGCATCTCCGTGTTATTTGATGACGCCTTCAGTGTCTTGGAATCTGCATCAAGAACGATCATCTCAATATTGTATCTTTCACAGATATGGCTGATCTCAAGGTCAAATTCCTCAGATGCAATATCGCCGTCTTTTATGGCCTGCGTGATACTTCTGTAAGCCTCGATGATGGCTTCTCTCTTGTTCTGAGCATAAAACTTTTCCATAAAAAGAAGGTTTATGATAAGACAGAACACAAAGGTACCGACCATTACAAAGAAAAAGACCGCACTAATCTCAAATCTTATGGAATGGATCTTATCCGAATTGTTTTTTTTGTTAAATTCATTCATGCTTCAAATTTATAGCCCATTCCCCAAATTGTCTTTATAAGTTCGCCTTTGCTGCCAAGCTTTCCGCGAAGCTTTTTAACATGAGTATCTATGGTTCTTGCATCTCCGAAATAATCGTAATTCCAAACATTATTAAGGATCTTTTCCCTGGAAAGAGCAACTCCTTTATTCTCGAAAAAGAATGAAAGAAGCTCAAACTCTTTATAGGAAAGCTCAATTTCCTTGCCGTCAACCAATACGCTGTGGGCAACCTTATTTATGGTGATACCGCCAAATTCCATAACATCATTGCCGGTAGTCTGGTTGGTCCTGCGAAGAATGGCAGATACTCTGGCAGCAAGGATCTTTGGTGAAAAGGGCTTGGAAATGTACTCATCAACGCCAAGCTCAAAACCAAGAAGCTCATCTCTTTCCTCAGATTTAGCGGTAAGCATTATAATGGGCACCTTGGAGTTTTCACGTATCTCTCTGCAAACCTCCCATCCGTCGCGCTTTGGCATCATAACGTCAAGGATAATAAGAGATATATCTTTGTCCTTGTAAAAGACATCAAGAGCCTGCTGTCCGTCTTCTGCCTCCACAACGATATATCCGTCCTTTACCAAAAAGTCTTTGACGAGTTTACGCATTCTGCTCTCATCATCAACTACAAGTATCTTCAGATCATCCACTGCCTAAAACCTCCTGTCTACTCTGAATCCGTTTCGGTTTCATTAAAATATTCGGAGTTATCTTCTATACCAAGTCTTTTTTCTGCCGCTCTAACAGCCCTCTCCCTTTCGGTAAGGTCCTGTTCCCAGCCGGCATATCTGTTGGTGATATTTCTCTTATAGTTTAATATATTATCATTTTCTCCGATTAAAGCTACAACAAACATGAAAATGACCATCAAAAAAAGAACAGCCGAGAGCACAATGGGAAAAACTCTTTTAAACTCAGGATTTCCTTTCTTTTCAGGCTTAATGCGCTGCGCAACGGTAAGCCCCTCCAAAGCGGATCTCCTTGAAACCGATATTCCAAGAGGAATGGGCAAAAGATCTTCTTCATTATACCCTGCGTCAATAAGGCGTTTTCTAAGACCACGAAGGTACTCCCAGCCAATGGGGGTTTTAAAGATCCTGTTCTCAATGGCTTTTTCGTATACAGCCTTAAGATCCGAAGGCTTGCAGTTTGCGGTTCTTGACTCAAGGACTCTTATTTTGGAAATATCCATCGAGGCCTTTTGAGCATCGCTCTCAGTCAAAAATTCATATCCGCCGATTATAAAATTATTTTCTTCATTATCAGCCGCCATATTCAGCTCCGTAAGATGCAATGAATACATTTACGCTTCGGGCTGTGATCGTCTTGTTTCTCCAGGTAAGTGGACGCGGTCTGTTGTAAAAATACTTGCCGGTCTCATCACCTGTATCAACACAAAGAGCCCAATATGCCCCTTCGGGAGGATTCGGAAGCATAATCTGAATGTCCTCCCAGTAAGCATTTATAGCCACATATACAATGTCATCATGTCCTTTTTTATTTATATATCCCGCGTATCTGACGCAGATAACCTTGGAGTCCTTGGTTATGTTGCCGTTGTCGGGGTTTTCCGTATGCACGGAAATATGAGAAAAGCCGCAGCTTGCAGGAGTAATATCCTTCCTGATGCTGGGATGCTTTCTCCTAAACTGTATCATATTCCTGTAAAAATCAAAAAACTGTTTGTTCTTTTCAAGAAGTGACCAGTCGAGCCAGGAAATCTCATTGTCCTGACAGTAGGCATTATTATTGCCAAACTGGGTATTACCGAATTCATCGCCAGCGTAGATCATGGGCGTTCCGCGGCTGCACATTAAAACCGTAATGGCATTTCGCATCATACGGAATCTAAGGTCGTTTACACCTGGATCATCAGTCTCTCCTTCTGTGCCGCAGTTCCAGCTCCTGTTATCATTGGCACCGTCGGTATTGTTCCAGCCGTTATCCTCATTGTGCTTGTTATTATAGGCATACATGTCATAGAGCGTAAACCCGTCATGACAGGTAATGAAATTAACAGAAGAATCATATCCAAGATAAGATTCGCCATAAAGGTCCATGGATCCTGTGATCCTCTTTATGGCTTCAGGTGCCGACCATATGTCACCCTTTAGATAAGACCTGATGTCATCGCGGTACTTTCCGTTCCACTCAGCCCATCTCTTCCATGCAGGGAAATTACCAACCTGATACATTCCGCCTGCATCCCAGGCTTCTGCTATAAGCTTAATATTTCCAAGAATGGGATCATAGGCAAGCCTTTGCAAAAGAGGGGGCCTCTCCATGGGAGATCCGTCCTGATCTCTGCCAAGTATACTTGCAAGATCAAATCTAAAACCGTCAACACGGTATTCCTCTACCCAGTACCTGAGGCACTCAACGATAAACTCCTGAACCATGGGGTGATTGCAGTTCATAGTGTTGCCGCAGCCGCTGAAATTGTAGTACTGTCCGTAAGGAGTAAGCAGATAAAAGATATTATTGTCAAAGCCCTTAAAGGAAATAAAGGGTCCGTTTTCATTGCCTTCTGCGGTATGGTTGAAAACCACATCAAGAATAACCTCAATTCCGTTATCCTTGAGGGTTTTGATCATCTTCTTTAATTCAACACCTTCCTTGTTGTACTCACTTTGGGAGGCGTAGCTTGTATTCGGTGCAAAAAAGCTGACTGTATTGTATCCCCAGTAATCAAGAAGTGTTTTTCCGTTTACTTCTCTCTTATCCCTGGTCTCATCAAATTCAAAGATAGGCATAAGCTCAACTGCAGTAACTCCGAGCCTTTTGAGGTACTCAACCTTTTCTTTTATCCCTTCAAAGGTTCCTCTGCACTTCACTCCCGATGAAGGGTCCATGGTAAAGCCCCTGACGTGCATCTCATAGATTACAGAATCGCACATGGGTCTATTCAGAGAATTGGTATCATTCCACTCAAAGTTATCTCTAACAACCCTGGCTCTGTAGGAGCCATCCTTATTGGGCTGCTGTCCCCATATACGCTGTCCGGAAACAGCCTTGGCATAAGGATCCAACAGTTTGTGGTTTTTATCAAACAAAAGACCTTTTTCAGGCTCCCAGGGGCCGTCTACGCTGTAGCAATATTCCAGATTCTCAATATCAAGGCCAAAGACTATCATGGAATATACTTTGCCGATCCTGTAGCTTTCCGGGAATGGGATCTGAGCGAAGGGTTTGCTCTCTCCGCGATTGAACAAAAGAAGGGTGATTGAAGTTCCCCCATTGGAATAGGCAGTAAAATTAACGCCATCAGTAAGCATGGTGGCGCCGTTTATATTATAGAAGCCCGGCCTGATCCTGAATCCGGCAACCTCATCAAGCGCAAGAAGCTGCCTGCCTACATCGGATTTTCGAAGCTCTCTTACCTGTCGTTCCCCGAGCTCTACCAATTTTTTATTTTGCCTGTGCCTCCGATATTCATTCATACTCTAATTTTAACATACTAATGATTAAAAAAGCGTTAAAAATCTATTAGTTCCACTGCTCCTTTAAATATTTGCATCTCTCAGTAATAAAATCTTTAAGAAGCCGGTATTCCTGAGGATTACCTACATAGATACCATCATTGTCATACACGTTTTTCCATCTTACAGCGTCCATACTCGCAGATGCAGACAGATATTCTTCATATTCATCAATGCCATGATCAGCCAGATCAAGCATATAATCATAGGCTGCGCCGTCAAATAGCGAATATACCTCATCTTTGAATTTTTGATTGTTCAAAAGAGCCTTATAATAGGGGCTGCAGTTTTCGGAATGGTAAAGCTCCGTCATCCCCAGAGGTCCATCATGAGTATCCTTCATCCAATCAAGATAGTTTCCAAGACTCATGTCATAATCCCATCCGGGACCGGCGCATAAAAGGCCGCCGTTTTCATCACTGTCTTTGTAATAATAGGCACTGGATATCCCGCCGTCGTAGTTTTTCAAAAGTTCTTCTATGAGATATCTTTTAGCAAAAGACTTATAATCGATATATTCGTAGTCCGAATCCTGAGAGCTGTTTAAAATCTCTGCTTCCGCTTTTTCAAAATAATCGGAAATAAATTTAATCTCGGAAACTGTGCAGTATTCCGGCGAATCAACGATAAAATGCTCATTTCCCCCGGTTATGAACCCGCTTTTTATCTTGCCGTATTCAAGAGAATACCTTCCCTCGAATTCTCTTTCCACAAGGTAGCCCCCTGTAATATCATCAACGGCATCCGGAATATTATAGCCTTTGATACTTGGTGTTTCATAGACATCCAGAGCTTTTCCGTTAAGATATGAAAAGACCTTTGACTGGGTGCTGTCTATATTTTTTATGTCTATCCTGTCTTTTCCGACACCAATACTTGCACAGAGATAGTAATTACCCATATAATCGCCGTTAATATACAGATCCGCAAACTCACCTGTTGCGGAATACGGCATGAAAAGAGCCTGCTCCAGCCTTCTTCCTATATCATTTCTGATAAGCGTAGCATCAGAAACATTGGAAATAAGTGCAAAGTCCTTGCCTTCACCAAGCCCTAAAAGGGACTGCTTTTTCCCAAGCTTTAGCTTGAAGGACTTTTTATCCCAGTTATCCCATGAGTAATTGCCTCGCCCTTTTATATACTTGAGCTTTTCGCGGTTTATCGTATTTCCCTTCGCATCTACAATGGTTATGGTACCGGGCTCTTTATTGTCTTTATCAGATAATATGTCATCAAGCGTTCCGGACGCAGTATTGATATAGATAGTTGAAACATTGGCAGAATGCAATATCACAGTGTCAGATAAATCTACATTTTTTGAATATCTGATATCATCTTTGGATATATACCCGGGGAGAAACAAAAAATTCTTTTTTCCGTCATTATACAGATTGATGATATGAGAATCTGCAACAACATGAGGTTTACTATGCCTTTTTAAAAATCCCTGCACAAAAAATATGTTGAAGAAAACAAGGACAACTGCCAGACACGCTAACAAAAGAAGAAGCCTGACGGTTTTTAAGATTTTCTCTTCCATCAAACTCTCCTTTTTTCTTTTATGATGATAAATGCAAACAACGCCGCACCAATAACAGAAATAAACATACCGGCATAAAAGCCCGCGGGAACATAGGCCATATCGATAAGATGCGTTTCCCCCTGGTTTTCAAGGGGAATATAAGTCATTGAATCATACACGCAAAGAGCACTTACTTTTTTCCTGTCAACCTTTATGCTCCAGTCTTTTTCATAAGGTATCGTCATAAATACGCCGTTGTGATTCCCTGTTTTCATCTGTAT
>JAILOW010000178.1 GCA_024690635.1 Butyrivibrio sp.
GCTCTCAAGCAGATCAGGACCAAGATAGAGATCCTCAATGAAGAGTTTCAGGAGGTCCACAAATATAACCCCATCGAGCACGTTAAGTCCAGGGTTAAGGTGCCTGAGAGCATTGTAAAAAAGCTAAAGAGAAACGGCTATGAATCCACCATTGAAAATATGGTGCGATATGTGAATGATATAGCAGGTATCCGTATTATCTGTTCTTTTACCTCGGATATCTACAAGATAGCAGAGATGATCAGCAGCCAAAAGGACATACAGGTGCTGACCGTAAAAGACTATATCATGAATCCCAAGCAAAGCGGTTACAGAAGCTATCATATGATAGTGTCGCTTCCTGTGTATCTGTCTGACAAGATTGTAAACGTAAAAGTTGAGATCCAGATAAGAACTGTAGCCATGGATTTCTGGGCTTCTCTGGAGCACAAGATCCAGTACAAATTCGAAGGCAAAGCTCCGGCGCATATCAATTCAGAGCTGCATGAGTGTGCGGTGATGGTTTCGAACCTTGATGCCAAGATGCTGTCTCTCAACGAAGAGATCCAGCGCGGAGTCTGAGATAATAAAAAAGCAGTGCACATGTACTGTGCGCTGCGTGAAATTGTTTTAGCTTATTAATGAGGAGTGGGTAGGTCGGACAAAAGCCCTTCCTACCCTATTATGAAAAAATCTATCTTTCATTGTCAGAATAGCCGCATCAACGACTACTGTATAACTATACAAAGAAAATATGAATAGATTATGAACAAGCCGTAAACAAATGTTGAAAATACCCAATAAATCTTTTTTGGACGATAGAAACTTGTTTAATTTGCATAATAAATGCTATGCTATATTGAAAGCTTATTACAAGGAGAACAAGAATGGTGGGAGGAAGGATCGTGGATAATTTCATGGATAAACTGGCTGAAAAGATCAGTTCACAGGACATTATAAGAGCAAATTCACAGGCTGAGACTGCTGAGACCGAGCGTATAAGACAGGAAGCTGAGCAGTACAGGATACAGCTTGATGAGATAAAGGAAACAAACAGAGAGTACAAGGAAAAGCTTGATGAGTTCAAGACTAACCTTGATGCTGTTGTCAGCAGGATCGATGATAGCGATACCAAGATACACGACGTGGGCGTTCAGATATACAGAAACGTTCAGGCAGTGGTTGAAAAAGGCGATGAAAAGACCGCCGAAGAAATTAAAGAGATAAACAACAGACTTGAGACTGTTATTGTGTCACTTGATCACAAAAACAGCGCTGTTGTTACGCTTCTTGTCATCACACTTCTGGTGGCCCTTGCGGACCTCATATTTAATATACTTATACATTTAGGAATGATCTGATTATGAATTCTCGCAGTACTATTTTTGCACGTAAGATAAAGATATGGTTCTTTCACTCTGCACTTTTGGTGATAACCGCATGGATACTCTTTATGCCCAGCATGGTTAAATACGAAAAGGGCGGAGACAATATTTTTACAGTAAAACTTAATGACGACACGGTAGGCGTTGCCGCCACAAAAGACGAAGCCTATGAAGCCTACAGGAAGGCAAGGAGAGCTGTTTCCAAAGGAAGCGAAGAGCTGGTTCTTTCCAATGCTGCTCTTTATATTCAGGGAGAAAACGTGCTCTGGGGACAGGTTGATTCTGTTGACGGTATCAGCAAAAAAATGATACAGGTCCTTAAAAACAACGAACGAAGCACCATGAACAGGGCTTATTCCATCAAGATAAACCAGTTCTCGGTAAATCTTGCCAGCATTAGCGAAGTAATGGAGCTTTTGAATACAGCTCTTTCCAATTATGACAGTGATGACCTCTATGACGTGAATCTGGTGCTCGATACAGAGCGTGAAGTAAATGTTCTGACACCTCAGGTGCTCAGCAAGGAAGAGGTTAAAAAGGCTACAGAGAGTGAGCAGACCAGCATGCCTCAGGCAGGTTTTCAGGCTGAGCTTACCCAGATCGTAGATGAGGCCAAGCCTCTTGCCTATGACAAGGACTTCTCCGATTACGATTACGGTCTTATGAGCATGGACTTTGCGGACAAGGTGGAGATCGTTGAGAGCTACCTTCCCGACAGCGAACTTACTGACTTAAAGGATGCCATTGACGAAGTTACCAAGGATAAAGAGACCAATCAGATCTATGAAGTAAAATCCGGTGATACATTGGGATCCATTGCCCTTGCCTACGGCCTTACGGTTGATGATCTTGTTGCCATGAACGAATCCCTTGAAAACGAGAACACCACCATAAGAGTTCAGGATAACCTTATCGTAACAGTTCCTGAGCCTGAGCTTTCGGTACAATACTCAATCAGGGAGTATTATGAGGAAGACTACGAGGCAGAGGTTCAGTACGTGGATAACGATTCCTGGTACACCACTCAGACCAAGGTCCTTCAGGAGCCTTCAGCAGGACACAGAAAAGTTGTCGCCCTCATCAATTATACAGACAGCAGTGAGGACGGCAGAGAGATAGAAAAAGAGGAAATAACATACAAGGCGGTTCCCAAGATAGTAGAGAGAGGAACCATTGTACCTCCCACATACATTAAGCCTATTTCCGGCGGAAGACTTACTTCCGGTTTCGGAAAGAGAAACCGTCCCACCAGAGGCGCCAGCACCTATCATAAAGGTGTTGACTGGGCTACGCCTGTAGGTACTTCGGTTTCAGCATCCTCATCCGGTGTTGTTACACGAGCAGGTTGGGGAAGCGGATACGGTTACTGCGTGTATATCAAGCATCCCGATGGCAAGGAGACCAGATACGGACACCTGTCCAAGGTCCTTGTTTCGGTTGGACAGTCTGTAAATCAGGGACAGAGGATTGCCCTTTCGGGTAATACCGGTGTGTCCACGGGACCTCACCTTCATTTCGAGATCCTGGTGGGCGGATCACAGGTAAATCCGCTTAATTACTTGAACTGATGGCTTGTTTTACAAATGATTTTTATTGTGGTATAACTATCCTGCGAGGTTTACTATGGATAAATATGTTATAAAAGGCGGTAATCCTCTCGTGGGCGAAGTAGAGATCGGAGGTGCGAAAAATGCTGCACTTGCCATCCTTGCTGCTGCGACCATGACTGATGAAACCGTCTATATAGATAATATGCCGGATGCTTCGGATACCAATGCCATGTTACAGGCCATCGAGAGTATAGGTGCTTTCGTGGAACGTACTGGCAGACATTCTGTCAAGATAAACGCTTCACAGATCCGGGAATATACAATTGACAACGATTATATCAAAAAGATAAGAGCAGGCTATTACCTCCTCGGAGCCCTTCTTGGCAAGTACAGAAGTGCAGGAGTGGCGCTTCCCGGAGGATGCCACATAGGACTTCGCCCTATCGACCAGCATATTAAAGGATTCACAGCCCTGGGTGCCAAGGTTTCCATTCAGGGTATTATCTGTGCAGAGGCTGAAAAGCTTGTGGGCAGTCATATTTACCTTGATGTAGTCAGTGTAGGTGCCACCATCAATATCATGATGGCTGCGGCCATGGCTGAGGGCAAGACCATCATTGAGAACGCAGCCAAGGAACCCCATGTGGTTGATATGGCCAACTTCCTTAACAGTATGGGAGCTGACATCAAGGGAGCAGGTACTGATGTTATCAGGATCCGCGGCGTTGAAAAACTCCACGGTACAGAGTACACCATCATTCCCGATCAGATAGAGGCTGGCACATTCATGCTGGCAGCTGCGGCTACCAAAGGTGACATAACCATCAAGAACGTTATTCCCAAGCACCTTGAGTCCATAAGTGCCAAACTTATTGAGATGGGATGCCAGATCCACGAGTCTGACGATGCAGTCAGAGTGGTTGCCACCAAGAGACTTCAGAATACTCATGTAAAGACTCTTCCCTATCCCGGATATCCTACGGATATGCAGCCTCAGATAACTGTGGCTCTGGGACTGGCAAGCGGTATCAGTATCGTTACCGAGAGTATTTTTGAGAGCAGATTCAAATATGTTGATGAGCTTACCAGAATGGGAGCAAACATCAAGGTTGAGGGCAGCACAGCCATTATAGAGGGCGTTGAGCGTTACACCGGCGCAACAGTTTCAGCTCCGGATTTAAGAGCAGGAGCGGCACTTGTAATAGCAGCCCTTACAGCGGAAGGCTATTCCACTGTTGAGGATATCAAGTATATTGAGAGAGGCTACGAGGACTTTGATGTGAAACTCAGAGAACTTGGAGCTCAGATAGAAAAAGTCGATTCCGACAGAGAGATTCAGAAATTCAAAATGAAACATGCATAAAAAAGGAAGCCAATGGCTTCCTTTTATTTTTTATATTATTTCCTGAATATATACACCCGGGCATTTGCTCAGATCGATGTAGTCGTTTCCGACCTTTATGGTAGGTCTTGAAAGACAGTTTGAATTGATGAATATGATCTCTCCGATCTCGCCTGTGTTGAGCCTTACGGTATTGGTAAGGTAAGTGTTCACTATGTTATTAAGAAATGCAAGGATCATCTCGGGATCGTATTTCTGGAAGCCTTCGTCCTCGAACATTGAGATTGCGATGAAGGGACACAGGGGGCCTCTGTAGTAGCGGGCGCTTGTCATGGCATCATATACATCCGCAATGGCAACCGCTTTTGCAAACTTGTCTATCTGCGGACCGCGAAGCCTGAGAGGATATCCTGTTCCGTCGCATCTTTCGTGATGCATGAGAGCTGCGTTTTTAACATGGACATTCAGGTTCAGGTCATGAATAGCCTCATAGCCCTTTTGAGGATGAGTCTTGATAATGGCATATTCCTCATCCGTAAGCTGTCCGGGTTTTGTGATGATGGAATCCGGGATAAGAAGCTTTCCTATGTCATGGAAAAGACCTGCCTGCGTGGCAAGCTCCACTTCCAATTCGTCCCACTTAAGCCACTGGGCAAGGATATTGGTTATGAGAGCCACGTTGATACAGTGAGTGTAGGTGGCATCATCATAGAGCCTCAGATTGTGGAGCATATCAAAGATATTGGAGGCTGTCTTTCCTTTACCCAACAGAGAGTAGATGGGTGTCATCATCTCATCCAGGTCAAGCTCTTTGTTGTTTTCAAGAATATCTTTTATGGTGTGTTCAAATCTGGAAGCACACTGCTCGAAATCCTTTTTGAATTCCTTGAATTCTTCTGATTGTTTGAGACGTTCGGAATACGTAAGGCTTTCACTTTCCTGAACAGAAACCGTAACGGTCTCCACAGGAGCATCTTCAACCAAAACATCAATGATGGAATAAAATGCAAGTCTTGCGATGTCTTTCTCGTCCAGAACAGTTCCCTTATCAAGAAGCTTGATGCTGGAATCGTAGGAGTTGACGTCATTAGCCAGTATCATTCCCGGTAAGAGTTTTTTCGTAATAACTCTTCTCATATAACCCTCAAATATTTACGCAAACGCGCATAATAATTAATTATAATTTCGCAAAATTGGATTGTCAAACAAAGCTTGACACAGAGCACATCTGAGAATAACATATATGTATAAATATAATTCTTCGGGGCAGGGTGAGATTCCCAACCGGCGGTATAGTCCGCGACCCGCTTAGGCGGCTGATTTGGTGAGATTCCAAAACCGACAGTAAAGTCTGGATGAGAGAAGAATGCACATTGGTTTTTATTTTGCATGCCCCCGGATCATATTTTGGTTCCGGGATTTTTTATTGCTTTTTAATGCAGTCTCCATGTGTATCCTCCCCCGACAAAAGGAGGAAGAAATGAACGAAACAACATCAATCTTTGAGGTGATCAGAAACAACGCAGGCCACTTTGCCGCACTGGTCATACTCATCCTTGTCGCTTTTGCGATCACAACCTTCGCGGAGAGAAAAGCTATGGCCCGCGAACAGGAGCAGACAGGACATGCTGAAAAGCTGTTCAGCATCCGCAAGATCACCATTATCGGTGTATTTTCAGCAATCTCATTTGTACTGATGCTTCTTGAATTCCCGCTTCCCTTTGCACCTTCATTTTACAAATTCGATTTCAGCGATGTTCCCGCACTTATCGGTGGATTTGCTGCAGGCCCTATGGTTGCTGTAATGATCGAGTTCATCAAGGTTCTTTTGAACATTGTTCTTCAGGGAACAACCTCGGGATTTGTCGGTGAGATAGCAAACTTTGTTGTAGGTGCAGCTTTCGTGGTTCCCGCAACCATCATTTACAGATTTAAAAAGACCAGAAAGGTTGCTCTTATCAGCTGTCTTACAGGTACAGTCTGCATCACTCTTGTGGGAGCTCTTTTAAATGCATACTTCCTGCTTCCTGCTTATGCAGTAATGTTCGGAAGCGGCGTTGATGCTTTTGTAGCTATGGGATCAGCCATCAATCCTGCTGTATCCAATGTGTTTACCTTCTGTGCACTCTGCGTTGCACCCTTTAACCTTGTTAAGGGAGTTGCAGACAGCGCCATCACTTTCCTTGTATACAAACAGCTCAGCCCTATCCTTAAGGCTGACGGTTTCAAGGGAGTAGCCAAGAAAACAGCAGAAGCTTAAATTCCAAATGAATATTGTGAGATGAACAGATAGAAGGCCCTCCATTCGTGGAGGGCTGTTTCTTTATATATCCTTAAATCCACAGATATGGTATATTTAAGGGTGGAAGAAAAGTCAGTGAGGTTTGCCATGGAAATAGTAACAAGACACGAGACAAACAGTGCAGAAGAGACATTCGAAATAGGAAGGCGCATCGGAGAAAGCGCACAGCCCGGAACGGTGTACACTCTTGTGGGTGATCTGGGAGTGGGTAAAACCGTGCTTACTCAGGGCCTTGCCAGAGGACTTGGAATAGAGGGACCCGTAAACAGCCCTACTTTTACTATTCTTCAGGTTTACGACAGCGGCAGGATCCCCTTCTATCATTTTGACGTGTATAGGATCGGTGACATCAGCGAGATGGATGAGATCGGGTATGAGGATTGTTTCTACGGCGACGGTGTCTGCATAGTTGAGTGGGCAAACCTGATCGAAGATATTCTTCCTGAACACTACACAGAGATCGTAATTGAAAAGAACCTTGAAAAAGGCTTTGATTACAGACTGATAACCATGACCAAAAAGTAAGGAAAAAGATGAAGATATTAGCTATAGATACATCGGGACTTGTGGGCACAGTTGCCATAGGTGAGGGAGATACCCTGACCGCCCTGTTCTCGATACAGTACAAAACCACACATTCAGAGATCCTGATGCCCATGATAGATGACATCAAAAAGAAGATAGGCCTTGAGCTTTCTACCATTGATGCCATAGCAGTGGCCAAAGGCCCCGGCTCTTTTACAGGACTCAGGATAGGAAGTGCCACGGCCAAGGGACTTGCTCTTGCCCTTGATAAGCCCATCATCCCGGTTCCCACTGTGGATGGCATAGCTTACAATCTCTACGGCACGGAAAAGATAATATGCCCCATGATGGATGCCAGAAGAAATCAGGTATACACGGGACTTTACACATTTGTGCCTCAGACCACCGAGGAAAACCACAACGAGCGAAGCTTTGAGATGCAGGTAATCCACGAACAGTTTGCCACATCTCTTGATGACATCATAAACAGGATAAACGAACTTGGTAAGCCTGCAGTTCTTTTGGGAGACGGAGTTCCTGTTTATCATGATGCTCTTGAAAAGGGACTTAAGGTGCCTTATTCCATTGCTCCTCTTCATCAGAACAGGCAGAGCGCAGCAGCTCTTTTGGCTCTTGCAAATGTCTACGCGGCAGATGGTATCTTTGTTTCCGCGGATGAGTTCGCACCTGAATATTTAAGGCTTTCTCAGGCAGAGCGCGAAGCAAAGGAAGGCAAAAAAGAGGCTTCCCCGGCTGACAAAAAAAGAGAAACCAGAAACACTCCCGGACTTGTGCGTATCAGACAGATGCAGGCTGAGGATGTGGATGATGCGGCAGAGCTTGAGCGTATCAATCTTGGTAAAGAAGCCTGGACACGCAAGCAGCTTCTTGATGCCATGACAAGAGATGACACAGTTTATCTTGTGGCCGAAAAAGCCGGCAGGATAGTTGGCATGTGCGGTGTCAGAAATATTTCCGGCGAGGGAGAAGTTACCAATGTGTCCGTTTCCGGGGATGTAAGGCGCGAAGGTACTGCTTACAAGATGATGAAGCAGCTTTTGGAGCGCGGCCACGGCCTTGGTATCACGGATTATACTCTTGAAGTCAGGGCCGGCAATGCAGCAGCCATTGGGCTTTATGAAAAGCTGGGCTTTAAGAGTGAGGGCGCAAGGCCCGGATTTTATGAGGATCCCAAGGAGGATGCTCTTATATACTGGAAAAGGAAGTAATATATGATTGATGTTTGTCTTTTGGGAACAGGCGGAATGATGCCGCTTCCCAACCGCTTTCTGACATCTCTTTTGGTCAGATATAACGGAAAATGTATTTTGATAGATTGCGGCGAGGCCACTCAGATCGCCATGAAAAAGAGAGGCCATAGCGCAAAGCCCATAGATATCATTTGCTTTACTCATTATCACGCAGACCATGTAAGCGGTCTTCCGGGACTTTTGCTTACCATGGGAAATGCAGAGAGGACAGAACCTCTTTTGATAATAGGTCCCAAGGGGCTTGAAAGAGTGTGCAATGCCCTCAGGGTCATAGCTCCCGAGCTTCCCTTTGAGATAGTGTACAAAGAGATAAACGAAGACGAGATGACCGTTGAACCTGAAGGAATGCCCGGATTTACACTGAAAGCCTTTAAGGTCAACCACAATATTACCTGCTACGGCTATACCATGAATCTCAAGAGGCAGGGCAAGTTCAATGTGGAAGCAGCTACCGAAAAGGGCATAGACAGGCGCTACTGGAACGCTCTTCAAAAGGGCGATACCATAACCACAGAGGATGGCATCACCTACACACCCGACATGGTGCTGGGGGATGAGAGAAAGGGCATTAAGCTGACCTATACTACGGACACAAGACCTACTGACAGCATAGTCCGAAACGCAAAAGGATCAGATCTTTTCATCTGCGAAGGCATGTACGGCGAGCCTGACAAGCAGATCAAGGCAAAAGAAAACAAGCACATGACCTTTTACGAGGCGGCGAGAATGGCAAGGGATGCGGAGGTTGCCGAGATGTGGCTTACCCATTACAGCCCTTCACTGGTTAATCCCACAGAGTTTTTGCCTGAGACGAAAAAGATATTTGAAAACACCATTGCAGCCAAGGACGGCCGCAGTATAGAACTAAAATTCTCGGAATGACTTTTTTATAATACGAAGCTGCGGCATGCGCCGGGCGGAAAAGAGGGGACATGGAAAAAGGCAGTACGGGTTCTGCAGTTGTAAAATCAATAGTATTGGTGGCTCTTGCAGCACTGATAGTGATGGGGCTCTACCTTATGTTTACCAGAGGAAAGAGATCCGGAGGCGAAGAGACCTACGACCTTACGGTTGTTGACGAGATCACCACCACCAATCTTGAAAAGAACTATCCCGCAGACCCCAGAAAGGTTGTGGAACTTTACGCAAAGACAATGCAGACTCTTTATAAAGCGGAGTATTCCAAGGATCAGCAGATCCAGATGATCAGTACTCTTGCAGGTATCATGGACGATGAACTTCTGGCAAATCAGGGGAATTTTGCCCAGTCCATTATCAATGAGGTAAATAACAGAAGGGAAAACGATTATTCGATTCCCAGCTTTGTGGTCCAGACCAAGGATCCTGAGGAAGTCACTGTAAACGGCACCAGGATGTGCGATGTTGACTGCCTCTTTTCCCTGAGGCACGGCACTGTGACCAATGCCACCTACTACCAGTTTGTACTTAGAAAAGACGAGTCCGGACATTGGAAGATACTTGGATGGACTCTTAAGGAAGATGAGTGATGATAGAATACCACGCTGATGACTATGGGCTTTTTAAGACCCAGAGCAGGCATATTATTGAATGTTTTCATAAGGGGGCGCTCAACGGCATAAGCATCATGCCAAACAGCCCCTATTTAAAAGAGTGCATGGATGACATAGAGGATATCAGAAAAGATCTTTTTGTCACCTGCCATCTGAATTTTGTGGAAGGTAAGCCTCTGGCCAAAGATCAGGCAGGACTTTTAACAGGTTCTGACGGAAGCTTTGGTATAGGCTTTGGTAAGCTCCTTTTGGTAAGCTACATTCCATTTGTTAAAAAGAAATACCAAAAACAGCTTGAAAAAGAGATTTCAGCGCAGCTTGCTGCCTGCAGCCCCTATATGAATAACGGAAAATACAGGATCGACGGGCATGTTCATTTTCACATGCTTCCCGTAGTATTTGACGCACTTATGAATGTGATCCGCTCGGAAAATCTCGAGGTTTCGTACATCAGATTTCCCAGAGAGGTGACAGCAGTCTATTCGGAGATTAAAGGAAAGACCAGGGATTTCAAGCCCATCAACTATCTTAAGGTCTTTATCCTGAACCGACTTGCTGACAGAAACGAGCGAAAGTACGGAGAGATTCTTCGTAACATGAGGGTTGAGGAAAAGCTCTTTATGGGAGTTATGCTCTCAGGTCACATGTTTTATGAAAACGTACAGCCCTGCCTTACAAAGGCTTATGAAGTCATGGGAGACAAGGGACTTAGGGACTTGGAGATTCTTTTTCATCCCGGTGATGTGACAGAGCCTTCGGAAGTATCGCAGATAACAAGTAAGGACGATCTTGATTTCCTTACGCATAACAGCAAAAACAGAGAAAGAGAAGCCCAGGCGCTTCTTGCCTTTGGAGAGAAGTAATTTATGGAAATAAACAAGAATGTTGAGGATGACGGTGTCATCTTTATGTCAATAAAAGACGGTGCTGCGGAAGGAACATCGAAGGCTTCCGGGGAGGGGAATGTGACTATCCTTGCCATTGAAAGCTCCTGCGATGAAACTGCGGCAGCAGTTGTGAGAAACGGAAGAGAGGTCCTGTCCAATATCATCTCTTCCCAGATAGCTCTTCATACCGTTTATGGCGGAGTGGTTCCTGAGATCGCATCCCGCAAGCACGTGGAAAAGATGAACGCTTGCATTCGCGCGGCTCTTACGGAAGCCGGCCTGTCTCTTGATGATATCGATGCAGTTGCTGTAACCTACGGTCCGGGCCTTGTGGGAGCTCTGTTGGTAGGAGTATCCGAGGCCAAGGCGATAGCCTTTGCAAAAGACAAGCCTCTTATCGGAGTTCATCATATTGAGGGACATATCAGTGCAAATTTTATAGAGAATAAAGACTTAGAGCCTCCCTTCGTATGCCTTGTGGTATCCGGAGGCCATTCTCACCTGGTGGTGGT
The DNA here is from genome assembly GCA_024690635.1 of Butyrivibrio sp. The sequence continues at coordinate 11,286 of JAILOW010000178.1, forward strand.
AAAGGACTACGGGGAATATGAGATAATCGGCCAGACCAGAGATGATGCTGCGGGAGAAGCCTTTGATAAAGTAGCAAGAGCCATAGGACTTGGCTATCCCGGCGGACCCAAGATAGACAAAGCAGCAAGAGAAGGAGATCCCGATGCATTTACTTTCCCTCAGGCCAAGATCCCTGATGCGGAATATGATTTTTCTTTCTCCGGACTTAAGTCCGCAGTTTTGAATTACATAAACCAGGCCAAGATGCAGGGACAGGAACTGAATCAGGCAGATATAGCCGCTTCTTTCCAGAAGGCAGCTATAGGCGTTCTGGCTACCCATGCAGTAAAAGCCTGCAAGGAATACGGCTACGACAAGCTTGCTATCGCCGGAGGTGTTGCTTCCAACACGGCGCTTCGCGAACTTTTGGAAAAAGAGTGTGCGGCTGAAGGAATATCTTTTTACAGACCGTCACCTCTTCTTTGCACAGACAATGCAGCTATGATAGGTGCTGCTGCTTATTATGAATACAAAAAAGGCGTAAGGTTCGGACTTGATATGAATGCGGTTCCAAATCTTCCGCTGGGAGACAGAGAAAGACGTTTTCACGGCAGACAGAGCCAGTGATAAAGGAGCTGTTTCGGGGATTCGTTTTTATTGAGGTGGATGTATGAAGACGGTTGCGGTTGTTTTGGCTGCCGGATCGGGCAGCAGGATGCACAGTGATGTAAAAAAGCAGTACATGGAGATAGGCGGTAAGCCTCTTATCTACTATTCAATAAAGGCTTTTGAGGAAAGCATCGTTGACGATATCATAGTTGTGGTGTCCAGAGGCGATGTGGACTTTGTCAAAAAAGACATCGTGGAAAAATACGGATTTGATAAGGTAAAAGCTGTTGTTGAAGGTGGCCTTGCAAGGTATCACAGTGTAAGGCTGGGGCTTCTGGCAGCAGCTCCTGATACGGACTATGCCTTTATTCACGATGCGGCAAGACCTTTCGTAAATAAGGACATCATCCTAAGGGCGCTCCATGCAGTCAATGACTACGGCGCATGCGTTGTTGGCATGCCTGCCAAGGACACTACCAAGATAGCCGATGAAAACGGCTTTGTTGAGTCTACACCCAACAGGGACAGGGTATGGACTGTCCAGACTCCGCAGGTCTTTTCCTATAATATGATCCTGAATCTGTACAAGAGACTTGACCGGGAGGAAGGCGACCTTATGGCAAAGGGCGTAAACATTACCGATGATGCCATGGTGGTTGAATACTACTCCGATCAGAAGATAAAGCTGGTGGAAGGATCTTATAACAATATCAAGATCACAACACCCGAAGATATCCCGGCTGCAGAGGCCATACTTGCAAAAGGATTTAAGTGATAATGGATAAAAACAGTAAACCCAAAGTATTGATGCTGGGACCTGACAGAGCTGTTCACGGCGGTATTTCCGCGCTGGTGAACAGCTATTTTGAAGCCGGCATAGATACAATGGCGGACATCACCTATATAGGAACAATGAAAGAGGGGAGCAGATTAAAAAAGCTCCTCGTAGCTTTCTGCGCATATCTGAAGTTTCTTAAGATGCTCCCCGGCTGCGACATCGTACATGTGAATTTCTCATCAGATAACAGTTTTATGAGGAAATCTCTTTTCATAAGAAGTGCAAAGCGCCATGGCAAGAAGCTTGTGCTTCATCAGCACGGCGGCGACTTCAAGAATTACTATGCCAATGAGATAGGTGAAAAGAGACGTCGCTATATCAGGGAAACCCTTGAGATGGCTGACCTCATGCTGGTCCTCACAAAGTCCTGGAAGGATTATTTTGGCGAACTTGTGCCGGGAGTGCGGATAGAGGTGCTTCCTAACGGAGTTATAACCGACGGAGCACCTGCGCCGGATGCGGGAAAAGACTTAAAAAAGATGCTGTTCCTTGGCAGGATATGCAGGGATAAGGGCATAAACGAACTTCTTGATGCAATGGAGCAGATTCACAGTGATGATCCTGAGGTATGTCTGTATCTTGGCGGCATCTACGAGGATCAGGAGCTTAGATCGAGAGTGGAAGCGGCTTCGGAGTATGTAAAGTACCTTGGATGGATCGGCGGAGAGGAAAAGGAAAAGATGCTGGATCAGTGCGGCGTTTTGGTGCTCCCTTCCTATTACGAGGGATTCCCTGTGTCTGTGGTTGAAGGAATGCTACATGGATGCGTTGTCATAGCCAGTGCCGTGGGAGGTATTCCGGAGATCATAACTTCAGGGGAAGATGGTATACTGATTGAGCCAAAGAGTACTTCTTCTATAAAAGAAGCGCTGGAAAATGTAATGGATAACAGAGAGCTTGCTGACAAAATAGCTGCCGCAGCTGTGAAAAAGGTAAACAGCAGCTTTTCTATAGAGGCGATTTTGCGCGTACTTTCGGGCTTTTACAGGGAACTGTGAAAAACTCTCTTAAAAAAATAAAAAAAGTTCAAAAACATGCTTGACATGAGTATTGCCCTTTGTTATTATAAGTCTTGCGCTGTGCGAGATACGGCAGAGCAAAATATCTTATCTGAGAGATCAAATAAGAACTCGGAGCGATATCGAAGCGGTCATAACGAGGCGGTCTTGAAAACCGTTTGGCGGCAACGCCACAAGGGTTCGAATCCCTTTCGCTCCGCTTAATTATGAACACGCTGTTA
>JAILOW010000198.1 GCA_024690635.1 Butyrivibrio sp.
GCTCTATCTTAAGTCTGATAACTCAAATGCTGCAATATACTACGCTATAGGAAACGAAGAAATCCTGATTGACGATGCGCATCTCTATAAGGGTGCCTTTGAGATTAACGAGAATATGACTGTCAGGGCAATTGCGGTCAAGTCCGGATTTGTGAACAGCTCTGTCATGTCGGTGACATTTACTATAGCTGATACGCTTTCTGACTGGGGCGATGTTGTTGAGGAAGATCGTAAGAGATTTTCCGATGCGGATTCAGTGGATCAGGGCATCTGGGTTTCAGGTTTTGGCGACAGGGCTTACAACGGAACAGCAATAGTATTTGAGAGCCTTAGGGTTTACTATCACAAGACTATGCTTACCGCCGGAACTGACTATACTGTTAAGTACTCAAACAATGTAAATGCCAGCACAGATAAGGCTACGGCAATCATAACCGTTACCGGAAAGGGCAATTACACCGGAAGCCGGAAAGTACCATTTAATATCATGCCACTGAGCCTTGGAACTGCAGGGAAGAACAGCGAATCCGTAGTGATAAGCGATGTGAGTAAGGAATACAATGGCAAGATACAAAAACTCAAGACGACTGTTCTTTACAGAATAAATGACACCGATGAGTATATAACACTCAAGGAAGGCAAGGATTTTACCTACGATTACTCACGTGTTGCTGCAGCGGCTAATGATTACACAGTGAAGGTTGTCGGTAAGGGTAACTATACCGGGGAAGCGACTTTCATTGAGAGTATCTTTGAAAAAGGTACCAGGACAGATATCTCAAAGCTTAAGGTAAAGAGCATTAAAGCTCAGAATGCAACCGGTGAAGAAATCGAGCCCGAACTTGAGATCACTGATTCTGCAAAAGGCTACATACTGGTCAACCACGAGGATTACGAGGCTGAGTACTTCAACAACGTAGCTGCCGGAACTGCAACAGTTGTGATCACCGGAACCGGTGATAGCTATACCGGAACCAAAACTCTTACTTTTAAGATAAAAGGAATTGCGATTTCAAAAGCTAAGCTTGAAGCAGAAAAATATGTGTTCACCGGAAGTGAGATAATCCCTGAATTTACTGTGACATATCAGGCAGGTAAAAATGCACCGGTTGAGGAACTCAATGCACCTGATGACTTCGAGGTTTCCTACAGCAATAACATAAACAAAGGAAAAGGCAGGATTGTACTGAAGGGACACGGAAGATTCACAGGAACTGTTACCAGGACGTTTACCATTGAGCAGTGCAATTTCGCTGACGGTGATGTATATGTGAATTCTGTTGAGTATCCTGCATACACATCCAACAATGCTTCATATGACTTTGGCGTTTACACTTATACCAAGGGCGGAGTAAAACCTGAGTTTACAATAACCTACAATGATCAGGTACTTGAACTTGGTAAGGACTTCACAGTCAAGTTTTCAAAGAATAACACCGTCGGTGGCACAGGGAAAAACTCACCATACTTCACGGTGACCGGAAAGGGCAATTACAAGGGCAAGTTCACAAGGACATTTGATATTGAAGAATCAAGCCTTGATGAAGTAGAAGTAACTGCATCTGATATCAAGTGGGCCAATAAAGCAGGTATCTGCAAGCCGACAATCACAGTGGTTGATTCCAACGGAACTAAACTGGCAGCGGGTAAAGACTATGACAGCAAGCATATAGAATACATCTATGCGTCTAACGCAACAATTACTCGTGGCAAAGCCGAAGTGCCTGTAACAGGAGGTGTTGATGCAGTTGATCTTAAGAAAGACATAATTCCTGTGGGGACAGAGATCATGGTCGTAATTCATGGAAAAGGCAACTATGACAAGGATTCATCCCAGACAGCGGTGTTCACGTATGTAGATGAACTCATAAGCAAGGCAACGATCAAACCTCTGACAGGAACCTTTACATACACCGGCGGAGGAATCGAGATATCTGAGAAAGACCTTTCAGTCAAAATCGGCAAGAGCGTACTTCCTCTTGGTTCCTACAGAATAACCGGTTTTGATGCCAACGTTAACAAAGGAACAGCAAAAGTGACTATCGCAGGAGCCGGATTGTATGGTGGGAAGTATTATGGAGGAAGCAAGACAGTTACATTTAAGATAGTTGCAAAATCGATTAAATAAATGATAAATTCTTTATAAAGAAAAGGCCACAGGCCGCAAACCCCACATGGGGAGCGGTTTGTGGCTTTTTTTGACAAAATATGCAAAAGAAGAGAATTGTCTAACTTTAGTTGAGAAAAGCACCTAAAAAGTGTATTATTATAGTGTTATACTTGTTTAGTATGCACAAATATGGGCTTGCGGCGCTGCCCGGGGCAGCAGGACCGCAGAAAGCCTTATGAAAGGAGCAGCCTGCGAAAACATGGAAGTCAGAAGCGTATCCAAATTAATTGGTCAGTTCGCGATGGTAGGTCAGCTGGGCTTATCGCTTCTTATGCCGCTTCTTATGTGCATCGTCGCATGTTATCTGCTTAATACCCGCCTCGGCGTCGGGGTCTGGGTTTACATACCGGGTTTCATTCTGGGACTTGGAGCATCTATGACAACTGCCTACAAGGTGTATCTGTCAGTAGTCCACAAAGAGGAGAAAAAGAAATTAAAGAGGAATCCGGACGAGGTTTACTTCAGTAAACATCTTTAAATATTTTATTGGGGAGATTTAAAGTGTATGAAAATTCAGCCGGCTGTTAAGACGGAAACGGGGAAAATTGCTATCGGAACCGGCGTAGGTGTTCTGATTATGTTTGCGGTATTTTTTGTATTGCACATGGTAATTCCGCAGGACGCGCCATTTAGTCTTGCGGTGCCATTTGATCATAGAGTCATCCTGGGAGGTATCGGCGGCTTTTTGGTAGCTGTTGGGAATTTCTTCTGGATGGCCATGACTGTGCAAAAGGTTGCATCTACAGAGGATGAGAGTAAGGCTCGTCAGACCATGGGCGTAAGCTACAGGTACAGGACTCTTCTTCAGCTTCTGTGGGTGGTACTGGCGATAGTTGTGCCGGTGTTCAACCTGGTGGCGGGCATTGTTCCGCTTTTTATTCCCAGTTTATTCATCAAACTACGCGGTATCATTTCTGCGGGGAAAGGAGGTTGAAGAATAAAGCATGAGTCAAAGCTTCGAAGTTGATTA
>JAILOW010000030.1 GCA_024690635.1 Butyrivibrio sp.
CAACATGCTGGCTTCTTTCAGCGAAGCTCAGATCGTCGGAAAGATCTTTGTCATTTCGGACAAGGAGCCGGAAGAGCGGTCTGTAAACAAGCTGGACGGAGCGGACGGAATACTCAAAAAGCTTGGAAGCGGATATCTTAAGGCTTCAAGCCAGGCAGGAAACATCAAAACCTCTGTTATAGACGTTGCAAGCATATGCGGTGGCTGCGGCAAGACCAGGGTAGCGATCGGGATTGCAAAAGCTCTCTGTGACATGAGGAAAAAAGTTCTTTATATAGATGCGGAAAATATCCAGAATTTCTATGAGATCCTGGAGCCTGATAATGCAGAAGGCAGAAAGTATATTGAGGGAGCTCAGGCAAATGAGCTTCTGACACCGGATAGCTGCAGGCTTTCGGATATAGATGAAAAAATAGTAAAAGATAAGTTTGATTATCTTGCGCCCTTAAAGGGAAGCCTTATGAGATATCAGCTTTGCGCAGATATGCTGGTCACACTGGCAGAGACGGCGGCGGCTGAAAATGTTTACGACTACATCGTTCTTGAACACGGAACGGGCTACGATGCAAGGTTTCTTGAGAGGCTTAACAGGGCGGAAAAAATCGTTCTTTGCAAAAGCGCGGGATCCGGCTTTACGGCAAGGTGCGAGAACTTTTTATCTGATATAAGACAGTTTGAAGGCCAGATGGTTATTGCAGAGGCTGCAGAAGAGCCGGAGGATGCCGTGGTACTTGGGATTCCGGTGATACCCGGCGGCAGTTACAGGAAAATTGCGGAAGCAATCATGTGAGAAGTTAACGGCAAGCGGAGCTTAAGGCGATGGATGATAAAGTGATCGTAATGCTTAAGAGAAATGAAAATGACAAGGGGATAGATGTGGAGCTGCCCACAAACATCACAGCGGGTGAGCTGATCTACGGTCTCAATCAGGGACTTTCCCTTGGGCTTAATATGAACAATCCCGACGATTGTTGTATCAGGATGGAAAACCCCGTGGCATTTTTAAGAGGGGATACCACCCTGGAAGAATTCGGGATCCGCAACGGATCCACCATTTATCTGGAGTAATTTTTTTTCATGGAATACAAGGTTAGTATCGCCACCGATAAAGGAACGGTAAAAGAAGTGAATCAGGATTCCACCATGGTCAAGGTGGCAAGCTCGGACAAGATCGGCAGGATAGTCATGGGCGTTCTTTGCGACGGCATGGGTGGTCTTTCCCACGGCGAAGTGGCCAGTGCCATGATGGTGGAGAGGCTGGAGACATGGTTTTCGGACGAGCTGCCTTCTGTTCTTGGAAGGATCAATGTCACGGAAAGGCTTGATGAGACAGATCAGAAAACAGACCTCATTGCAGACATCAGGCGTGAATGGATGGCTATTGCCGCCAGGATGAACAACGAGATACTGCAGTACGGATACAGAAGCGGAGCGCCTCTTGGAACTACTGCAGTTTGTTTTCTCATGATCGGGCAGGAATTCATCGTAATGAACATCGGTGATTCCAGGGCCTACATGATAACAGATGATGCGGTGCAGCTTCTGACCCATGACCAGAGCGTTGTTCAGGACATGATGGACAGAGGACTTATGACCAGGGAAGAGGCTGAAATTAGCCCACAAAGGAGCGTTCTTTTGCAGTGCATCGGAGCCTCAGGTTCGGTGGTTCCTCAGTTTGTAAGAGGATATATTGCGGAGAACACATCGATACTTCTTTGCTCCGACGGCTTCTGGCGAAAGCTGGAAAGCAGGGAGCTGGAGGCATTTTTATCTCCTTCAAGGTGCCCTGATGAAGAGGACATGAAGAGGGAGCTTGGAAGACTTGTGGGAATGGTCAAAGAGCGCGAAGAGACCGACAATATCTCGGCGGTTTTGATAAAGTGCATGCTTTGAGCATTATCATATATTTCGGTAAGGTTTTTATATGTTAGAGATCGGCAGTATAGTAGGCGGAAAATATAAAGTTCTTAATATGATCGGACAGGGCGGAATGAGCACTGTCTATCTTGCGATGAATGAGCGTGCCAACAAGCAGTGGGCCATTAAAGAGGTCAGAAAGGATGCGGTTGCTGACTTTCGGGTTGTGAGGCAGAGCCTTCTCACGGAGACGGATCTTTTAAAAGAACTGTCCCATCCCTATCTTCCCAGCATAGTGGACGTTATAGATGAGGAAGGAAGATTTCTCATCGTTATGGATTACATAGAAGGTAACACTCTTGAAAAGGCTCTTAACCTCATTGGGCCTCAGCCTCAGGAGTACGTTATCGAGTGGGGCATACAGCTTTGTGATGTGCTTGAATATCTGCACACCAGAAAGCCTTCAATCATCTACAGGGATCTTAAGCCCGGAAATATCATGCTCCGTCCGGACGGAACCATTACACTTATTGATTTTGGTACCGCCAGGGAATACAAGGAAAGCAATTCCTCGGACACGTCCTATCTTGGAACAAGGGGCTACGCTGCTCCCGAGCAGTTCGGCGGAATGGGGCAGACTGACGCAAGGACGGATATTTACTGCCTTGGAGCGACTCTTTATCATCTGGTCACAGGTCACAACCCCAGTGAACCTCCCTATGAGTTCTATCCCATCAGGTACTGGAATCAGCAGCTTTCGCCGGGACTTGAGTACATAATAAACAAATGCGTTCAGAATAACCCTGAGGACAGGTATTCTTCCTGCGCCGAGGTGATGTATGACCTGCAAAATTACAAGGAACTGGACAAGGGCTATAAAAAAGAAGCCAAAGCGGGAGTTACGGTATTCTTTCTTGTGGCTGCGGCAGCTCTTGTATTTGCCCTTCTGGCAGCAGGCTTTAGGACAAAAGCGGTTGCTCTTGAAAGGGAAAACTACGAGCGCTACATGATAGAAGCCAAGGGCACGACAGATCAGCTTACGGCTGCAGAGATGTATGCCGGGGCAATTGAGATGGAGCCTGAAAATCCGGAGGCTTATCTTGAGCTTTTGGACAATCTTCTTTTGGTAGATGACAACTATTCTCCGGAGGAGGATCAGCTGGTTCGGCAGATCCTCATATCTTCCGTGGGTACTTCCACCGTTGAAAAAAGGCTCTCCTCCAACAAGGCGGGCTATGCCATGGTGGCATACAGACTTGGGATAGCGTATTTTTACTGCTACGACGGAGAGGGAAACAAGCAGATGTCCTCCAAGTGGTTTCAGATAGCCGCCGATGCGGGAACTTTGGCTGAGGGGCAGCAGCTTCGTGCGGAAAAGCTTGGAAAGATTGCCCAGTATTACAGCGCAATAGGAACAGAGTCAAAGAGCGGAGACAAGATCATTACCTACAGGCAGTTTTGGGACGATCTTGTTGCCACTGCGGAAGGCAATATAGCAGAGGCAGACAACGCGGTCACAGCACTTGTGATCTACAAAGAGATCGCCAATCAGGTGTATTCCAATTCGGGAAAACTCCTGAAGGCGGGGGTAACCTCTGATGAGATGGACAAGGAGATGAAAGCGATCCTTGGACACATAGACAGTGATATCATGCAGGACCCCGATATCACGGAAAACACCAAGACACTGGCAGCAGACGCTGTAAAGTCCTTTGAGATGGCAAAGGCAGCTCTGGATACGGCAGTGGGAGCAGGAGGCTGACAAAATGGACAGTATCGGAAATTATAATATTCTGGCCCTGGTGTCACTTGTCATAAGTCTCCTTCTTTTGACAATGGCCGTGGTCATGTGGTTCAAGCTGGATATCAGGCATTATCTGGCGGTGCTCACAGGCTCCGAAGCAAAACGGAGTATAGACAAGATAAAGAAGGATGCGGAATCGGGAGCCGTTCAGGCAGACAGGTCAAGACGCAGAAACAAGGCGGTGATCTCTTGGAACACCTCGGAAGGGCTTATGGAAAAGCGCGGGGATGCTAATGCAACGGTGGTCCTTGGTACGGCAGGAAGTGCGACGGACTATGCAACCGTGGTACTTGGACAGATAAATGAAAAGACTTCTGAAGCTTCCGCAGACGGCAGCTTCATACTTGAAAAAGAGATAGTAAATAAGGAAACGGATCTGAAGGCGTGGCACTGAAAGTGCCACGCCTTCTGTGCTTCTTAAGAACTTGTCACTTTCTCATGATGACAAACCTAAATATGTATCAATTGATTAATAGAAATGGAACAAATACAATTAATTCAAATCTATGAATGCATTCCTATAAACAGATGGTTCCTGCAGACGTGTAGGGGCAAAAACAACAATAATGGTTGGAAGGGGAATCCTTATGAAAGAAAAGATTCAAAGCTTTGGCCGATTCCTTAGCGGAATGGTCATGCCAAACATCGGAGCATTTATTGCCTGGGGTCTTTTGACAGCACTCTTTATCGACACCGGCTGGCTCCCTAATGCACAACTCAGTTCAATAGTAAGCCCCATGCTCACATACGTACTTCCTATTCTTATAGCTTATCAGGGCGGTAAGATGGTAGGCGGACCCAGGGGAGCAGTTATGGGTGCCATCATGACCATCGGTGTTATCTGCGGAACAGAATACACAATGTTCATGGGCGCAATGATAGCCGGACCTCTTGCAGGATGGGTTATCAAGAAATTCGACAAGGCCGTAGAAGGAAAGATCCCTTCAGGCTTTGAGATGCTTGTAAATAACTTCTCAGTTGGTATCTTCGGTCTTATACTCGCCATCATCGGTTACTATGTGATCGGACCCTTCATGGGCGGCGTACTTGCAGTTCTTAACGCAGGTGTAGATGCACTTGTCAGCAACAACATTCTTCCTCTTGTATCTATCTTCGTTGAGCCTGCGAAAGTTCTTTTCCTTAACAATGCTATCAATCACGGTATCTTCACTCCTCTCGGAGCAGAGCAGGTTGCTTCTGCCGGCAAGTCAGTATTCTACATGATCGAGACAAATCCCGGCGCAGGTACCGGTGTACTTCTTGCTTACTGGCTCTTTGCCAAGGATAAGACCACCAGAGATTCCGCTCCCGGAGCACTTATCGTTCACCTCCTGGGCGGTATCCATGAGATCTATTTCCCTTATGTTCTCATGAATCCTCTTCTTCTCCTTGCAACTATCGGTGGTTCCGTTGCAGCAATGATCTTCAACACCCTCTTTAAGCTGGGTCTTGCAGGTCCTCCTTCACCCGGATCCATCATCGCATACGTTGGAATGGCTCCCAAGGGATCAACATTTATGGTACTTCTCTCTGCAGTAGTTGCAGCAGCAGTTTCATTTGTGATCGCAGCTCCCATCGTAAAGCTTTCAAACAGCAAGCAGTCTCTTGAGGACTCCGCTCAGCAGATGAAAGAGATGAAGGCTGAGGCCAAGGGCGTATCCGCAGATCAGGTTAAGACAGTTGCAGACAGCCTTGTAAACTCAGCTGTTACTGATATCAGACATATCGTATTTGCCTGCGATGCAGGAATGGGCTCATCAGCAATGGGTGCCACAGTACTTAGAAAGAAGCTTCATGAAGCAGGACGAAGCGACATTGATGTTAAGCATGCTTCTGTTTCCGAGATACCTTCCGAGGCGCAGATCGTTGTGTGCCATCAGGACCTCGTTGAGAGAGCAAAAAAGAGCGCTCCCAATGCAAGGATCATCACCATCAACAACTTTATGTCAGCTCCCGAGTATGACAAGCTTGCCAATGAACTAAGAGTTTAATGTAAGGAGATCGTATGGAACTTACGCCACGCATAAGACAAATATTGAAGTATTTGTTGTGCGCAGAGCAGCCGGCTACCGATCAGGAAGTGGCCGATGCTCTGGGTGTGAGTAAGCGTACGATCTTAAGGGAGGCGGATTACATATCTGTCATCCTTAAAGAGTTCGATCTGACCCTCGTCAGAAAAAAAGGCGAGGGAAGTCAGATCGAGGGGGACAGCGAAAAAAAGGAAAAGCTTCTGAAGGTTGTTAACAATCGCGGGGACGAGATCATTTCTGACAAGGAAAAGAGAAGAAATCTTCTTAAGCTGGAACTTTTGAGAAACAGAGAACCTCAGAAACTGTTTTATTACAGT
>JAILOW010000054.1 GCA_024690635.1 Butyrivibrio sp.
CATTATTCACCTTCTTCTTGTTCTTTCCGACATCGTTAACAATGACCCGGATGTAAACAAGTACATGAAGGTTGTAATGGTAGAAAACTACAACGTAAGCTATGCTGAAAAGCTTATCCCTGCATGTGATGTTTCAGAGCAGATCTCTCTTGCATCCAAGGAGGCTTCCGGAACCAGCAACATGAAGTTTATGTTAAACGGTGCGGTTACCCTCGGAACAGACGACGGTGCCAACGTTGAGATCCACGAGCTTGTGGGCGACGACAACATCTACATCTTCGGTGTCAGCGCAGATGAGGTTATCGAGCACTACAAGAAGGCTGATTACGTTTCAAAAGACTACTATAAAAAGAGCCCTGTCATCAAAGAGGCTGTTGACTTTATCGTCGGCAAGCAGTGTATGAAGATCGGACACAAGGAGAACCTTGAAAGACTTCACAAAGAGCTTCTTAATAAGGACTGGTTCATGACTCTCATCGATCTTGAAGCATACATTGCCAAGAAGGATCAGATCTTTGCAGATTATGAGAAACGTGATAAGTGGAAGAAGATGATGCTTACCAACATTGCAAAGGCAGGATATTTCTCATCAGACAGAACTATCAACGAATACAACAGAGATATCTGGAAGCTAAATTGAGCTTTAAATATTCTCTAATTTGTGTTAAAATATTATCAGTGTTCCGATAGGGAACACTGGTAATTTTTTTACAACAAACACAAAAGGAGGGTATGCAAAATATGGCAAAAACAGCTATTATCACCGGGGGATCCCGCGGAATCGGCGAGGCTATGGCACTCAAGCTCGGAGAGCTTGGCTACAACGTAGTTATCAACTACAGAAGTGAGTCTTCCAAGTCACTTTCTGACAATCTGGCAGCCAAGATCAAAGAGCAGTACGGGGTAGAGGCTCTTGTCGTAAGAGCAGATGTCAGCAAGTATGAAGATTGCGAGAATCTTGTAAAAGAGACTGTTGCAAAGTTTGGCGAGAATATCGATGTTCTTGTAAACAATGCAGGTATCACCAATAACTGTAACTTCATCGATATCACAAAAGAGCAGTATGAGAACGTTATAAATACCAACCTTCTCAGCTTCCTTCATATGACGCACCTTGTACTCCCTCATATGGTAAATCATTCCGGCAAAGATAATCAGTGCTGTATCGTTAACACATCTTCCGTAGGAGGACTTACGGGTGTTATCAATCAGGCAGATTACTGCGCATCAAAGTCAGGTATCATCGGCTTTACAAGAGCCATCGCTCTTGAGTTTGCATCAAGAGGAATCCGTGCCAACGCAATCGCGCCCGGCATGATCATGACTGATATGCTCCGCGGAGTTAATCAGGACGAGCTCAATGCTCTGGCAGCAACTATTCCTGAAGGATTCATCGGAGACGTATCCGATATTGCAGGAGCTCTCGGATATATTCTTACAGCTCCTTATGTAACAGGTCAGGTTATCTCACCTAACGGAGGATTTGTTCTCCAGTAATAAAAATGTACGAAATAAGCCCTCAGTGCTGAGATTGTTTTTACAATCCGCGGACTGGGGGCTTTTACTTTTTCTGCCATATAAATAATTGAAGAACTTAGTTCGTATGCTGTTCGATGATGCTCCTAACGGCCCTTGCCAGGTGAGGCTTTAATTCCTCCAATGATACAGGGTCGTTGTACATGATGGAGCTGTAGCCTGCGGAGCCTACAAGCTCTATTATCATAAAGAGCATTACCTCGGGATCAGTGAACTCTACATCCGACTCTTCAAGCATCTTCTGATATACTTCATTAAAATCTATGTCATTTTCACTCATAGGAGTTGTCAGGGCTCTTTTGAACACTGCCCAGGACAGGTCTTTATATATGAAGGCCAAAAGTCCCTTGTTGGCAGCAAGCTCATCCAGCACATAATCCATGATGAAAATGATCCTGTCGCTGAAGTCCGGAATGTCAGCCTTTAAAAGAGCACTGTACGCCTGCATGAAAAGCTGACTGGATTTGTGCGCGATGAGTCTGTTCCTTATATCATATTTATCCTTAAAGTAAAGATAGAAAGTTCCCTTCGCAACTCCGGCTTTTTCAACGATATCCGAAATAGAGGTTTTGTTGATACCCTTCGAAGTAAACAGCTCAAAAGAGGTATTCAACAGATTTTCCATCTTCAGTTTCTTATTAATGTCTGCTTTGCCCATACTTAACACTCCTACCAAGCACCATTATAGCACATCGCAACAATCAGTTTCCTATTATATGCTTTATAAGAACTTTATAGTACATAAAGAAAAAATTTATGACTATTGGTCAAAAAATATTGACTACCGGTCATTTATATGTTATACCTTACTATAGAAAGTGACCAATGGTCAATAAAAACTTTTTTGACCGGTCAAATGTTTTTTGAGGAGGCGCGTTATGAATAAGCTTTCGCAATTGATTGTAAAGCTAAGATACGTTATACTGATAGCGGCAGTGGCACTTCTTGTTCCCTCCGCAATAGGATATTTTAATACGAGAGTTAATTACGATATCCTTACATATCTGCCCAAGGATATAGAGACCATGCAGGGTCAGGACATCCTTTTGGATCAGTTCGGTACAGGCGCATTTGTCTTGTACGTAGCTGAGGGCATGGAGGAAAAAGATGTTGCCAATCTTAAGGCAAATATCGAAAATGTGGACCACGTTGCAAACGTGCTCTGGTATGACTCCATCATGGATCTTAGTATTCCCATGGAGATGATGCCGGACGATGTCTATGAGGCCTTTAACAGCGGAGATGCGACCATGATGTTCGTAATCTTTGATGAGGGAACCTCAGCGGACGCCACCATGGATGCTATTGAAGATATCAGAAAGATATCCAACAAGCAGTGCTTCATGAGCGGCATGAGCGCCATCGTTACGGATACCAAGAACATGGCAATGGCAGAGACTCCTATATATGTAGGAATCGCCGTGCTCCTGGCAGTGATCGTTTTATCACTCACCATGGATTCATACCTTATACCATTGTTCTTTCTTCTCAGTATAGGAATGGCAATCGTTTACAACATGGGTACCAACGTCTTTAAGGGAGAGATTTCTTTTATAACCCAATCACTCAGCGCTGTACTGCAGCTGGGCGTTACCCTGGATTACTCAATATTCCTGTGGCATAGCTATCAGGAAGAGCTTGAAAAAGACGATGACAAAAAGAATGCTATGGCAAATGCAATAACAGCCACATTCCAGTCTGTTATCGGAAGCTCAATAACCACCGTTGCAGGATTTGTAGCTCTTTGCTTTATGAGCTTTACACTTGGTCTTGACCTTGGTGTTGTAATGGCAAAGGGTGTCGTATTCGGAGTTATCGGATGCGTAACCATCCTTCCTGCAATGATCCTTGTTTTTGACAAGGCCATTGAAAAGACCAAACACAAACCTCTTTTAAGAGAGTTTGACAGGATCCCCAAGTTCGTAGCAAAGCATTATCTGGCTTTCTTCCTGATATTTATGCTGCTTCTTGCTCCTGCTATTTACGGAAACAACCATACATCCGTTTACTATGATCTGACTCAGACACTTCCCGACAAGCTTGAAAGTGTTCAGGGTGCAAAAGAGGTGGATGAGAAGTTCGATATGAACTCTGCATACATGCTACTGGTTGATAAAAACCTTGATACAGCATCCATGACTCAGATGATACATGAACTTAAGAACACCGACGGAATCCTTTCGGTTCTTGGAACAGATGCAATATTCGGACCGGCATTCCCAAGGAACTTCATTCCTCAGGATCTTCTTTCAGACCTTGAGAGTGATGAGTACAAGATGGTTCTTTTGACAACGGATTACAAGATCGCATCGGATGAGATCAATAACCAGATCGCACAGGTCGACAGCATCGTAAAGAGCTATGATCCCAAGGCTATGGTAGTTGGTGAAGCTCCCTGTACCAAGGATCTGATCAACATCACAGACCATGACTTCAAGGTTGTAAATGTTGTTTCAATAGGCCTTGTGTTCCTGATCATCGCCTTCGTGCTTAAATCGGCTTCACTACCTTTCATCCTGGTTGCAGTCATTGAGTTTGCAATCTATGTGAATATGGGACTTCCTTATTACACACACACCACCATTCCTTTCATTTCATCGGTGGTTATCGGAACTATCCAGCTGGGCGCCACGGTTGACTATGCCATCCTTATGACAACCAGATATCTGAATGAGCGAAGCGGCGGTCATACCAAGAAAGAGGCAACACTCATAGCTCTTTCAACCAGCATGAAGTCGGTTATCGTAAGTGCGCTGAGCTTCTTTGCAGCAACCTTCGGTGTAGGACTTATCTCCAGCATCGACATGATCGGATCTCTTTGCAACCTTATGGCAAGGGGCGCCATCATCAGTATGTTTACGGTTCTTCTGGTACTGCCCGCAATGTACATGATCTTTGACGGACTTATCATGAGAACAACACTTGGAATGAAGAATGTAACTGTTTCAAATGAGGACAAACACAAATTACTGCATTTTCATAAAGTAGCTTGAGAGGAGATGAAAGAATCATGATCAGAAAGAAACTTATCAAATCATTATCAGTTATCATGGCAACAATGCTTGCAGTTATGACGGTTGCCTGCGGATCAAATAAACAGACAGAGGTTGCAGACAACACGCTTCAGGTAGCTCAGGAGCAGCAGCTTGAGGCCAGCATGGTAAAGACACTTCCCATTGCTTCAACAGAGTCTGATGCAGGCAAGGTTGAGACGGTTTATGTAACAGCCAATGCAAATGGAACAGTAAATGATGTTATCGTAAGTGAGTGGCTCAAAAATGCTGAGGCTTCCGCCCAGATCTCCGATACCACAGAGCTTAAGAACATCGTAAATGTCAAAGGTTCTGAGACATACACAGAGAACGCAGACGGAACACTTACATGGGATGCGGAAGGTGCTGATATCTACTATCAGGGAACCACAGATAAAGAGCTTCCCGTTAACATGAATATCACATATACCCTTGACGGAAAAGAGATCGCTCCCGAGGATCTTGCCGGAAAGAGCGGACATGTTTCCATCAAATTCGAATATGAGAACAACGCAAAGCAGACTGTAGAAGTAAAGGGCAAGGACATTGAGGTTTACACACCTTTTGCAATGGTATCAGGCATGATGCTTGATTCCGACAAGTTCGCAAACGTTGAGATCTCAAGAGGTAAGGTTATTTCAGACGGCGGCAACTACATCGTTATGGGTGTAGCTGTTCCCGGACTTAAAGAGAGTCTTGATATCACTGAGGAGCAGTGGGACAAGCTTGATGATTCCGATGAGATCAAGGATCAGCTTTCAAACTCCTTCGAGATCACAGCAGATACCTCAGACTTTGAGATGGGCATGACTGTTACAATGGCAAGCTCAGATCTTCTTTCAGACTTTGGTATGTCAGATCTTTCCGATTCAGAAAAGATCGAAGATCTCCGCGACGACATGGAAGAGCTTAACGACGGAGCAAACAAGCTTGTAGACGGAAGCCAGGAGCTTAAGGACGGAACAGGAAAATTAAGAGACGGTGTTTCAGAGCTCTACGACGGAACAGGCAAGCTTAAAGACGGAACAAGCAAGCTCTATGACGGAACCGGATCATTAAAGGACGGAACCCAGTCTCTCTACGAAGGAACAGGTTCACTTAAAGACGGTATCGGAACTTATACAGACGGTGTTGCCAAGGTTAATGACGGCGCAGCTAAGCTTGCAAAAGGCGCTGCAGATGCAAAGGCAGGTTCTGCAAAGCTCACAGGTGCCATGAAAAAGGCAGGAATGGTTGAGGGAGCAAGCAACCTTGCATCCGGAATCGAGACCCTCGAAGGAAGCATGGAAAGTATAAAGAAACTTGCATCCGGAGTTTCATCTCTTGCTTCAGCAACAAATAAGCTCAGTCAGCAGAAAGCAGCCTGTGATGCAGCTCTTGCATGGCTTCAGAATACTTCTGATACGACTACAGCTCCCAACGATCTTGAGCTTGCAGGACTTAATGCAGGAAAAGAGCCTGCAAACTATACAATCGATGCTGCAACTGCTCTTAAGGTAAAGAAAGCAGGTATTGCAGCTCTTTCAGGAGATGAAACAACTTACCTTTACATGATTCAAAATCATGAGGAACTGGTAACAGAAGTGCAGCAGGGTGTTCTTTATGCATCCGCGGAGGATGAGGAGAACATCGGAAATGAGCACGAAGAAATTGATGAGCAGTTAGGCGATGACACAGAGACAGAATCAGGAGATAACTCCGGATCAGGCGATGACACAGAGACAGGATCAGGAGATAACTCCGGATCAGGAGATGATACAGAAACAGGATCAGGCGATGAGAATGACGACAACCAGGGTGGCAGCTCAGAAGAAGCCGGAAATGGTGAAGATGTGGAAAACCCTGATGTAACTGATGAGGATCAGGAGCCTGAAGAAGAGATCATTGAGGAAGATGTAGACGTTACAGGAAATGCCAGAAAGGAAGTTCTTGTAGGAGATTCCACCGATACAACAAAGTTCGATGCAGGCAACATCAAGATGTTTTCCGGATATGCACAGGCTTACGGAAAGCTCCTTGGAGCAATGGAGTCAGCTTCTCAGACTTTGGGAACAGTACTTGCCATGATGAGCAATATGGGTGAGGTACCTTCCGAAGCGCAGATCACAGCCATGATGAAGCAGTTGGATGACGGATTAGCCCAGCTTGATACAGGTTCCAAAGCTCTTGCAAACGGCGTTGGTCAGGTATACGACGGTGCTGTAGCACTTGATAAAGGCCTTGGCGATCTTGAAAAAGGTACAAAGGATCTTTATGCAGGAACCAGCAAGCTTGCAGATAACAACGGTAAGCTCAATGACGGCGCGCAGCAGCTCAATGAAGGCGCCGGCAAGCTCAACGACGGTGCGCAGGAACTCAAGGACGGTGCAAAAGACCTTGATAATGGCGCAGGCGAGCTTAACGATGGCGTAAAGGAACTTAACGACGGTGCTATCAAGCTTGACGATGGTGTCCAGGAGCTTCTTGACGGAATGGTTAAGTTTGACAACGAAGGAATCAAGAAGATCTATGATGCATTCGATGGAGACCTTACAGATTTCGCAGACAGACTTCAGGCTATCCAGAAGGCAGGAACAAACTACAAGACCTTCGGCGGATCAAGCGATGATATCGATTCTTCCGTAAAATTTGTCATCAAGACAGACGGCATTAAGACATCAGACATCTGATGATGTATAATGGGTCTCATGGAAGACCTGATTTATCTGATAAGCGCTGATGTATTTACGGATAAGGGACTGTTTGATATATGGTATGAAAAAGTAGATCAGCAGCGGAAAAACAGAATAGATAAAACAAGATCAGGCAGCGACAAACGCCTCCTTCTGGGGGCGGGAGTGCTGCTTGATTTCGTTATGCAAAGATGCGGGATAAAAGATCCGGAGTTTGAATACCGCGAAAGGAACAAGCCTTATCTGAAGGGACGGGATGACTTTTATTTTAATATCTCCCACTCGGGAAACATGGTAGCACTTGCTGTTTCGGATAAAGAGGTGGGACTTGATATTGAAAAAGAGCGCAGCTTTAATGAGGCTTTACGGAAAAGAGTTTTCGGAAGTGAGGACAGACTTCTTTTAAATGAAATCGAAAAGACAATAGAAGATGGAAATACTGATATAGCCTGCACCTGTCTTTGGACCGTAAAAGAGAGCATCATGAAATACACCGGTATGGGGCTTTTGATGGACCCTTCAAAGATAAAACTATTTTATCGTGATAATGCCAAAAAAACTCTTTGTGCAGAGCACGAAGAAATAGATCTTAACCGGCTTTCCTTTGGGCTTTTCAATCTTCCCGGATATCGGATGTGTGTATGCTCGGAAAAAAACGCATCGGATTTCGTTGTTAAAAATGTGCTAGTCGATGCTAAATATATCCGATTTTTTGAATAATTAAACTAAACTATAATGACATTGTCGAAAAGACAATGTCATTTTTTTTAAAAAGAAAAGGGAGGTTTTACAAATGAAAAAAAGAGTACTTTCAGTATTACTCACAGCAGCAACAGTTCTTGCAATGACAGCTTGCGGCGTTCAGGCACCTGAGGCACCCGCAGCAGAAGCACCTGCAGCA
>JAILOW010000061.1 GCA_024690635.1 Butyrivibrio sp.
CAAAGGGCAAGGTCATAACAAGAAAACCCATTCTTCCAAGTGATGAAGAACTTGCGGAGAACAAAAGATCTCAAAGTGCAAAGCTGAGAGTATTTGAAAAAGCCTAAAGGGCATTTGCTTTAAAAGAAAAAGCAGGAAAGGAGGATGACCATGGCAACTGAATACATACGTGGAACTACAGTCAGAAAAAGACAGCCGTCCAAGGTTCATCTTCACGAGCCTGCAAGGCAGAATAAAAGAAGACATCACATGAGTCTTGGCTATCTGCTTTTCCTTTCATTTGCTATGGCGCTCATGGTTGGTACCCTTGCTTTCTACATTTCTCTTCAGTCACAAATACAAAACAGTGTAAAAAGTATCGCAGTTTTGGAAAGTCAATTAAATGATTTGAAGCAGGACAATGATGAGGCGTATAATAGAGCCAATGGCAATTTGGATCTGGACGAAGTAAAGAGGATTGCGATCCAGGAATACGGCATGACCTATGCCTCCGAAGGCCAGATAATAACTTATTCAGACGGTGGCGGCAACGATTATGTAAGACAGGTGGCTCCAATACCTGAAGCCGGCAAAAAGTAAGTAAAACACCGTTTTGAGGATTGGCAGTAAATGAGACAGGGAAATACCAAAAAAACACAGAAATTTACAATGGGAATGAAGAAAAAGCTGGTAGTGCTGTTTGTTCTGGTGCTACTGGCTTTCGTTGGGTTAGGGATCAGACTTATCCTTATCACCAAAAATAACGGCGAGGAATATGAAAAACAGGTTCTTTCACAGCAGCAGTATGACTCCACAACTCTTCCTTACAGAAGAGGCGAGATCCTGGATTCCAACGGAACGATCCTTGCCTACAGTGAAAAGGTTTACAACGTCATTCTGGATGCGAAGCTTCTTTTAAGAGATGAGAAGTTCTTAGAGCCAACACTCACGGCTCTTTCCAAGGAGTTTAAGCTTGATACCTCCGAGATCAGGAATTATTTAAGCGATCATCCCACTTCACAGTACTATACTATGGCAAAAAAGCTCTCTTATGATGAGATCAGCAATTTCCAGGATATGATTACTCCCGGAACCGAGCTTTATAATGCCGATATCCAGGGCATCTGGTTTGAGCCCTCCTATATCCGCAAGTATCCCAACGGATCTCTTGCCTGCGATGTTATCGGCTTTACCAGCAATGACAACAACGGAATGTATGGTCTTGAGGAGTATTACAACAATACACTTTCAGGAACCATGGGAAGAGAGTACGGATATCTTGATGATGATTCCAATCTTGAGAGAACCACGATTCCCGCAACAGACGGAGATAATATCGTTACCACCATTGATGGTAACCTTCAGAATATAGTGGAAAAGCACCTTCAGGAGTTTAACGACACCTACAAGGACAATGCCAGACAAGGAAACGGTGCCAACAATGTGGGCTGCATCATGATGGATGTACACAGCGGCGAGATCCTTGCAATGGCCAGCTATCCCGGTTTTGATCTTAATAACCCCAGGGACACCTCGGTTCTTATCGGTATGCCTGCGGTTGATGAAAAGGGAAATAAAGTTAAGCCCGAATCTCAGCTGGAATCCGGCGTTTATATCACTGAGGATATGATAAAAGAATTTACGGATGAGCAGCTTTATCAGAATTACAATGCACTTTGGAAAAACTTCTGCATTTCCGATACCTACGAGCCCGGTTCCGTAGCAAAGCCCTTTACTGTTGCGACAGGAATTGAGTGCGGTGCCATCACAGGCGATGAAGTCTATGACTGCCAGGGTAAGCTTGAAATAGGCGGATGGCCCATTCAGTGTCATAACAGATACGGTCACGGACTTATCTCTGTGGAAAGAGGTATCGAGGTATCCTGCAACGTAGCAATGATGTATGTGGCCCAGGCCATCGGTATCAACAACTTTACCAAATTCCAGAAGGACTTTGGCTTTGGCCTTAAGACCAATGTGGATCTTGCCGGAGAAGCCAGAACAGAGGGACTTACCTACTCGGCATCCAACATGACTCCTACCGACCTTGCCACCAACTCCTTCGGACAGGGCTTTAACGCAGACATGATTGAGATGATCACAAGCTTTAGTTCACTTATAAACGGCGGCTATTACTACGAGCCTCACGTTGTTAAAAAGATCGTATCCAGCAGCGGATCCACGATCAAGAGCATCGAACCCAGAGTACTCAGACAGACTGTATCCCAGAGCACTTCTGAAAAGATCATCCAGTACTGTAACAAGGTTGTATCTGGAGAAGAAGGTACAGGTAGAACCGCAAGACCCGCAGGCTACATGATAGGCGGCAAGACAGGTACTGCTCAGACACTTCCCCGTGGAAACAGACAGTACGTTGTATCATTCATGGGCTATGCTCCTGCAAACAACCCTGATATAGCCATCTATGTGGTTGTAGACAGACCCAACGTATCAGAGCAGGACGATGCCAAGTACGCCACAAGGATCGTCAGAGCCATCCTCACAGAGGCGCTTCCATATTTGAACTATCCCATGACAGAAGAGCTTTCATCTTCTGAGGAAATGGAACTTATAGAGCTTAGAGAAAAAATGATAACCTCAGCAGTGGCACCGTCTGAAGAGGACGAAGATGCCGAAAATGAAGAGGAGAGCGAGCAGACAGAAGAAGAGCAGGCTGCAAGCACAGAAGCTTCCACTAAAAAGGAAGAAGAGCCTTCCGGATCCATATGGGAGACATTTGACGTAGACCCTGCAACGGGGTATTATATTGACCCGAATACAGGTAATCTGATCGACCCGTCCAACGGCAACGAAATCGGTGGAGCAGAACTGCCTGATTTTTCCGGAAATGTAAATAATACGGTAAATAATGAGGAGTCCGGCGGTGAGTGATTATATTTTTAGAATTTTATTACCTGTTTTCGTTTCTTTTGCAGTGGCTGTAGTTATCGGACCACGCGTCATAGCTTTGCTCAAAAGGCTGAAGGCGGGACAGACCGAAAGAGAAGAGGGACTTGAGTCCCATCAGAAAAAGACTGGAACTCCCACAATGGGTGGGATCATCTTTCTTATCCCTGTAATTATAATTGGTATTTTTTACGGAAGGGATCACAAGGAAGTTATACCTGTACTGATCCTTACCATTGGATTTGGCATCATAGGATTTCTTGATGACTACATTAAGGTAGTAAAAAAGCATAATCTCGGACTCAGAGCCTGGCAAAAGATACTCGGACAGTTCGTTGTTGCCATGTTTTTTGCAGTTTATGTGGAGACATTTACAGACATTTCTCTTGCAATGAAGGTTCCTTTTACAGGATATGTGCTTGATTTCGGGATCTGGAACATTCCCATTCTTTTCTTTATAGCGCTTGGAACTGCCAACGGTACCAACTTTACCGACGGAGTTGACGGTCTTTGCGCATCAGTGACAGCTGTTGTTGCTGCATTTTTCGCGGTAGCGGGTGTTGTTTATAACGCAAGCGGAGCGCAGGTTATGTCTTCTGCCATGGTGGGAGCTCTTTTGGGCTACCTTGTTTACAACGTATATCCCGGCAAAGTCATGATGGGAGATACAGGTTCTCTGGCGATCGGTGGTTTTGTTACCGGAATAGCGTATGTTATGCAGATGCCCATATTCATCGTAATCGTGGGCTTTATCTATGCTTTTGAAGTAATATCGGTTATTTTACAGGTATCGTATTTTAAAATAACACATGGTAAAAGAATATTCAGAATGGCTCCCATTCATCACCACTTTGAAAAGGGCGGATGGTCGGAGACCAAGGTTGTGAATGTGTTTACCACAGTTACAATATTGCTGGCCCTGATTTCTTACGCAGGACTCAGATAAAGTAAAAGTATTCGCAAAAAGGAAATGAATGACATGAAAGCTGAACTTAACGGAAAAAAAGTGCTTGTTATCGGAACGGGACTTTCGGGTGTCGGATCTGTAAGACTTCTTAGGCAGGTTGGGGCACTCCCTGTAATGCTTGAGGAAAATACCAAGGTTTCCGAGGAAGATATAAGGAAAAAGCTTCACGAGGAAGACAGAGACAGTACTCAGATCATAATCGGACAGATATCGGATGAAGTGCTGGATGAAATAGCGCTTACAGTGCCAAGTCCTGCGGTACCTCTTGATTCACCCACCGTTTTGCGTATTAAAGATAAGAATATTCCTATTTGGAGTGAGATAGAGCTTGCCTACAATTTCTCAAAAGGCAAAATGGTTGCCATAACTGGAACCAACGGCAAGACCACCACAACAACATTGGTGGGAGAGATCATGAAAGCTCACTTTTCTTCTGTTTATGTTGTGGGCAACATCGGAGTCTCTTTTGCTGAGAGTGCTCTTGAAATGACGGATGATACGGTTACAGTGGGAGAGATAAGCTCCTTCCAGCTTGAGGCGGTGGACAACTTCCATGCCAATGTATCTGCCATACTGAATATCACGCCTGATCATCTCAACAGGCATCACACCATGGAATGCTATGCATCCATGAAAGAGAATATTACAAATAACGAGACCAAAGAGGATACCTGCGTACTTAATTACGACAATGAGTACACAAGGGACTTCGGAAAAAGATGCCCCGCGAAAGTGGTGTATTTTTCAACAAAAGAAAAGCTTATGGACGGTCTTTACCTTGAAGACGACGAAATAACCATGGCTACAGCGGGAAACCCCATGAGCATCATGAATATTCATGATATGAACCTTGTGGGCCTTTGTAATGTGGAAAATGTTATGGCTGCGATTGCCATGTCACTTGCCATGGGCGTTCCTCTTTCAACGATACTGAGCGTTATAAGAGATTTCAAAGCGGTTGAGCATCGTATAGAATTTGTTGCAACCAAGGGAGGCGTTGACTACTACAACGATTCCAAGGGTACCAATCCCGATGCTGCGATTCAGGGAATCAGGGCCATGAGTAAGCCTACAATCCTTATCGGAGGCGGCTATGACAAGGGCAGCGAGTATGATGAGTGGATCGAGAATTTCGGAGATACCGTAAAGCTTTTGGTGCTCATCGGACAGACAAAGGAAAAGATAGCAGAGTGCGCAAAAAAGCACGGCTTTAATAATTATATTTTCAAGGATACTTTTGAAGAAGCTCTTGCCTTTTGTACACAGGAGGCAAAGCCCGGTGATGCGGTACTTTTATCACCTGCCTGTGCAAGCTGGGATATGTTCCCCAACTATGAGACACGAGGCAAAAAGTTCAAGGAATATGTTAATCGCCTGAACTGATATTTAGTAATTTCTTATGAGAAGCGGAGAAGAGTGTGGGAAGATTAGACGGACTGAAAAAAAGAATAGAGGAGACCTATGTGGATTACAGTCTGATCTTCATCATACTGTTTTTGCTTGCTTTTGGCCTTATCATGCTTTATTCCACAAGCTCCTACGAGGCCAATCTTGATTTCGGAGATTCATCCTATTATTTCAGGCATCAGCTGATCCCCACCATTCTGGGACTTGGTGCCATGATCATAATGTCTTTTATCCCCTACAGACTGTGGCAGAAGCTTGCGTTTCCCATCTATGTGGCATCGGCTGTCTTTATCCTGATGATCATTCCTTTCGGAATAAAGATCAACGGTGCAAAAAGATGGATCAGGCTCTTTGGTATATCAATTCAGCCTGCGGAGATAGCCAAAGTGGCAACCATCATCTTTACAGCCACAATGATCATCAAACTTAAAAAGAATCTTACTACGGCAAAGGGCTTTGCCATAGCGCTTGCATTTCCGCTTATTCTTGCGGGAATGGTGTATGGAATCACAAAGAACCTAAGCTCTGCCGTTATCATCATGGGCATTACCATCATAATGCTCTTTATTTCAACACCCGGATATAAAAGATATATCGCAGCAGGAGTGGGAGTTATAGCTCTTGTGGCGCTGGTTGTGGCCGTTATAGTCACATCTGAGCAGGCAAGCGGCATGAACTACAGATTTGAGCGTGTCCTTGCATGGCTTGACCCCAACGCTTATTCAAGCGGCAAGGGATTCCAGATCCTTCAGGCTCTCTACGCCATAGGATCCGGCGGAGTCTTTGGAAAAGGACTTGGAGAGAGTATGCAGAAGATGGGCTTTGTGCCTGAGGCTCAGAACGACATGATCTTTTCCATTATATGCGAAGAGCTTGGGCTTTTTGGCGCCATTGCGGTTATGCTCATGTTCCTTCTTTTGATCTGGAGACTTATGATCATCGCAAACAACGCGCCCGACATGTTCGGAGCGCTTCTGGTCATCGGCGTTATGGGACATATCTCCATTCAGGTGATACTTAATATCGCCGTTGTTACCAACACCATCCCCAATACGGGAATCACGCTGCCTTTTATAAGCTACGGCGGATCTGCTGTTATCATACAGCTTGCAGAAATAGGACTGGCGCTTAATGTGGCCAGAAACATAGGAAGATAAGCTGATGGCAAGAAGATCCGGAAGAAACATTAGATATTACAACAGAAATTATAAGAGCCTTTTTATCATTGCCGGCATTGTTTTGTTTCTTTTGCTGGGAGCGGGACTTGGCCTTAAGTACGTGGCTGACAATTATACCGTTACCAACATTTATGTTACGGGAAACACCCATTATACCAACGATGAGATAATCGAAATGGTAATGAACGGAAGATTCGGTCACAATTCTCTTTATCTTACACTCAAGTACAGAGACAAGAGTATTGAAGGCGTTCCTTTCATAGAAAAGATGGATGTGGACATTCTTTCTCCCGACACCATCAAGATAAATGTCTATGAAAAGGCTATTGCAGGGTACTTTGCCTATCTTGGAAGGTACATGTACTTTGACAGGGACGGAATAGTGGTGGAGAGCTCTCTTGAAGCCTCAGACAACGTTCCCCAGGTTATGGGGCTTGATTTTAACTACTGCATCATTCACGAAAGACTTCCCATCGAAAACGAAGAGGTCTTTGAAGAGATCCTGGATATCACCCAGCTTCTTACAAAATACAGGCTTTCTGCCGACAGGATCTTCTTTGACAGCGACTTTAACGTGTATCTGTATTTTGGGGATGTGGAAGTGAGTCTTGGGACAAAAGACAACATAGATGAGAAAATTATACAACTTCAATATATCCTTCCTGAACTTGAAGGAAAAACAGGTATTTTGGAGATGAAAGATTATGACGACAACACAAAAAACATCACATTTGAAGAGAAAAATCAGTAAATTGTTTGTCGCCGCATGAAAATTTAAAGGCAAAAAACAGGTTGATAATTGAACAAAAAAATTATATCATAGCTATTAGGAGTCTATGAGGTTTGTGAAGGAGGAGTAGTTTTGCTTGAAATAAAGAATAACGATGCTGAATCTGCGTGCAAAATCATCGTTGTCGGGGTCGGTGGCGCAGGTAATAATGCCGTTAACAGAATGGTGGATGAGAATATAACCGGTGTAGAATTCATCGGAATAAATACTGATAAGCAGGCGCTTCAGCTCTGTAAAGCGCCCAAGCTTTTGCAGATCGGTGAGAAACTCACCAAGGGTCTTGGCGCAGGTGCCAAGCCTGAAATCGGCCAGAAGGCCGCAGAAGAGAGTTGCGAAGAGATATCTGCAGCCCTTAAGGGTGCAGATATGGTTTTTGTTACCTGTGGTATGGGTGGCGGAACCGGTACAGGTGCAGCTCCCGTAGTGGCTAAGCTTGCAAAAGAGATGGGTATTCTTACAGTAGGCGTTGTAACCAAGCCTTTCAGCTTTGAGGCTCGTGTTCGCATGCAGAACGCTATGCTTGGAATTTCCAATATCAGATCCAATGTAGATACGCTTATCGTTATTCCCAATGATAAGCTTCTTCAGATAGTTGACAGACGCACCACAATGCCTGATGCGCTCAAGAAGGCTGACGAGGTTCTTCAGCAGGCAGTTCAGGGTATTACCGATCTGATCAACGTTCCTGCAGTTATCAACCTTGACTTTGCTGACGTTCAGACAGTTATGAAGGACAAGGGCATCGTACATATCGGTATCGGAACCGGTA
>JAILOW010000131.1 GCA_024690635.1 Butyrivibrio sp.
TGCAAGCTCAAGTCTTGTGGTAGCGCTCTTCTCGTCGCCGTCACAGCCGATCTCCTGACCGTCGATTGCAAATGTAGTCTTTGTGGTGTCGATACCGGATGCATTCTTGCCGTCTACATCAGCGAACGCAGCGGTGATCTCTACATTGCTGGAATCAACCTCGACTTCGGTCTCATTGAAAATGGACTTTCCGTTTACGGTAAGGCTCTTGAAGTAAGGATTATCAAGGTCATCAAGGTTGGTTCCGTATACAAAACGATAGTTATCGAAATAGAAGGTTCCGGAGTAGCGTCCGCCGCCCGAAGCGGGTGCATAGCTGAGCCAGATCATGCCTTCACCGTTTCTGATCTTATAGGGATGTTCAGGGCTGTAGTAGCTTGCGATACTCTCAATATTAACATAGCAGTACTTCCAGCCTACCCAGTTGATAGTCGAAGTAGTGGAGATATTTCCTTCTGCATCTACATCATCATGAACGAGTGTAAAGTTCTTTGTCGAATATCCGGTGCCGTTAAATACAGCAACATCTGCATGTAAAGTATATCCTGCAAGATTATAGGTTTCAGCATCTGCATATACCCATACACCCAGTTCAGTAGGCTGCCCCTCAACATCATAAGTTCCGGCGCAGTTTCTGATATAGTAGTTAGAGTTGGATGAACCGTCATATGAAGCATAATCAAAGTTAAGCTCCATAGAATATTCGCCAAATCTTACCTGACCGCCGTTAGCTTCCGATGTGGTAGTTACATTACCTGCACAGAAATAGGTGATCGAGTTGTTGGGCCATAAGTAGAACGAATAGCCGTTTGCCTTAAATATTTCAGCTGCAGGAACGGATGTATCATAGTTTCCTGTGAATCTGAAAGGAGCAGTAAGAGTTGCATATACTGTTTCATTAATGCTGTTGGAATTTGCTACCGGAACAGTAAGCTCAGGATAATCGCCGTAATAACCGGGCGTAACGCCTGCGTCTACATAATTGCTCTTGCCCCAGTGGAAATGAGCACCCTTCTGGGGACCATTCTCGGTAGGTTCGAAATCAAACATAACAACAGGCATCTTACCGATCTCAACTTTGATGCTCGCGGTAAGAACCGTACCGTCCATACGTGTGTAAGATACAGTAACAAGAGCATTCATGGCACCGTCTGATTCGCCTGCCACAAATGTATTGCCTTCCATATGTCCGAGATCCTTACCAGCCGACTCAGCATTAAGAGCTTCGATAGTCCAGTTGAAATCTCCATTCTTATAGAAGATATCGGCATTCTCAGAACGAACTACAAGTCCGAGTGCGCTTCTCTCCCCAAAGTCAAGAGATGCTGATGCCGATGAAAAATAAATGCTGTCAGGCTCAGCGATCTTGATAGTAGACTCGCCAACCTTATTGCCTTCATAAAGAAGTTCAACAGTTACTTCTCCAAGTGTTCCGTTGGAGATGAACAGACCGTTGGTTTCATCCACAGTACCCTTATCGGCAGAATTCTCAGCAAGTGCCCAGCTTAACCCGCTGGCAGGTAATTCTGCGGCACTGCCGCCCTTATCAACACCCTTTGCAGAGAAAGCAACGAGTGAACCGGGTGTATAGGAATCGCCGTTAGGTGAAACAGATGCATGATCAAACACACCGTCGCTGAGAGCATTTGCTACAAGCAGGAAGCCCGAAGAAATATTTCTTTCGGATCCATCAGAAGGGTTATTTCTGATAGCATAAGTCTTCTCGCCCTCTCTTCTGGAAACAACGGTAGCCGATCCGCCGCCGTCAAGGTAGATAGCTGTCTTTACGCCCTGAGCTACCAGGAAGTCAGCCTGCTCATTGATAGTCATACCGACGGATCTGGGATACTGACGTCCGTCTGCCATGAAGAATACAACAGTTCCATCCTCAAGGAATCCGACGCTGTTTACAGGCAACAGCTAAGAAGTACCGGGAGCACCGTTCCTGCCGTCTTTAACAAGATAGAAAGGTCCGCTGACAGCTTCGAGAACATCCGACTTATCGGTTCCTGCATCTCTGATTACATAAGAGCCGTCCTTCAGAACAGCAAAATAAGGCTCATCATTGTCCTTCTCAGGGTTAAGACAATTGCCATTGATATAAAGAGAACCTCTGGGCTGACCTGTCTGCATGTTGAAATAATCACCGTTGGTAGCGAAGATTACACTCTCGCCGGTAGATTTCTCGTAATCTGCGATCTGACGGGTCGTGGTGGTCAGATCCCAATCTCCAACCTGCCACTTGCTTACCTTAGTCTCATTGTTATAATTGTCAGGATCATAGTATCCGGCATATGTCGCCTTCAGCGAAACATCTGCGCCGGGCTCGATCGTTGTGAAATAACCCAAAACCTGTGCATTACCGGTCTGATTGTTCAATACAACATCAGTCTCGGTAACACCGGGTACCAGGGTATAACTTTTCTGCTTTACGACTTTAACTGCATCACCGTCATATGCATCTACATAACCAACGATCTTGTTGGCTGCAAATACATCGATAGGCTGCGCCAGCGCAGTCGTCAAAACAAGAATCAATGCAAGAAAAGCTGCTGCTAATCTCTTCTGATATCCAGTCTTTTTCATTTTTTCCTCCCTGTTTAAAGTTTTGAAGAATCTGCACTGATCTGCCCGTTCCTGTTCGAACCCTGATTTTCAAAAAACAGACAGTCTGAACCTATTCTTCATTTCTTTTTTTACAGAGAGTATGTTAGCACTTTTTTTTATATAAATAACACTTTATAACAAAACCGTTAGTCTTTTGATTACTTTTCGAGACCTGCAGAAACCCTAAAATCAGTTTTCATCCAAATCTTTTTAAAAAGTGCTTGCAAGAAGAAACTTGTATGATAGAATATGTCGTGTAGTTTACATAAACACATGATATGATCTGCTTCATGACGAGAAGCGGCATTGAGTTTTAAAAGAGAGGGGACACATGAAACAACACAATATTTTTGATCTTTCTAAATACGTTTTGGCATTGATGGTCGTAGCCATCCATACCGGTTTTCTTTCAAAATTCTTATTTCCATGGCTTCGTATAGCAGTACCCCTGTTTTTCATCATTTCTTCATATCTGCTGTTCAGCCGGATCAAGAATGATGACGAGTCCAAAGAACCCGAGTACATCAAAAAATATGTCCTGAGAAATATCAGCTATTACGTATTGTGGTTTCTTTTACTGCTTCCGTACACTGTTATTGCACGAAAAGAATGGCTTGATTCCGGAATACTTTCATTTATCAGAACGGCAGTCACCCATCTGCTGTTCGGCGATACATTTTCTGCCTCATGGTTCATCATTGCAGCCGTATGGGCTGTACTCTTTTTACATTTAACCCGTAAAGTATCTCCGAAGATATTGACCCCCATCGTTATCGTTTTATATCTGCTCTGCTGCCTGAGAACATCATACTATTTTCTCGTGAAGGATACTGCTGCGGCGTCTGTCTTTAGTTACTACGAACTTATCTTTACCAATCCTGCCAACAGTTTCCCGGCAGCCATCTTCTGGATGTTTATAGGTAAACAGTTTGCTGACAGAAAAGACGCCGTATTTAACAAGAAATTCGCGGTGCTCGGCGCCGCGGTATCTGCGATCGGCCTGTGGTTTGAAGCAAATCTCCTTACCAAAAACATCTCTGCAGATTGCTTTATCTTTTTGATACCGTTGGCCATTTGTCTTTTTACCCTTATAAAAGATACGGATATAAACTTAAAAAAAGCAAAGACTTTCAGGACGATCAGTATCATCATGTATCCTTTGCATGCTTCGCTGACCGGTGCTACGCGAGTTGTACTGACCTCTTTCATCGCTGAACATTATGAATGGTTACTGTTTTTGATCGTAGTAATAGGCTGTCATTTGGCCACTTTCATCATCTTACGGTTGGAAAAAGTCAAGCCTTTCGGTTTCTTAAAATATTCACATTGATCAGAACGAGAGTGCCGCCCCGGATCAGGACGGCACTCGCTTTTTTTATTCTGTTATTCTTTAGATCAAACCTTCTTTTTATTCCCTGTGCCTTCGTCTGACAGTTCTTTACGAAGTTTCAGATCCCTGAAGGACGCACAGAACGAAAGACCTATCGCATTAAGGAAGAAGTACATTGACAATCTGTTGATCGCAAGGAAGAGACATATAAGGTAAAGACCGTTGATCATAAAAAACATCTTCAGAATGTCTTTCTTTTTCTCATCCTTTTCTTTTAAAAGGGCTATAAAGAAGAATAATGTTATACCGGCATAAAGACACGCATAACCCGCCGCCCCGATGATCCCTTCATCGCATATGGCCGCAACATATCCGACATCATAGGTCGAATAGTATTTCCACTGGGAGACGTATCTGTCATAATACATTATCTCGCCTCTGTTCTGTGCCCCTGCTCCGAGGCCAAACAGAGGATTGATCCCCATAGCGTAAGTAATACCCGAGAACTGGTAAAGTCTCGATGTAACACCGCTCCTGCTGTTGTGTCCGTATCCGCTCACGCCTTCGGGAGCCCCCTTGTTCAGATCGAACTTAAAGCCCACAACATTCAAAAGCGACTTTGCGGTTCCGTCATAATAATACTTAAGCTTAGGGCTTACCGCTCTCTGAACCAGTATCAGTGCGATCACTATACACAGACATTGAAGCAGACGCATAAGATACTTGCTTCTCTCCGCTTTAGCGATCATAAACAGATATCCTGCCAGAAAGACGAAGTAAATTAGGATATTTCCGCGGCATCCCGAAAAGACCAGCGCAAAGAAATGAAGCAGTGCTATCACCATGTACCGCTTCTCGTCTGTTTTCCTCCACAGATAGAAGATAACAGGCGTCATTACTGTAAGGTAAAAAGCATAAAAATTCGCAAGACCGAAAGAAGTCGTGGCCCTTAGTATTCCAAGCCTTATATAGTGGTCATTGAACATAAAACGCTTTACGGTATACAGATAGTCTGCAAGCCTGAAGCCGGTCAACGATTCTGTTATACCCAGTGCTGAAATGACTCCGCATGAATATGTCAGCACCCTCAAGGCCTTCATCCTTTTTTCTTCGGTTTCAAGAAATACGGGGATTATCAGAAGAAGGATTATCTCTTCGATTATCATCTTAAAGATATTATTGATCGCCCCCGAATACGTCGTCAGGTAATAAATATTCGAAACAGTCCTTAGAACAAAGAATCCCGCAACAGCCAGCCAGATTTTTTTCTCCGCCAGGATCCGCATACTTCCGCGCTTAACAGTAATATAGACTGCAGCTGCAATGAGCAACAATATGAGTATCCTTGATGAAGTCAGAAGCGGAAGAGACGCAGAAAACTCTATTCCGAGAAAATCAGGCAGGATCAAGTACAGAAAACAAAAAACAAAAATACTTTTTTCGATGATCTTCATGCTTTTTTCCTTTTCCATCGCAGCCCCCCTCACGGCTAAAGCTCACTGTTATGCATCTTTTCCCGCATATATGGCAAAATAGACTCCATATCCAAATCGATAGCCCAAATACTTGATCTTCTTCTTTATGTCCATGTCCTTAAAGAGCTCTTTGCCAATGCTGCAGGACCATTTATACAAACGTTTGAGTTCTGCCTTTATTTCCGGAGTATTTGCCCTCTTTGTAAAAGTAACGATCTCGCCGCAGGCTATACCCCATTTTTTGATGGCAAAGGCAAGTTTTCCCTGAGTGATCAGTTTCCCGGCGGTTACCAGCTTGGTCTCCGGTGCTCTAAGTGTGACAATGCTGAAGCCGCTTCGCGTTATGCTCTTATTTCCTACCGTCTGCTTATGAACGATATAGTCTGTCACATAGATATTTTTGCACTGTGCAAGAACGTCAGCCAGAACATATTCATCTTCTGCGTTTCTAAATTCTTCCGGGAAACGTAATTTCTCCCATATCTTTCTTTTATACAGCTTTGCCCAGTTAACTATAAATATAAAGTAGCCTTTTTTATCAAAAGATGCTTCCCAGAATTCATCTACGGTTATAACCCTGTTTTTGACATTATCCGGCAAAGCGCTTTCTGCGACTAAATGACCGTCTTCGCCGACACGTTCAAAATTACCCACAACAATATCGGTATCATAGGTTCTGATCGCATCAAGCATTACTTTTAAGCTTCCCGGCGTCATTACGTCATCATCATCAAGAAAGCAGATAAACTCTCCCCTCGCATTATCAAGTCCGGTATTCCTTGCCTTAGAGATTCCGGAATTTTCCTGGTGAAAAACCCTGACAGAATCATATCGCTTGGCAAGGGAATTACAAATTTTCAGAGAATCATCCTTGCTTCCGTCATCGATCAGCAGGACCTCAAGGAGAACCTCCTTCTGCGACACCAGACTTCCGACGCACTCCTCCAGAAATGCCTCACGATTATAGACCGTGATTATGACTGAAATCATGCCCTCTACATATTCAGTACTCATTTTGTTTTCTCCCCTTCGATATAACATTCAAAAGCCTTCTCTTATAAAAAAGGGTCAGTCCATGGACTGACCCTTTATATCGGAAACACCGAAACAAATGGCTTCTAATTACCGGTCATCGGAACCGATCAGACTCTGCCTGTTTATTTCTTTGATATTTTAAGCAATCCACCATGTGAGATAGAGATAAATATATCATTTCCGAAGTTATATGCCAGACCGGGGTTACCGTCAACCGCAAGCTTAGCGTTCAGGACTTTAAGCAAGTTTTATTATGCAAGCACAAATTATTCATACAATTTCAAATAGAACCTAACACTATCTATGCAGAGAAACCACACCGCTTCCACCTGTAGCATATACAGTATCTCCAACCACAAGGTTTCCCATATCACTGGCAAGGATTAAAGCAAAATTTGCAATTTCTGCCGGTGTAGCGAATCTTCCACTCGGATTATTGGGCATATCCAAATCGCCTTTTTCATCAACTCCCAACATGGGTGTTGCTGTAGGTCCTGGTGCTACGGCATTAACAACTATGCCCTGCTTAATCAACATATCTGCCAAGCCTAATGTAAAACCTCTAATTGCCCATTTTGACACTTCATAAGGACTCCATGCCGGTCTTAATGCAGATGAGGAACTAATGTTCAAAATGTGCCCTTTTATTTTATTCTCAAGCATGTGCTTTGCCACTGCCTGACTCATAAAAAAGGTTCCCTTGACATTTGTGTCAATCGTCCTATCAAAATCTTCTTCAGTTGTAGCAAGAAATGATTTCATTGGATGATATCCCGCACAATTTACAAGAATATCTATACAAGAACCAGGGAATAATCCTATTGCTTCTTCAAGTTTTCCAGGTATTTCTGATACGTTATTAAGATTAATAACTATTCCCTTTACTCTACCTGACTCAAAATGTTCACAGCACTTTTTGATTTTGTCTTCTTTAGTTCCAACAATTATTACTTTAGCTCCTGCCGCTTCAAACTTTTCAGCTATTGCAAAGCCAATCCCACTACTTCCCCCGGTAATTATAGCGGTCTTTCCTACAAGCAGTTCAGAAAAACTAGTTATTTGGGGAACCGCGATTTTCTTTGACGTCCTTAAAAACTTGACAATATTTCTAGCAACATTCTTCAGTCCCATAGTTACCTCACTCCGCTTCTTTCTCAATGCCTTATCAACTTACTCAGCTCTTTTTTCATTTTTTTCATTTTTTCCCCCATGGTTTCTTCTTTATTAGCTTCAACTATGGTCTTATAACCTATATAATCATCGCTGTCTGTTACAAATATCTCCATAACGATAGGAT
>JAILOW010000133.1 GCA_024690635.1 Butyrivibrio sp.
ACTCGTGTATCATATCCTATCAACCACATCAAGAACATCGTTCTTAATGTACATCCTACATCATCAGGCCCTGCAGCTCAGAATGTTATCTTCCTTTCAGCTGATGCTTTCGGAGTACTTCCTCCAGTATCAATCCTGACACCTGAGCAGACTCAGTACTACTTCCTTTCAGGATTCACAGCTAAGCTTGCTGGAACTGAGAGAGGTATCACAGAGCCTACACCTACATTCTCAGCTTGCTTCGGACAGGCATTCCTTGAGCTTCATCCTACAAAGTACGGTGAGGAGCTTGTAAAGAAGATGCAGAAGTCCGGTGCTAAGGCTTATCTTGTAAACACAGGATGGAACGGCACAGGAAAGAGAATCTCCATCAAGGATACTCGTGGTATCATCGACGCAATCCTTAACGGCGATGTACTTAAGGCTGAGACCAAGAAGATCCCGATCTTCGACTTCGAAGTTCCTACATCACTTCCCGGAGTAGATCCTGCAATTCTTGATCCCAGAGATACATATGCTAATGCTTCCGAGTGGGAGACAAAGGCAAAGGATCTTGCAGAGAGATTCACAAAGAACTTCAAGAAGTATGAGGGCAACAACGCAGGTAAGGCACTTGTTGCAGCAGGCCCCAAGCTTTGATCTGAAAACTCAGATGAATAAATAAAATTACGGCGCTGTATCAATTCGATACAGCGCCGTTTTTATTATGTCATATCAGTTATTAAATCATACAGCAACCATGGCAGTTATTTTGCTATAAGCAGTATTACTTCTTCTTTGTTGTCTTAGCAGGTGCCTTTTTTGTTCCCTTCTTTTCATGGGCAAGAGAAGCTTTGATGAAACCTGAGAAAAGAGGATGAGGTCTGTTAGGTCTTGACTTAAGCTCGGGATGACCCTGAGTAGCCATGTGGAAATCGTTTGAAGGAAGCTCGATCATCTCAACGATCCTTCCGTCGGGAGATATACCGCAGAGCTTAAGACCATTGGTAACAAGAGCATTTCTGTAATCGTTGTTGACCTCGTATCTGTGGCGGTGACGCTCTGTAATGTTCTCTGAACCAAAGAGCTTGTATGCCTGAGAGTCTTTATCAAGTACGCAGGGATAAGAACCAAGCCTTAATGTTCCGCCGATGTCCTCTACTCCGTCCTGATCAGGTAAAAGAGCTATCATAGGATGCTGTGTTCCGGGATCAAACTCGATTGAGTGCGCATCCTTGTAACCAACAACATTCCTTGCAAACTCAACAATTGCAAGCTGCATTCCAAGGCAAAGACCAAGGAAAGGAAGATTGTTCTCTCTTGCGTATCTGATGGAAGTGATCATACCCTCGATTCCGCGATCGCCAAATCCGCCGGGAACAATAAGTCCGTCCACATCAGAAAGGATCTCTGCCACATTATCCTCAGTAACTTCTTCGGAATCTACCCACTTGATATCTACTGCGGTCTGATTGGAGATACCGCCGTGCTTTAAAGCTTCTACAACACTTATGTATGCATCGTGGAGCTGTGTGTACTTACCTACCAGAGCAACTCTCACATCATGCTTTAATGAATAGAGAGTGTCCACCATCTTTTTCCAGTCGTCAAGATCGGGCTCGGGACAATCAAGCTCGAGACATTCGCAGGCAACCTGTGCAAGATGCTCCTTCTCCATGGCAAGAGGAGCTTCATAAAGATACTCAAGATCCAGGTTGTTGAGGACGTGGCTGCTGGGAACGTTACAGAAAAGAGCTATCTTGTCTTTTGTATCCTGATCAAGCTCAAGCTCACTTCTGCAGACGATAACGTCAGGCTGAAGTCCCATTCCCTGCATGGTCTTAACTGCTGACTGTGTGGGCTTGGTCTTTATTTCCTGAGAGCAGCGAAGATAAGGAATAAGAGAAACAAGGATAAGCATTGCATTCTCATGTCCAACCTCGTGCTGGAACTGTCTGATAGCCTCAAGGAAAGGCTGGCTCTCGATATCTCCAACGGTTCCACCTACCTCGATGATGGCGATCCTGGTCTCATCATCGGTAAAGTTGCGGTAGAATTTGCTCTTTATCTCATTGGTGATATGAGGGATAACCTGAACGGTACGTCCGCCGTAGTCACCTCTTCTTTCCTTCTGAAGAACGGACCAGTAGATCTTACCGGTGGTGACATTGGAGTTTTTATCCAGGTTCTCATCTATGAATCTCTCATAGTGACCAAGGTCAAGGTCAGTCTCTGTACCGTCTTCTGTCACGAACACCTCACCGTGCTGAACCGGATTCATGGTTCCGGGATCGATGTTGATGTAAGGGTCAAATTTTTGCATTGTCACCTTGTAACCGCGGGCTTTTAAAAGCCTTCCCAATGAAGCGGCGGTGATACCCTTTCCGAGTCCGGAAACAACGCCTCCTGTGACAAAGATGTACTTTACTGCCATGTTTTTAAGTCCTCCTGAGAAATAAATTTATAAAAGTTTCAGAATAAAAAAGATGAAATCATTGAATCTTAAAATTGCACTCTATATAATATTATATATTTTGTGGTTTGTGGAGATAGTTTCAAAACATTATTCTTATTATAAAGGAAAGAACAGAAAGTTAAAAGCATGGATAACAATCAAAATCAAAGAAATAATAATCCAGGGGGTGGAAACAACAATTCCCCGAGAAAACAAAACATAATATTGCTGCTGGTGGCGGCTCTGGTGACTATGATCTGCATGACCTACTTCCTCAGAGCGTTTTCCGAAAACACCAACAGAGAGATCACTTATTCGGAATTCATGTCCATGGTGGACAAGGGTGAAGTTGAGAGCATTGTCATCGAGAGTGACAGAGTTGATATCTACCCCAAGGAGACCAAGGACGAAGACAAGCTTGGTAAAGGCTATTATTACTGGACAGGAAACACAACAGTAACATATTACACAGGAAAAGCTGAAGAGGACAGCGTTCTCACACAGCGTATGCTTGAAAAAGGCGTTGAGGTTTCAAGCGAGGTGCCTGACAGCTCAGGCGCGATCCTTTCATTTATCCTTTATTACATCGCACCTATTCTTCTTATGTGGCTTCTTCTCTCACTTATTTTCAGGAGAATGGGAAAAGGCGGCGGTCCTTTGAGCGTTGGAAAGAGCAATGCCAAGGTATACGTTCAGAAGGAGACCGGTGTTACCTTCAAGGATGTGGCAGGTGAGGACGAGGCAAAAGAGTCTCTGGTAGAGGTTGTAGACTTCCTTCATAACCCTTCCAAGTATGCCAAGATCGGAGCCAAGCTCCCCAAGGGAGCCCTTTTGGTGGGACCTCCCGGAACAGGTAAGACGCTTCTTGCCAAGGCTGTTGCCGGTGAAGCACATGTTCCCTTCTATTCACTTGCAGGTTCAGACTTTATTGAATTATACGTGGGTGTAGGTGCCAGCAGAGTCAGAGACCTCTTTAACGAAGCCAGCAAAAACGCACCCTGTATCATCTTCATCGATGAGATAGATGCCATCGGACGAAGCCGTGACAGCAAATACGGCGGAGGAAACGAGGAGAGAGAGCAGACACTTAACCAGCTCCTTTCCGAGATGGACGGATTTGATTCTTCCAAGGGTGTACTTATCCTGGGAGCAACCAACAGACCTGAGATCCTTGATAAAGCGCTTCTTCGTCCCGGACGTTTCGACCGAAGGATCATCGTAGACAAGCCCGACCTCAAGGGTAGAGAAGAGATACTCAAGGTTCATTCCAAGGACGTTAAGATGGATGAGACCGTTGATCTTAAGGGAATTGCTCTTGCAACCAGCGGAGCCGTTGGATCTGACCTTGCCAACATGATCAACGAGGCTGCCATCAACGCGGTTAAGGCCCACAGAGAGTATGTATGCCAGCAGGATCTTATGGAAGCCGTTGAGCAGGTACTTGTAGGTAAGGAAAAGAAAGACAGGATCCTCAGCAAGGAAGAGCGCAAGATCGTTTCCTATCACGAGGTGGGACACGCGCTTATCAGTGCAGTTCAAAAGAATACAGAGCCTGTACAAAAGATCACCATCGTACCCAGAACCATGGGAGCTCTTGGCTATGTTATGCAGGTTCCTGAGGATGAAAAATATCTTCAGACCAAGGATGAGCTTATTGATGATATCATTGTTTCCCTTGGCGGACGTGCGGCAGAGGAAGTTATCTTCAATACCGTTACCACAGGCGCAGAGAATGATATTGAAAAGGCCACAAACATGGCACGCAGCATGATCACCATGTTTGGTATGAGCGACAAGTTCGGGCTTATGCAGCTTGAATCCATACAGAACAGATACCTTGACGGCAATAGGATCCTTAACTGCAGTGATCACACCGCAGCAGAGGTGGATGCGGAAGTTAAAAAGCTTCTGGCAGAGTGCTATGACAGAGCAAAGAAGATCATCAGCGAGCACCTTGATGCCATGGACAAGATCGCTCAGTTCCTTATTGAGCAGGAGACCATTACAGGAAAAGAGTTCATGAAGATCTACCGTGAGGTTGAAGGACTTCCTGAACCCACAGAAGAGGAGCAGGAGGCAGCCAAGCACGGAAGGATCTATGCCACAAGAGCTGAGTCAGCCCTTGTTGGTGAGAACGTTCCCATCAAGTCCAAAAAGGACAAGGAAGAGCCCAAGGAGGAGCCTAAAGGCGATGAGCCTCAGGGCACCGGTGAAGTAGGAAATGAGACTTCTGGTGTTGAGAAGCCTTCAGAAGAGCCTTCGCAAGAGCAGGCGCCTGCAGCGCAGGGACAGGGAGTTTTCTCACACGTTCCCGGAAATTTTGATGATATGGCATGATGATTCAGAACCCTGATCGAAAGATCGGGGTTCTTTTTTGTTGCCAAAAAACGTTCAAAAGGAAGGGAAATTGTGAACAAACAGTGAAACTTTATTTCACAAAATAAAGTTTACTTAATAATTTTATTGCATAAACTTACTATTTAATCTATAATTTATAATGTTCATGAAAATTTTATAAAATACTATACCACGCAGGGGAAGAGGGGCTCCGACTGGTAGGAAGTACTCATTTTAGGAGGATTGGTTATGAAACCGGTTAACGCCAAGTCTCGTATCATTAAGAGGCTTATTCCGCTACTTCTTGTCCCGGTGGTTCTTGGCAGTAATTTTGCTGCTATCAATGTTTTTGCGGATGATCAGACCGCAGCCCAGGGGGAAGGAGCTGCAACAGAACAGAATGTGCAGCCCGATCAGGAACAGATTTCACAGACAGAGACAATTGAAGAAGATGTTGAAGAGACTAATGAAGCTACAGACGAGACATCGGCAGAAGCTTCTGATGAGGCATCCCTTGAATCTTCAGACGAAAGCTCAGAAGCAGTAGAAGAGTCTTCGGATGAGGCGTCTTTTGACATTTCCGATGACGAGGAGTTATTGGAGCAGGAAGAGGAAGAACTTGCCGCAGCGCAGGATGAGACTCCTTTTATTTTTGTTCAGCTTGTTGTGGACGGAGATGATGAGGGAAAATCCGGATTTTACATGAATTACACCGATGGAAATCACAGCTATAAGTTGGGGGACGACTATAGCGAGGTTGAAGTTGATGATGAATATACTGCTGCATTCACCTATGGTATCAACACAGGATATAAGGTTGAACTGCAGGTTTCAGACGATGCTGAGCTTACCGCAGAGGACGGAGCGGCTACTATTAAGCTTTCTTCCGAGGAATACCTTGAAAATGAGTACACTATCACAGCCAGGGTATCCTGCACAGATGAAAAAGATCCCCAAATTGGTGACGTGACACTGCCCACGGCAACATATGTAAAACTTGACGGGGTAAATGAATATATATCAAGCACAAGTGCATCGCTTGCGATTTCAGTAAGTGTTTCAGACGAGGGAGATGGAGAGTCCGGAGTAAAGAAAGTTACTCTTAAGACTTCTCTTGGAGATTTCGATATGAGCGCGGAGGGCAGTGTTTATTCTTTTGCGCCGGGAAACTACGGCTCCTACGAGGTAACAGGTCTTGTTGCCGAGGACTATGCAGGTCATAAGGTGGAAAAGAGCTTTGAAGATCTCGGAAAAGCTTCTTTCATTCTTTGTTATTTCGACCCCAAAGAGGTTGGAAATATCAACGCATCTCTTAATATCTCAGATACAGACTGGTATTCAAAAAATAAAAGCGGAAAGATCGTTCTTACAGTTTCCGGACTTACCACCAGAAGGATCAGCGATATAACGGTTTACGATCCTGAAGAGGAAACAGTTCCCGCAAGTAGCGACCTTGCCATAAAGAGAGTAAGATCGAACTTTTATAACGTACAGACCTTTGAGCTTCCCGCAGACAGAGAGGGAAAGACTGTTTACACCATCAAAGGACATTTTGTAGGTGACGAAAATACAGAGTTCAGCAAAGAGGTCACGACCATGATCGACAACACAGCTCCCAAGGGAGAAGTTAAGATCACACCTCTTCGGGACGACATCGTCTCCACTTTTGCAAGGATCTTTGCAGGTAAGAACCTGGTCAGATATAAAATTGAAGTCGCAGGCGATTGCGACGAGAACGAAGGTCTTGAAGTCAGCGGCCTTGACTATGTACAGTTCAGAACAGCAGGCAGAGGGGAGCCTACAACCTTATTTGCAAAGAACAACAAAAATTCTGACGGTTTCTATGAGTGGACGGAGAGAATTGAGGCTGGAAAAGACCAGGAGCTGATTGTTACTTTTGACGGAATCCGCCTTGTGGACATGGCCGGAAACCAGCAGACAGAAGTTGAAGTGATCGCTGACTTTGACAAGATCTATCTCGACTGGGGTGCACCCAGGATCAGTTATTCCGAGAAGAACCGAGTAAACGAGTTTGAAAATGTGGCTTACTACGACAAAGCTATCGAAGAGCAGGTAAAGATCGAAGACCTCAGCCTCGGCGAGAATAAGCCTGAGTTTAAAGAGATCATTCACCACGAGGAGGATGGCATTGAGGCTGATGCAGATCATTGCAAGACAGATGAAAAGCTCTTTGCCATTTTCGATACAAGATTCTATGATTTTTCAGCAAAGAAAGACGGCGAATATCAGCTTAATACAAAGATAAAAGATACTTCGGGGAATGAAGGTCAGGCAGACAGCCGCGTCATGAGAGTAGATACCAAGGATCCCGTGATCGGAATAGCTCTTTCCGGTGGAGAGGCTCTTGATGATGCAGATGCAGAGCCTGTTTATACACCTGATGCTCAGGACGTTGTTGTAACTGTAAAAGAGCTCTGGATCGATAAGAGCAGATGCTCGGTATCCGTAACCGGTACAACAGACCTTGGTGAGGCAGTAAGCTTCAGCACAAAAGAATGGTCCGGCGAGCTTGGAGAAGAGGACCATGTGGCAACGATCTCAGGTCTTTCGGACGGTGAGTACACAGTTACCGTTGAGGCTTATGACCTTGCTCTTCATTCAGCATTTTCCGCATCAAGGAAGTTCTTTATAGATACCAAGAACCCTGAGGTGGTGCTCTCATTTGACACCTATGATGGTCAGAACGGCAAGTACTACAACGTTTCCAGAAAGGCAACCATCACCATCACAGAGTTTAACTTTGATGAAAAGCTGGTGGATGAGGATCTTTCACATGAGTACGGACATCCTTCCGAAAGCGACTGGAGTAATCCCGCACCCATGGTACACGTGAAAACCATCGACTTTAAGGAAGACGGAATTTATTCCCTTCAGATCAGCTGCAGGGATAAAGTAAAGCGCAAATCCAACACCGAGAAAGAAGGCGAGTTCATCATAGACAGAACAGCTCCCGAGTTCTCAGTTGGCTATAACGCAGTATCTCCCAAAAACGGAAATTATTACAAAGATACAAGAATAGCATCCATTACAGTAAAAGACCTCTCATTTGATGAGAACAAGCTTGAAGTAGGTACTCAGGCAATCGAAGAGGCAGCAGCACTTCCCGGCATCAGCGGATTTTCCGGTTCCGGAATGGATCACGTAGGCACCATGACCTTTGCCGATGACGGCAACTACGGATACACACTTAAGTGCACAGACCTTGCGGGCAACAGCTCATCTGAATACGTATCAGATGTCTTTATCATAGACAAGACTGTTCCTGAGGTTAAGTTCTCAGGAGTTGAGAATTTCTCAGCCAATAACGGAGCGGTTGCACCTGTTGTTTCCTATGTGGACAAGCATATGGATATTGATGCAAGCTCTGTTACCATGACTGGCGCCAACAACGGAGCAGTATCCGTAAGCAGCCAGACAGCTCCTACAGAGAACGGCTTTGTTGTTTCCTACGGCGACTTTGCCCACGACAAGAGCATGGACGATCTCTATACTTTAGAAGCCCGTGTATATGACCTTGCAGGAAACGAAGCAAAGGAAGAGCTGGTATTTTCCGTAAACAGATTCGGTTCGGTATTCGTGCTCGGATCTGATGCCAGGGCTCTCAATGAGCAGTATTACACCAACGAACCCAAGGAAGTGTCCATAACAGAGATCAACGTGGATGACCTTACCAGAAAAGACGTATCCATAAGCCACGACGGAAACATCACAGAGCTTAAGAGCGGCAAGGACTACAGGGTTACAAAGCAAGGATCTGATACC
The DNA here is from genome assembly GCA_024690635.1 of Butyrivibrio sp. The sequence continues at coordinate 8,555 of JAILOW010000133.1, forward strand.
TCCTGGAAGACCTACACCTACACCCTTGGAAAAGAGAATTTTAACAGGGACGGAATTTATTCCGTAACCGTTTATACCCAGGACAGAGCAACCAATGTTCAGGACAACAAGAGCCGCGATGCGGAAGTAAACTTTGCGGTTGATATAACTGCTCCCAGCATTGTGGCAGCAGACCTTAAAGACGGTGCGGTATTTAAAGAAGCTTCTCATGTTTTCAACGTAAATACCACAGACAACATGGGAGTTGTGGGACTTACCGTTTACAAGGACGGCGATGTGATAAAAGAGGTAAATGAAGCTGCCCTTGCAGCAGACGGCGGAATTGAAAGCTTTACGCTTTCTGAATCCGACCAGCCTCAGACCATCACAATGGTTGCAGAGGATGTTGCAGGCAATAAAGAAACAGTAGTTTATAACAACATTCTTGTTTCCACCAAGGATAAGGAAGTTGTTATAGCTAATGATGATGCAATGGCACTTGAAGAAAAGCCCGAAGTTCTCGGAGCTGTAAGAGAGCGTAACTTCACGATCCTTTACATCATCATCGGACTTGCTGTAGTGGTTTTGGCAGCAGGCGCCGGACTTATCTTATACAAAAATAAATCATCCAGGTAAAGCGCGAAGGAAAAGCGACGTAATGAGAAACATTTTAAGAAAATCAGTAATATCTCTTGTGGCGGTGAGCATGATGCTCTCGCCCATAAGCGCAGCGGCTGCGGAGGACTCCGCTACTGCCGGAAGCTCAAAAGAAGCACTTGTATCCACAGTTGAATCCGTGGATCAGGCAATGAACGGTGTTGTTCAGGTAAATACGGTCTTTGACGATGATGACGGAAACAAGCATATCATCTGCGGAGGCGCAGGATTTCTCATCGGATCTGTAGAGGGAAGCGAGTACGTTGTAACCAACATTCATATAGCAGATCCGGATAACGACACAAAAAAAGCTGCTTACAAGTTTTACAAGATCCCCAAGAAAGACGGCAAGTGGGATGATATAAAACCCTATGTGGAAGTGGTACTTGAAAACGACGTGACAACAAATGCTTCCATCGTAAATTCAAGTGAGAACCTTGACTTTGTGGTATTAAAGCTCTCGCAGCCTCTTTACAACAGGACTCCTCTGACACTCCTTGTAGCTGACAAGGGAGCCACAAAAAAGCCCTATTCCACAACGGATGCCGTGTACGGACTTGGATTTCCCGAAGCGGTCAGCTATGAAAATCCCGTTTGCTATACCAACGATCAGGTGACAATGTCCTCGGGAAAGATCGCCAACGTAACCGACTTTGAAGGTGCAAAGCTTATACAGCACAACGCCCAGATCGGCACCAACAACTGCGGCGGTCCGCTTCTTAACGAAAACGGCCTGGTGATAGGAATGAACGAGCTTTCTGCAGACAGCAGTAATAACTACTATTCTCTTGATGCTTCAGACATAGCCAATATCCTCACGGGGCTGGGTGTTGAGTTTAACGCTATCACCGCATCAGAGTATGAGGAATGGCTTCACAGAAACGATCCTGTGGAAGTAAAAAAGCCTGAAGCGCCCACACAGGTCATCGTAAAGGAAGAAAAGCACACAACACCCGCATGGCTCATTATTGTTGTTGCAGTTCTTGCAGCACTTGTAGTGGCACTTATAGTTCTTTTTATCGTAGTTATGGCAAAGCAGAGCAAAAAAGATCCCGCCAAGGGTAAGAAGCCTGAGAAGGAAAAAGATGTAAAGATCCCTCCAAGGAGCCAGATTTCTCAGATGCATCCCGTACAGGCGGTAAAGAACCCCGCAGGAAACATGGAGACCGGGGTTATCGGAGGACCGGCGGCTCAGGGTGCAACCACAGTGCTGAATGCGTCAGCGCCTGCAGCAGGAGAGCCGCTCATTACTTCCGGAACTCTTATTAGGAGAAAGAATTCCGACAACATCATAATCGACAAGCAGTCCTTTAGTATCGGCAAGGACAGCCTGCATGTGGACTACTGCATAACCGACAATCCTGCAGTCAGCAGAACCCATGCAATGATAAACACAGTGAACAATCAGGTCTTTTTACAGGATTGTCATTCCACAAACGGAACCTTTATCAACAACAGAAAGCTTGCTGACGGAAGCTCGGAGCCCTTAAATAACGGGGACATCATCAAGCTTGGCGATGAGGAATTCCAGTACAGGATCTGATACGTATTGGTCATGCTACTGCATGTTTCAATAAAACATCACACAAAAAGGAGACATAACAATGGGAATGGATGGAACAATTGGTGTTCAGGAACAGGGCGTTTACGATGCTATATCTGATCTTGACAGAAACAAAGCAGCTCTTGACACATGGCTTGGTGACATGATGACTCTTAAGTCACAGGTTGTTGCTGAGTGGCTTGGTGATGCAGCAGGACAGTTCGATGCTAACTACACACGTCTCGATCAGGATATGCGCACAATGGAGGATGCTATCGATGCATTCAAGAATTGGGCACAGGAGACACTTAACAGCTACGCAGAGCTGGATGCACATCAGACAAACAGCATGTCAATGATTTAAGGGAGGATGAGGAAAATGGCAGATAGATTAGTCAACGCCGAGCTTCTCAGAGGCCAGGCAAACAGCTTCAGATCATTTGCAAATGATCTTACAAACAGGATTTCAGATACACAGAACGCGATCGATACACTTACAACAGCTGTACACGGCGATGCAAGTGCAGCTTGCTTTAATCAGTGGGATACAGCAAAGGCAGCTATGCTTACCTATGTTCCCAAGCTCAACGATGTTGCTGACAGACTTGAGGCTGCAGCCAACACCAACATGAACCTCGACACAGGTCTTTCAGGATCGCTCAAGGTCGAAGTTACAAACAGATAATTGTTCGGGTGGTGGGTCAAACCATCACTCGGAATTTCCAGAATTTGATCAGGCAGGATATCTTTTAATGAACTATCAACTGACTCTGTACGGCAACAAAATATACAAAGAGATCAAGATCAAAGACAGCTTCGAGTCCGTGACCATAGGTACCTATAAAGAGTGTCAGGTCAGCCTTAAAAGGGAAGCCTTCCTTAGCGACTTCAAGATTGAGATAAAAAGGCGCGATGACAAATTCGTTGCCATCTGCGACGAGAGCATCTGCTTTAAGAGCGATACGGCCGGAGCCATCGGACAATACCTTTACGAACTTACCACACAAAACGTTACCAGTGTATGCTACACTGCTTCTGACGTTCCTTTTCTGTACATGGATTTCTCCATGGATTTTGGAGCCCTTCAGGATAACTACGACCTTGCCATCACCATCCCTCAGGGGAAAAAAGTTGTTATCGGTGGTATAAGCGGCGCGGATATCTATGTTGCCGAAAAGATGGGACAGGGAGACTACATTTCCCTTACCTACAACGGCGAGTCAGGCTACTGCATAGGTCTTGAAAAGATAGGTCAGGGAATTGCCGTAAACGGTATTCCTGTCAGAAAAAAACAGATCAATATCCCTTCAAAAAAATTCCTGTCATTCTACAATATTTTCTTTTTCCTGGATGGGGAGGTCATAAGAACCACCACCTCTTCAGGAGTTCAGACAAACCTTCCCATGGAAAGGAAGGATGAGCAGGCCAAGGCGGCGCCCTATCCGGAATTTATCAGAAGCGCAAGGCAACAGTATATAATGCCCGATGAAAAGATAGATATACTGCCCCCAAAGTCAGAGCCTACAGCAAATGCAAGAGGACTTATCCTTACCATTCTGCCTATGCTCATGACCATGGCTATCATGCTGCTTGTAAGGTCAATGATGAGCTCCAACAAAATGTATGCTCTTTACTTTGCAGCCATGATGAGCGCCGGAGTCATCGTATCAATAATGAATTTCTTTATTGATAAAAAGGACCTGAAGAAAAAGAAAGCGGACAGGATCGTAAGATACAACGACTATCTGACAAAGAAAGAAGAACAGATAGAAAAGCTGCGAAACGAGGAGAGGCTGGTTGCCTGCAAGATGGGCACCTCCACCACCGAGACATTAAAGAGCATCGAAAGCTTTGATGCAAGACTCTTTGAAAAAGAAAAGACTCACAAGGACTACCTTACTGTCAGCATCGGAACAGGAACCATAGAGTCCGAAAACCAGATTTCTTTCAGGGAGCAGGAATACCTTGAAACCGATGATGAGCTTATGAATTACCCCGAGCTCATACATGATAAATACAGATATATCGAGGATATGCCCATAGATATAGCCTTAAAGGACCTTGACGCCGTGGGCTTTGTGGGCAGCAGGAGCAGGCTCTATCAGATGATGAAAAACCTCATCATCTCTCTTGCGGGGCAGCACTTTTACAAAGATGTAAAGCTCATTCTTATCATGGATGAGGAGGATGTGGAGCTCTTTTCCTGGGTGAGATGGCTCAGAAACAGCATGGACGACCAGATGATAAGGCGTTTTTTGATGTTCGATGAGGACAGCACCAAGAGAGGCCTTGAGTTCATCTATTCAACTCTTTCACAAAGAGAGGGGCTTGCAAACGATATCACAGGAAAAAGCAGATCCATGAGCCCCGACTATGTGGTACTTGTATACAGATCAGAAAAGATAAGCGGTCATCCTGTCAATGAATATATTTCGAAGGCCAGAAGCCTTGGATTTTCCTTTTTGTTCTTTGAGGAAAGAGAAGAGCTTCTTCACAGAGCCTGCCAGAAGCGCGTGTTCCTAAGCGACAGCGATTATACCGGCTTCATTCAGGACATCGAAGACGGAACCAGAATGCAGCCTTTTAAGTTTGAACATGTTCCTGCGGAAGCAGTGAAAAGAGCTGCAGTTAAGCTGGGCGGCGCTTATGTAAATGAAGTAAGCCTTGAAAGCACCCTTACCAAAAACATCACTCTTTACGAGCTCATGGGCATTATGAACGCCTACGACCTTGACCTTGGACAGAGATGGAAAACTTCAAAGATCTATGAAACTATGGCAGCGCCTCTTGGCGTAAAGAGCGACGGCTCTGTCATAAGCCTTGATATCCATGAAAGAGGACACGGCCCTCACGGCCTTGTGGCAGGAACCACAGGTTCCGGAAAATCAGAGATCGTTCAGTCCTATGTACTTTCCATGGCATCGCTGTTCCATCCTTACGAAGTCGGATTTATCATCATCGACTTTAAGGGAGGCGGCATGGCAAACCAGTTCAGGGATCTGCCTCATCTGAACGGTGCCATAACAAACATCGACGGAAAAGAGATCGAAAGATCCCTTAAATCAATTAAGGCGGAGCTCCTAAAGAGACAGGAACTTTTTGCAAAATATGATACCAACAGGATCGATGAATATATTAAACTGTACAAGGAAGGCGTGACCCCGATCCCGCTTCCTCACCTCATTCTCATTGTGGATGAGTTTGCGGAGCTAAAGAGCGAGCAGCCTGAGTTCATGAAAGAGCTCATAAGTGCAGCCCGTATCGGACGAAGCCTTGGTGTACACCTGATCCTTGCCACACAGAAGCCTGCAGGCGTTGTAAATGAGCAGATCTGGTCCAACTCAAGATTCAAGCTCTGCCTCAAGGTGCAGGATAAAAATGACAGTAATGAAGTGCTCAAGTCACCTCTTGCTGCAGAGATCAAAGAGCCCGGAAGAGCTTACCTTCAGGTTGGCAACAACGAGATCTTCGAACTCTTCCAGTCAGCCTACAGCGGAGCGCCCGCACAGGTGGGCAGCATAGACGAGGCAAGAGAATTCCGTATTTGCCAGGTGGGTCTGGACGGCAGAAGATCTGTTATCTATGAGCAGAAAAAGGGTAAGGCAGAGGGCAATATCACTCAGCTGGATGCACTTGTAAACAGGATAAACGAGTACTGCAAAGAGCAGCATATTGCAAAGCTTCCCGACATATGTCTTCCTTCTCTTGCAAATGTCATTCCCTTCACACTGGATGGCTACAAGCCAAAGAATGCAGACATCACTGTTCCTATGGGTGTTTACGACGATCCTTCCCATCAGTATCAGGGAATTGTTGATTTCGACCTTACCCAGGACAATTTCTTTATCGCAGGATCTGCGCAGTACGGCAAGACCAATATCCTCATGAACATCATAAGAGGACTGGCAGAGAGATATACTCCTTCGGAAGTTACCATTTACGCCATGGACTTTGCATCCATGATACTTGGAAGCTTCAAGGAGCTTAAACATATGGGAGGCGTGGTATTCTCCTCTGACGAAGAGAAGGTCACAAACCTCTTCAGGATCCTTGAAAAAGAGATCACCAGGAGAAAAGAGATCCTTTCTTCCATGGGACTTTCCTCCTTTGCATCCTATCTGGATGCAGGAAAGAAGGAGCTTCCTCAGATCGTGGTTCTTCTTGACAATTTCCACGCATTCAAAGAGCTCTATCCCGGCCTTGAGGGAAATTTCCTGAACCTGTGCAGAGAAGGTCTTTCCATGGGTATATCTGTTGTGGCAACTGCCTCACAGTCAGCAGGAGTTGGACTTAAGCTTATGGCTGCCTTCTCCAAGAAGGTGCCTCTTAACTGCAATGATGACACAGACTATGCACTTTTACTTGGAAGATGCAGGCTTCGTCCCAACGATACCCCCGGAAGGTGTATAGTAGAGCTTGACAGAGAGCTGTACGAGTGCCAGACCTACCTGGCCTTCGATGCAGAAAAAGAGATCGACAGGATAAGGCAGATCAAAGCCTTTATCGAAGAAAAGAACGCACAGAACAAGGACTTCCGCGGAAGCTTCATTCCCGAAGTGCCCAAGGAGTACACAGATGAGTTCATCAAAGAGAACTATCCCGACTTTACTCTCGGCGAGTACGAGGTTCTCCTTGGTATCAACTACTCCAATACAATGCCTCTTTCCATCGATCTTAAGAGCAAGAACCTTATCTGCATGAGCGGCCTTCGCCATAAGGGCAAGAGAAATTACATCACATATATGCTAAGTGCTCTTAACAATAACCGGGACAAGGCGCCTGTTGAGATTTATATCCTTGATTCCTTCGAGCACCTGCTGGAAGAGAACAAGGACCTGGAAAGCGTAAAGCTCTATACGCTGATACACGACGAGATAAATGCAAAAGTCCAGGAGATAGCAAAGACTCTGGAGGAGAGATATCAGAAGATGATGTCCGGCGATACGCAGTTCATAAAGGAGGAGCCTCTCCTTATGATCCTCATCAACTCCAACGACTATTGCCAGTCCATGCCTATCGGAAATCCGATGCTGAATGTCTACAGACAGATCATCAGCAGAGCAGGCTCTTTAAAGGCAGCAGTCATCCTTACGGACATGCCTACAACTGCTCAGGGCTACTCGTCACCGGAGCTGGTAAAGGCTGTATACAACAGCAAGAACCTGATGATCTTCGAGGATCTGAGAGTCCAGAAGGTGGTAGAACCTCCTGTGCAGATGCTGAGGGCAAACAACAAGCCGCTTAAGCCGGGAGATATGTTCTATGTAAGTGAAGGCAATATCGGAAAGATAAAGACGCCTTTGTTTAAATAAAAAAAGAAACTGTAGGAGAGCGTGATATGTCAGACGAAGCACAATTTTTTGTTTCGGGTAAAAGTGAATGGGATTCGGATCATTCTGCTTTTTCGGGACAGGAGCTAAAGGGTGTTGAAAAAAACTACAGACTTATCGTACTTACTGCAGGAAGTGCCAATGATGCCATTAAAAACAGCGGCCTTCCCATATCGCCTTTTGAAGTGAGCATTTCAGGCACCATGGTTGCCAATTATGAAAAAAAGGGCGATGTCCTTGAAAGCTTCACAAGGAACATTCACGGTGAAGTTCTTTCTCTTGTGGATGATCCCTTCAACGATGCAGTGACCACAACTCTCGGAGATATTCTGGTCATTGCGGAGCGTGGACTTGCCAAGGGTGAAAACAATTTAGAGGATGATATTAAAAATATCCTGAACGGAACCTATGACACCTGTGAAACTGTGGTGATGGATGAGGCGACGGTTCAGGCTCTTCAGGAGCTTCTTGGTGAGGACGGAACCCAGGTGTTCCTCGGATATTTGAAGGACTGCGCCGGAGATACCGGAATAGGCACAGCCACAAAATATTACTATGTTGACGGATACAGATTTACCATCAGTAAGGATGGAAATAAGATAAGACTTGTTGATGTATTATCCAGAGTTGACGGCAAAAATAACGCAGCAAAAGAGTTTATGGACAAACTTGCCAAAACCGCCGACGGAAACGGCTGGCAGGAATTTGAGATAAGAAGGATCTTAAGACAGGACGGCGTTCCCGTAAACAGAATGGATCTGTCTGATCTTCAAAAGAACTATCCCGAGCTTGGGGAGTATATCACCATCAGACAGTCAGGCACTGCCGAGAGGATGGCTGCTGCAGGAAGAGCAGGAATCACTACCTTCAGAGACTCCTTCAACTATCCCAAGCAGGTTAGCGAAGCAAAGGTTAAATGGCAGAGCGGTCACAAGGTGGCGGCAGTTGCGGATGCTGCAGGCATCGTAATGGACGTTATCACAGTGGGCGTTGATCTGCATCAGAATAATACTGATTACTACGGAAATGCCGATGTTACTGTGGCTAATGTTCAAAGAGGTATCACCGATGCGGTGGTTGACCTTACAACAGGCGCAGGAGCAGCTGCAACGGGAGCTGTGATCGGAACCTTTATTGGCGGTCCTGTGGGAACTGCAGTCGGCTTTCTTGTTGGAGCAGGAATAGACCTTGCCATGTCTTATATTGATGTAAACGGCGACGGAAAAGGACTTACCGACGATCTCAAGGATTTCGCCGATGACGCCGTTGACTTTATGACAGGGGGAGCAACAGCGTAATGGAAAATATACTCAGATTTGAAAGCAAATGCGGCGCGACATTTCGTAAGACCATGATCGTGATCTTCTGGCTTCTTACCCTGTGCGGCACTGTGATATCCGGGTCTGTGTACTTCAAGCTCCTTAAAAAAGTATCCGGGATATCCGTCTATGACGATGATCAGAAAAGATTTTTCATATACCTGATACTGCTTGTTATACTGACTCATTATCTTTTCACAAGGTGCCTGAGATATCAGTGCGTGCCGTACTGGAACAGGATCTTTTCCAAAAACCAGTTAAAGGAACTGCTCCGGGATGAAGTATTTGAGCCAATTGACGATTCGGAAGATGCCCACACTAAGCTCGTTATGGAGAGCAGAAACTGGATCTGCATAAGCGGATATCTTTTTCCCAAGGCTCTGACAGCATCTCTAAACGGCTACAATCCAAGGCCCAGCATAGGCTACGGACATGTGAGGGCGTGTTTTATAAACGGCAGGACAGTGACAGAATCCGCCAGGGGATACATCTGGCTTACAGAAGATCAGGACCGCGTTGTTGCAAGACTTAAACAGACAACAGCAGGGGACTGCAGGAGAAAATACGGACATGACTATACCAAAGTCTTTGCAAAAATTTACAAAGAGGTTTTGGGATACACGGATTATAAAAATGTTACCAACGAAGATCTCTGGCGCATCAGAGAGGTTTGGGATCAGCAGGTAAAATCCATAGAAGGAAGGTGTCAGAATGGGTGATGTGATAATCGATGTGGAAACCATGAACACCCTCGAGGGTTATTGCAAGAACTGTTCTTCCAAGGCGAAAAGCGCAAAGAACAAGCTTGAGACACTGAGAGTGACCATGGCCAATATGTATTCGGGCCAGGCCTATGACAATGTTCAGACCGGTATCGACATGCTAAGGAGTCAGTACACTCTTATAATGAACAGCTATGATGTGCTTGCGGATTACGTCCGCGGAGTAAAAGATCTGATGGTTACCAATGATGATCATCTCGGCACAAGGGCAGCAGAAGTAATAGACTATACGACACCGAACGGGGACTAAAAAATGAAGGGTTCAACATCAAGCGAATACATAAAAGCAGATGAAGGAAAGATTGAGGATCTTTCTGAGATCTACAAGCAGATGAATGAATTTTTGGTGGATGTGGAGAGTCTTGGAGATTACAAAGCCAAGATCGCGCAGACCATAGCCACCGATAAATGGCAAGGAATAAACAAGGACTATTTTGTAACCGCATCTGAGTATCTGAGTACCTATGAAGACGGAGTCAGGGCTTGCTATGACAAACTTAAGGAGGACATCCAGCTTCTGATAGACAATGTGGACGGATTTACCGCAGTATCGCCTTCTACTCAGAGCCTTGGAGAGTAAAAACGTTGATAATGGACGAAAAGCAACTGGAAACAGTAGACTACGAAAATGTTCTTTATAAATCTTATGCATTTCCATACAGGCAGTTTAAAGCCGTAGTGCAGGAATTCAGTGACGGCATAAGAAAAAGAGGACTAAAGGCAAAGGGGATGTTCTTTTATACCCTTGACGGAATAGACCAAAAAGACGAGGGAGATTCAGAGGTTCGTGTAACCCTCTATCAGCCACTGGCTCAGCCCGTCAGTCATGTTGACGACGGATACATGTTTGAAGACAGACATTACTATGGCGGCCTTACCTACAGAGTAGTGGAAGATGATTATGACAGAAATGCCCAGAAGGCATATTTCGAGATCATGGACGAGGCAAAAGAAAAAGGAAAAAGAGTAACCTCGGCTTTTTACAACGAGTTCTTAGAGACAAAGGATGAAAAAGGCAACAAAAAGGTCATCTGCGTCATAAAGGCACAGATAGAATAACAGAAGGGTGAGATAACGATGGCTTCGGGAAAAGGACATTGGGAGAGACAGGAAGATCCTGAAAAGGTGGCACTTAGAAACAGATATTCTGATCTTCTTACAAAGCTCTACGAGTATCAGGGCGACATATCTCTGTATCATTTTTCGGCAGAAAATTCCAGACCCACAGTGGAGATGAGTACTGTGATCTGCGCTGTAAGCGGTGACTACGCCGATAAATACGACGAGTACAGAAAGAAATGGATCGCAGACGGTTTTGCCCTTCATCAGGGGGCTGAGGCCACAGAGACAAGTCTTGCCACTAAAATTTCAGAGATAGAAGAGATCAGAAACGGCATCGATATTTATACAAATGTATGGGTTGAGGACTAAACAGGAAAAGACATGAAGACGGAACAGTTATACTCACATATCGCATACACCCTTGAAGAGGGAGATAAATTCTCGGATCTTGGACTTAAGACCCTGCAGACAAGGCCTGTAAAAAACTGCGTGGTTCCGGGAAGGCTTATTTTAAACGGCTCGGACCGCCTTGTATACAAGACAGAAGAGCTGTCATCCGTGGCATCGCTTTCAAGCAGGATAGGTGTAAAGGAGTCCCTTCGGATATTATGGGATCTTTCGGCGCTTCTGACAGAACTTGAAGACAGCGCATTTTTGGATAAAAGATACATAGACCTTGATGCGGAGCACGTGTATTTAAGGCAGGAGGATGAAACCTTCAGATTTATTCTTGTGCCGGCTGAGACTGCATCAGGGGAGAAGGCACAAAAGGCCAAGTCCTTTGTGGGAGGTCTTCTGGCAAGATGTGAAAAAGAAGCGCCTGCCGCAGAAGCTGCAAGACTTCTTCCGGGCATTACCGACAGTACTTCTGCGGAATATTCACAGATCGATGCAATGCAGATGCTGGATGTTATAAGAGATGTCTTTGCGGGAGCGGAAGTGGAGCTTCCTAAGCTTGTTCCTGAAAAGGAGCACAAAACGGAAGGGCTTAATGATGCTCCTTTGGTAGAAGAGGTTGAGCTCAGGTACAGAGGGCCTCACGGGGCTTTTGCTTTCTTTGACAGGAAGGAAGAGTTCTTTATCGGAAAAGAGGTAAGTAACGACGGCGTGATCAACCTCAATTCTGCTGTCAGCAGAAGACATTGCAAGATCGTAAACAAGGGAGTACGCAGCTTTGTGGAAGATCTGGGCAGCAAAAACGGAACTATGCTGAACGGAGTGGGACTTCTTCCCGGACAGCGCTCTGCTCTTACCACCGGGGATAAGCTTCAGATCGCGGATATGGTATTTGATGTGACGGTACATCAGAAGATCACAGGATAAATATATGAGAAACAACACGATACTAATAGTCAGCAGTGACATTGAATATGTCACTTCCATAGAGTGCATACTGGCCACGGAGATAGATCCCAGATATACCCTGGAGATCATCACAGACAGGGAGTA
>JAILOW010000072.1 GCA_024690635.1 Butyrivibrio sp.
AAGGACGGCAAGGAAAAGACTCTTTATATTTACAATGTTTGTGATCATCAGGAGGAATACAAGGAACATGGAAGCCAGGCAATCAGCTATACAACAGGTATTCCTGCCATGATCATAACAACACTCGTGCTTTCCGGACAGTGGAAAAAGCCCGGCGTATTTACTACAGATGAGTTCGATCCCGATCCTTACATGGAGATGCTTAATGAATTCGGACTTCCCTGGGTAGTAGATGAAAACCCTGTGCTTGTTCCCTGATATCTGACTGATAATAGTTGAAAGAGACTGATGTGTGATGAGATTTGAAGATATTAAGACTCCCGCATATGTCATAGATGAAAAGAAACTCAGAAGTAACCTGAAGATACTTGGTGACCTTCAGACAATATCCGGAGCTCGCATATTACTGGCTCAGAAGGCTTACTCTGTCTATCAGACCTATCCTCTTGTGGCTGAGTATCTAAGTGGTGCTACGGCTTCGGGACTTTTTGAGGCAAGACTTGCCCATGAAGAGCTTAAGGGCCTTGAAAACCACGTTTTTGAACCCGCCTACAGGGACGGGGAGATGGAAGAGCTTTGCCATATCTGTGACCATATGGTGTTCAACTCTCTTTTGCAGCTTGAGCATCACAGACCTGTTTGGGAAAAACATGTTCATGAGGGTTCACTTTCTGTAGGACTTCGTATAAATCCGGAGTTCAGTACCCAGGAGGGACATGAGATCTATGATCCCTGTGCCAGAGGATCAAGACTTGGTATAAGACTGGAAAACATGCCTGAAAAGCTTCCCTACGGAGTCGAGGGACTTCATTTCCACACTTTGTGCGAACAGGGCTTTGAGCCTTTAAAGGATACCTTTAAGGTTGTTGAAGAAAAGTTTTCAAAGTATTTTTCGCAGATAAAATGGATAAACTTAGGCGGCGGACATCATATCACAAGAGATGATTATGATGTTGCAGGGCTTACAGAGCTTATTTTGTATATCAGAAATACTTACGGTCTTGAGGTATATCTTGAGCCCGGCGAAGCCATTGCTCTTGATGCCGGATATCTTGTTACAACCGTTATGGATATTGTTGACACTCAGGGACTGCCGGCTCTTATTCTTGATGCGTCCGCGGCCTGCCATATGCCGGATGTTCTTGAAATGCCCTACAGGCCGCCTCTTCGAGACGGAGAGGAGCCCGGTGAGCTGGAGCATACCTACAGGCTTTCTTCCAGAACGTGCCTTGCAGGGGATATTATAGGCGACTACAGCTTTTCAGAAGAAAAGAAGATCGGTGACAGGCTGGTCTTTGAAGATATGGCAATCTACAGCATGGTTAAAAACAATACCTTTAACGGCATGCCTCTTCCTGATATCGATATTCTAAGGGAAAACGGTGAGGTTGAGGTTATAAAGAGCTTTGGCTATGATGATTTCAAAATGAGACTTTGATTTTGATGATTTTGATATTTTGATATTTTGATAAAGAAAGGATCTCTATGAAGGTTTTGCACGATTTCTTTCCTGCGGAAGACGGCTTTTACATGCCTGCAGAATATGAAAAGCATCTTGGAACACTTATGATCTATCCCACCAGATCAGGTAGCTGGGGACTTGACAGAAAGGGTGCTCTTTACAGCTTTGGACGCGTTTTTTTGGAGATCTTAAAAAGAGAGGAACTGTTCCTTATAGCAGGTGCAAAACACTATAATGAGGCGGCGGTTTTTATGGATAAGCTTATCCATGATAACTGTTCTGATCCGAAGCTTGCAGATCTTTTGTCTGACAGGTGCCATATAATAAACTGTGAGAGTGATGATTCCTGGGCAAGAGATGTTGGTCCTACATTCCTTCGTGATGATAAACGAAACGTAAGAGGAGTTGACTGGGCTTTCAATGCCTGGGGAGGTGAAGTGGACGGGCTTTATGCTTCCTGGGATAAGGATGATAAGCTTGCAGGATTTTTCTGCGACTATCTGGATGTAGACTCTTATGATGCACATCCCTTTGTTCTGGAAGGCGGCTCCATTCACAGCGACGGCGAAGGAACAGTCATGGTCACCAAGAGCTGCTTATTAAGTAAAGGCAGAAATCCTGCGCTTTCACAGGATGAGATTGAAAATCTTCTGAAAAAGTACCTTGGAGCAAAGAAAGTTCTGTGGCTTCCAAGGGGTATATATAACGATGAGACCAACGAGCATGTTGATAATGTATGTGCATTTATCCGTCCCGGTGAAGTGATCCTTGCAACCTGCGATGACAAGGATGATCCCCAATATGAGCTATCCGGAGAGACTCGTGAATATCTAGAAAGTGTAACCGATGCGCAGGGCAGAAAGCTCAAGATCCATGAGCTTCCGATTCCCGATCATCCGGTTTTTGTTTCGGAAAAAGACCTTCTAAACTATGAGTTTGAAGAAGGCGAAGATATGAGAGAAGCCGGAGAGAGGCTTGCAGCCAGCTATGTGAACTTCTACTTTGTAAACGGGGCTGTTTTGGTTCCTCAGTTTGGCGGAGAAAATGATGGGAGCGATAAACGTGCTCTTTCCATAATGGAAAAGATCTGTACAGACAGGGAAGTAATAGGAATTCCGGCAAGGGACATACTGCTTGGGGGAGGAAATATCCATTGCATTACCCAGCAGATCCCTATGGGTAGTAAATGATCAAGAGCGTATGAAGAAAGGTGCTTTAATATGGGAGAAAAAATAAAGGCGGCATGTATCCAGTTTGCCTGTGGCAAGGATGCATGGATGGGCGATAAAGAGCTTGTTAAAAGAAATGTTGAAAAAGCCGGTGAGATGGTAAGAGAGGCTGCAGCAAATGGTGCAAGGCTTATCCTTTTATCCGAATTATTTGAAAGACAGTATTTTTGCCAGGAGCGCAGATACGATTATTACAGCTACGCCAGCAGCACCCCCTTTGATCCCGGTGTTGCGTACTTCAGAACCCTCTGCAAGGAGCTTTCAATTGTAATGCCCATAAGCTTTTACGAAAAAGACGGAAACGTGATGTACAACACCGTTGCCATGATAGATGCTGATGGCGAGATACTTGGACTTTACAGAAAGACCCATATTCCCGATGATCATTTCTATCAGGAAAAGTTTTACTTCACTCCCGGCGATACAGGCTTTAAGGTTTTTGAAACCGCTGTTGGAAATGTGGGAGTAGGAATCTGTTGGGATCAGTGGTTCCCCGAGACTGCAAGGATACTTGCTCTTATGGGAGCTGATATTATCATGTATCCTACAGCCATTGGATCTGAGCCTATTTTGGATGTGGACAGCTCAGGACACTGGATGCGCACCATGCAGGGGCATTCCGCTGCAAATATCATTCCTGTTATGGCGGCTAACCGCATAGGCAAAGAGAATGTCAATCCCTGCGATGAAAACGGCGGTCAGTGTTCATCGCTTATATTTTACGGAAACAGTTTTATGACTGATGAAACCGGAGATATCATAGCAAGAGCCGGCAGAGATACGGAAGAGATCATATACGGCGAATATGATTTTGAAGAGATCAAAAAAAACAGGCTCTCCTGGGGTCTTTTCAGAGACAGGAGGCCTGAGTGCTATAGTGCTATTACGGAGTGATCGAAAGATCACTCCTTTTTATTTGACTCTTTTATAACTGCACGTTCCTTAATTTCTTTTAATTCTTCTATTGAAAAAGTGTAGGCTTTGTTACAGAACTGGCATTTTAGTTCAATCTCTTTTCCATCATCTATCATGTCCTGAAGCTCTTTTTCACCGATGAGCATCAGCGCGTTTTCAACTCTTTGCTTGTCACAGTTGCAGTAAAAATCAAGATCCACCTTGTCGGTAAATTCAATATCAAATCCCTCAAGAAGGATTTCCAAAAGCTCCTCCGGTGTTTTACCGGCCTTTAAGATATCTGTAACGGAAGAAAACTTTGTAAGATTATCTTCAAGATGGGAGATGACTTCTTCGCTTGCAAAAGGAAGAAGCTGGATGATAAAGCCGCCTGCAGCTATGACGCTTAAGTTTTCTCTTTCTACCAGAACTCCAAGTCCAACGGAAGAAGGTGTCTGCTCGGATTTGGTAAAGTAGTAGGTAAGGTCTTCCGCAACTTCTCCTGAGTAAAGAGGAATCTGGCCTACATAGGGCTCTTTTAATCCCATATCCCTGATAACTGTAAGAGTGCCTTCGCCGATGCCGCCGCCTACATTAAGGTGTCCCGATGCATTGGGCTCCATAACAACAGAAGGATTGCCGACATAGCCCTTTACATGTCCTTCGTGGTCTGCGGTTGCAAGGACTGTCTTTAAAGGGCCGTCGCCATCCATTTTAACTGTGATGAGATCGCTGTCATTATCCATCATTGTTCCCATCATAACAGCGCCTGTCATGAGTCTACCAAGTGCTGCTGCGGCAATGGGGGATAAATTGTGTGCGCTACGGGCATATTCTGCGAGATCTTTTGTTGTTGCAGCAAATGCTCTGATGCTGGCATTTCCTGCAGTGGCTCTTACCATGTAATCTTTATATGACATATTTTTACCTCTGAAATTATCTTATTTATGACTAAATTACTATATATGAAAAGCCTGCATATGTAAATGACCGGAACATTTGTAATGAATTGACTTTAATTGTAATAAATTCATCGTTTTTTAATAAAAATACTATGTTATTATCAGAAAATTATCGATAATTTTGCCGTATAATATAAAAGAGTAATGAATTTGATTACGAACATAATTTACCGTCAAGGAGGATGACTATGGAACCCAGAGTAAGAAATGGAAAGTTGGTACAAAAGCTTATCATAGCAGCAGTTGCAGCTATTGTAGGTATTGCGACTGCTCTTACCATCATAAGCTCTGTAGAACTTACGAAGACCTACAATAACATGGTGACAGAGGAACTAAAGGTAGGCGTTGAACAGCTAAGCAGTGAAGCTTCAACAATGTGGGACGGACCCTGGGAGTACACAGATGGTGTCCTTTATAAGGGCGGCGAGAACGTAATGGCAGAATACGAGGAATTCATGGACGAGCTCAAGGCAAAGACCGGGATCGAGTATTCTCTTTTCTTTGGAAAAACAAGAGTCATTACTACTTTAAAAGATAAAAACGGAAATAAAGCCGTAGGCTATGATATTTCCGATAAAGTGTACGATACGGTTATGAAGAACAAGCAGCACTTTACCGCAAAGACAACTCCCGCAGGTGCGGCTCAGGAATATTACTGCTACTATATTCCTCTTTACAATGATGACGGCTCTGTTGTCGGTATGGCTTTTACAGGTAGAGAGGCTGTGACTGTAGCTGCTGCCATCAGAAAGATCGTTACCTCAATGATCCTTATATCCGTTGTGCTGACGATAGCTCTTTCAACAGTCGGCATTGTCATCACCAACAGAACTTCAATAAAGATGAAGGCTATCGCTGATGAACTTGGACAGCTGTCAAAGGGTGAGCTAAAGCTAAATATTGATGATAAATCCATTGAAAGAAACGATGAGATCGGACTTCTTGCGGATGGTGCAAAGTCTCTGAGTGAAAAGCTCGGTGAAGTAATAAGAGCTACTATGGAGA
Organism: Butyrivibrio sp.; assembly: GCA_024690635.1. Next base: position 5,553 of record JAILOW010000072.1, read on the forward strand.
TGTCCAATGAGCTAAAAAGATCCGGCGGAGAGCTTTCCAATTCTGCAAATCAGGCATCCCAGGCTTCCGGTCAGGTGAGCCAGGCTGTGGATGATATTTCCAAGGGCGCTGTTACACAGGCTGAAAGCGTTGAAAACGCTGCAGGAAACACTCAGGCCATCGGAAATGACATCGATGAAGTATCTGAAAACGTAGAAGAGCTTAACGCTTATGCCAATGAGATGAGGCATTCCTGCGAGGCTGCCATGGAAGCCCTTAACAAGCTCATCACACAGAGTGAAGAGGTACAGGCTTCTGTTCGTGATATTGGAGAGACCATTAACTCCACCAATGTGTCGGCAAAAGAGATCACCAATTTCTCTCAGGCTATTACAGAGATCGCATCGCAGACCAACCTTCTTTCTCTTAACGCAAGCATTGAGGCGGCAAGAGCAGGTGAAGCAGGCAAGGGCTTTGCTGTAGTTGCTACAGAGATCGGACAGCTTGCTGTTCAGAGTAGTAACAGCGCAGAGGAGATCAAGAAGATCGTTGAAAGACTTGTTGCTGATTCCGAGGCATCCGTAGAAGTAATGCAAAGGCTCAATGCAAACTTTGAGCAGCAGACCGAGCAGCTTGGAAATACAAAAGAAAACATGCAGAACATGGCTGATACTGTTGAAAATGTTACCACAAGTACCGACAGTATCGCTGATCATATCGGAAAGCTTAATATTGCCAAGGATAAGCTTGTTGAAATCATTGCTGATCTGTCAGCAATATCCGAAGAAAATGCTGCATCAACTGAACAGACCAATGCATCCATGCAGGAGCTTAATGCAACCTTTGCCATTATTACAGAGTCTGCGGATAAGCTTCAGGAGCTTGCAGGGAATATGACTGAAACCATCAGTTATTTCAAACCTTAACAGGCTTAAAACAGCATGATCCCCCAACCTTAAAATGGCTTGGTTGGGGGATTTTTTGAGTGTTTTGTGTTGATTGACATATATTTAACGCACAGTTATAATTATTTTTAGTTTACATTTTCAATAATTCACGTGATTGGAGCGTTTTATGTCAGATAAGGAGATTTCTCAGGCGGTTATAAGCAGGCTTCCCAGATATTTCAGATATCTTGGTGAGCTCAAGGAAAAGGGTGTTGAGAGGGTTTCATCACAGGAGCTTTCCGACATTATGAAGGTAACTGCGTCCCAGATCAGGCAGGACTTTAACAACTTTGGTGGTTTTGGCCAGCAGGGATACGGATACAACGTTACATATCTTTACGATGAGATCAGTAAGATCCTTGGTATCGACAGGCAGCATTCCCTTGTTATCATAGGTGCCGGTCACCTTGGCAAGGCTCTTGCAGGATATACCAATTTCACCAGAAGAGGCTTCGTGTTCAAGGGAGCCTTTGACTGCAATCCCGAGCTTTACGGAACCAAGATCAGAGACGTGGAAGTAAGACCCGTTGATGAGCTTGAGGATTTTGTCAGAAATAACAAGATCGAGATCGCTGTTCTTACAATTCCCAAAGAGCAGGCAGTAGGTATTGCCCACAAGCTTGCAGAGTGCGGCATCAAGGCTATTTGGAATTTTGCCCATGTTGATCTTGATGTCCCTAACAATATTCAGGTAGAAAATGTACATTTATCTGACAGTTTAATGAAACTGTCGTATAATATAGACAGGTACGAAAAAACAGGCGGCTCCCTTTCATAAAGGAATGGAGCATTGAAGCGGTGAGATAATGGCTAGAGACAATGAAGTTTACATGTCTGCGCTGGAAGGGAAAAGTATTCCCATTCTGACGCTTGATAATAAGTGGCATCAGCTCTTTACTCAGACAGAGACGACTGAGGAAATCGAAGAGCTTGCAGACAAACTGAATGAACTTGTCGAACGTGACGGACGCATCAGAACCGAGACAAAGAACATTAAAAAGCTTAAAAAGAAGCTTTTGGGTGAGATAGTACCCTTAAGGGATCAGGCCAATAAATCCGGCAACTCACCTGCAATTGAAAAAGAGATAACAGAGCGAACAAGGCTCATAAATGATTGTAACGATAGACTTGATTCACATCAGGACGAGCTTCTGGATCTTTCAAGAGAGATCTACGATGTGGATTACAAGCTTATGATAGAGACCATGAGGGTCTGCTATGAAAGACTCCATGATAATACGGAAGACATTCTGGCACTTGACGAGTGGATAAAAAGAGTCAGGATAGAGCTTAAAAAGAATGTTATCAGGCTTCAGGAGACTGAGATGGAAAATTACAATCTGTATTCATATATGAATCAGATATTCGGTCCGTTAGTTATGGATATATTTGACATGGAGTACGATCCCAACAAGAGACATCCCATCAGAAGGCCCATGGAGGGTGATGGAGAGGAATATATACAGTAAACTTAAATAGGCTGCCTTTTTGGCAGCCTATATCAGTATATAAGTTTGGGGGTAATTATGAGATATTTGGTCGACAGTCAGAGAATGAGAAAGTATGACAGAAATACTTCGGAGTATTATGGCATTTCCACAGAAGTGCTCATGGAAAGAGCATCCCTTTCAGTGGCAGATGTTATCTGCTCGTATCTTCAGGAAAAAGGCGTAAAGAGAAGGTATCGCGTTCTTGTAATCGCCGGAGTCGGAAACAACGGCGGAGACGGCATATGCATAGCAAGGCTTCTAATGCAGAGAGGCTTTATTGTTTCCATGACTGTTGTGGGAGACTATACAAAATCCAGCGACCTTCTTTTAAAGCAGCTTTCCATTTGTGAAAAGTACGGACTTACTACTGACACTTTTTCCAATGTAAGGGACAACAAAAACCCATCTCAGTGGGATATCATTGTAGATGCAATGTTTGGAATTGGTCTTTCAAGGACTGTTTCCGGAAGCTACGCAGAAGCTGTTGAATATATAGCCGCGTGTAAAGAGGAAAGACAGGACGATCTTTTAGTTGTATCCGTTGATATGCCATCCGGTATAAATGCTGATACAGGTGCGGTTTGCGGATGCGCTGTAAAGGCTGATATTACCGTAACCTTCAATCAGTACAAGCTTGGGCATGTGCTTTATCCCGGCTGTGAGTATACCGGAAAACTCATGGTAAAGGATGCAGGAATCACAGATGAGAGCTTTCTTTCGGATTTTCCAAGGGCATTTTGCTATGATGAGAATCCAAAAGAACTTTTACCGGTTAGAGACCCTGATTCCAATAAGGGAAGTAACGGGAAAGTTCTGATAATAGCAGGATCCAAAAGGATCAGCGGAGCCTGCATTCTCGCTGCAACAGCATGCCTTAAGTCCGGAGCAGGGATGGTAAGGATATTTACAGCCTGTGAAAACGCTGAGGCTGTGAAGGCTCTTTTGCCGGAAGCTTTATTGGATGTGTATGAGGATTTTGAGCCCTGTGCTGACAAGCTAAAAGAAGCTTTGAAATGGTCTACTCAGGCAGTGATAGGTCCCGGCATCGGAACAGAAGGCAAAGGCATTGAGCTGGTTGATACGGTTCTTTCCTGTTATGATAAAGACCTTGTTATGGATGCTGATGCCCTAAATATCATTGCGGCAGATGAGATCCTGAAGGCTAAGGCCTCCGAATACACAAGGGGCAATAAAAAGCTTATCATCACGCCTCATCTTGCGGAATTTGCAAGGCTTTTTGGAAGAGACGTAAAAGACTGCAAGGACCATATTCTTGAATATCCATCTGAGCTTGCTTCTAAGATGCATTGCACCGTTGTCTGCAAGGATGCAAGGACTGTAGTTGCTGACAGCAATGAGAAAAAGATTTATATTAATGTGAGCGGTAATGACGGCATGGCTACAGCAGGAAGCGGAGATGTGCTTGCAGGGATCCTGGGTGCGCTTACCAATTCTTTTAAGTCAGGATTTGAAAGTGCCTGTGTGGGCACATATATACACGGCATTGCAGGTGACAGAGCTGCTGCAAAGATCGGAAAATATTCCATGGTGGCTTCCGATATCACAGGTGAACTTGCCGAAATATTAAGGTGATTTTGAAATGTATGACTGTAATTTAAGAGTCCGGGCACAGATAAGCCTGGATGCCATCAAATATAATCTGAAAGCTATGAAAAACAATATCCCCGCCGGGACAAAGATCATGGCTGTTATAAAGACAGATGCCTATGGCCACGGAGCCGTAAGGATAGCAAAAGAGCTTGAAAACATCGATTATATCAGCGGCTATGCCACAGCAACAGCTGAAGAAGCTTTTGAACTAAGGGACAACGGGATAAAAAAGCCTGTTCTGATACTTGGTTATACTTTTCCATATGCCTATGAGAGAATGTTAAAAGAAGGCATAAGACCGGCTGTTTTCAGGCTTGATGAAGCTAGAGAACTTGACAGAGTAGCTGCGGGGCTAATGGATAATGGAATCCTAACAAATCCTGCCCCTATTCATGTTGCAGTTGATACCGGTATGAGCAGGATCGGAATCCGTCCTGATGATGAGGGCATTGCAACATTCAAAGAGTTTGCTTCACTTGAGCATATCCGTATCGAAGGAATATTTACACACTTTGCAAGGGCAGATGAAAAGGATCTTTCAAATGCCAGAGAGCGTGAAGAGGTATTTAAAGCTTTTGTAAAAAGAGCTGAAGAAACTACAGGCTACCACATTCCCATAAAACACTGCGCAAACAGTGCAAGCATTATCTCGATTCCCGAATCTTCCATGGATATGGTAAGGGCGGGAGTTACCATTTACGGAATGTGGCCTTCCGATGAAGTTCCGAGAAATATCATCGATCTTAAGCCTGCCATGGAGCTCATAAGTCACATTGTTATGATAAAAGAGGTTCCTGCAGGAACTCCTGTAAGTTACGGCGGAACCTTTGTTACGGATAAGACAACAAAGATCGCTACAATCCCTGTGGGATACGGCGATGGCTATCCAAGGAGTCTTTCAAACAAAGGATATGTTCTGATAGACGGGAAAAAAGCCAACATCCTTGGAAGAGTCTGCATGGATCAGTTCATGGTGGATGTAACGGATATACCGGGAGTAAAAGAGGGGGATGAGGTAGTCCTTCTTGGAAAAGATAAAAAAAGCGGAGATGAGATAACAGCTGAGTTTCTTGGGAATCTCAGCGAAAGGTTTAACTACGAGCTTACCTGCGATATAAACAAAAGAGTTCCAAGAGTGTATGAATAGGATAAATAGAATTATGAGGCATGTACTGATACGTACATGTCTCTTTTTTGTGAAATTTAGTTTCAAAAAGCCTTTAAAAGTGTGTATGATTGCTTGTTTTTTTCTTGTCCGGAAGAGTAGAATTGATATGGCGCTTTTTGTGGCGCAGCAACTATAAACTATGAAAGGGTATGGTGTTTTTACTTAATAAACACCGGAAATTGTGACATGACAGGAAAATGTATGCGCAGGATAGTAAGTTTTCTTCTTGCAACAGTCCTTACTTTTTCACAGGGGACTGTAAGCTTTGCTGCAGAATCTGTGGATTATGCAGCCGAGGATGCATCTACAGAAGCTTCAGTGGAATCTTCAGCTTTAGCTGATAGCGAAGAAACTGACAGTTCTTTAGAGGCTGGCAGTGAAGAAGCCTCTGATGAAGAAAATGAAGAAGTATCAGAAGGAAATGAAGATGATGTTCTTCCGGAAGATATAAATGAAGATGAATCAGGTGAAGCCGCAACCGAAGCATCTTCTGAGGAATCCGAAGCTGCAGTTGAGGCTTCCTCTGAAGAAGTGCTTGTAACGGACTCTGATCCTGAGGACTATATAGAGATAGATGAAACTGCCAGCGGAAACGTTCTTATGGCAAATGACGGAATGTTCCCTGATGGAAATACAGTGTATAAAATGAATAATGCCGCCCAGATCATAAGCTCCAGCTATCACATACCTGACAGGGAAGGCTATGCATTTAACGGATGGTACTATGATAAAAAGGGAGAGCACAGAGCTTCTTTAGATTCCAGACCTTATGAACTTGCTAAAGCACCTAAAAAGGGCACCATACTTTATGCAAACTGGACAACGGATTATCACACTCTGACCCTTGTTTTTGACGGAGATACTGCTCCTTATTCAGGAGGATCATTCTACTATAACAGAATTGACATGGTCGGATTGTATAAAAAGCTTGTATACAAGCTTCCGAGCGGTCTTGCCATAATTGATGATTATTATCCTGTTTCAGCAAGTTCAATACTTAACGAAGATCATCACTATTCCGCGGATATTTTTTCACCAGGTAACTACTGGTATACAGATCCTGAGCGTAAAAACAAAAATACCATATATCCTATAATAGGACATGTGCTTGAAGACGACCTTACTCTGTATGCGGGTTTTGTAAAGAATGCAACTCTTGTTACTTTAAAATCCTGCGATGATACAGGCTATTTTAAATACCCTTGCTTAAATGTTAACTATTCAGGAGGGTCTGCACTTAACGGAGTATATGAAACCGCAGATGTGAGACTTGTTGAAACTTCAGATTATGGACTGGGGATATGGGATTATTTCAATCTTCCAAGTACTGAGTTTGAAGTAAACAACTATCTGGGTAACAGCGATGGAAGTAAGGTGTTTACAGGCTGGTTTTATGATAAGGAATGTACACAGCCTCTTGAATCAAATAAGCTTTCATATTCTTCGGAAGACAGGGTTATCTATGCAGGATGGGAAACAAAATATAAGGTTTTGTCTCTTGATCCCAATGGTGGATATTTTTACACTACCTCCGATATTACAATAAATAAGAGTCAAAAATATACAGATCCTCTTACTTTGCCTATTAAAAAATCGGAAGAAGATTCCTATGTTCGAAGTGACTTTGTTATATCCAATAAGAGAAATTATAAGTTTTTGGGATGGGCATCGTCACCTACAGCAAAAAAAGCTGAGGTAGGAAGCCCTTATAAAACGGGTAAAGAATCTGACAATTGCTATTTTATTACATTTAAGAGTTCCTTTGATAAAAACAAAGACAAGACTTTGTATGCAGTCTGGGAAAAGACCGGCGAAGAAGAGATTAACGCCGTAACTCTTGATACAAAGACTGCATCTCTTATAGCAAGAGATGGAGCAGCTCTTACAGTAAACGCTACTGTAACCGGCGAAGATATCTACGAAAAGGTCGTTGAATGGACTATCACAGATGACGACGATGCTATCGATGTTGTCTCTGTAAAGAATAAAGCACCTGATGGACGTATTTTAGAGATCATTCCAAATCCTTTGGTTGAAAAAGAAAGCAAAGCTACTCTTTTAGCCAAGGTTACTGCAGATGACGGGGAAGTATACGAGGATAGCTGCATTGTAACTGTAAGACCTCAGCCTACAGCTGCTGCTCCTGTGTCAAGCATAACCAAAACCTCAGTAAAGAAAGGCACAAAGGTTAGCCTTTCCACCTCAACTCCTTACGCAGAGATCTATTACCGCATAGGATCCGACACAGAGGAATATCTGTATAAAGACGTCTTTGTAATAGAAGATGATATTGAGATCACGGCATATACAAAGAGAACCGGTTATAAGGACAGTGAGGAAAAGACATTTTCCTATACTGTCGTAAAAGATGAATGGGGAGAGATCACAGATCCTGCTGTCAGAGCACTTTTTGAAGATTCATCAGAGGTGCCTTCCGGAATATGGTATATGATCAAAGGCGATGCTGATACCTTTGGAAATCCCGATTCTGATGCTGTAAGGTACTATGCAGAGGGCGGCGAAATTTCAAGATTCGTATACTATACAGGAAACGCCATTACCTTTGATGGAGCCGTTGATGTTTACCACGGTACCACAAAGCTTGTAAAAAACAGAGATTACACACTTAAGTATGCGAATAATAAGGCTGCTGCAGGCGCCGATGCCGGAAAGAAAGCTCCCAGCCTTACGATTACAGGTAAAGGAAACTACGCAAACAAGGCGGTATTTAAATTTACTATCGCAAAAGCACCTCTTTCTTTTGCGGAGGTTACTTCAGAGCATAAGCTTGCGGTTTTCGCCGGAAATAAAACAAAGCTTTCAAGTGTAAAACCTGTTATCAGCCATAACGGCAAAAAGCTTACACTTAATAAAGACTATGTTCTTAAGTTTTATAAAGCTTCTGAATTTACAGAAGGCAATGAAGTCCCTGCTTCATCCGTATTAAAGAACGCAGGAGAAACCTACTATGTTCTGCCTGTTGCAAAAAATACAGGTAACTATGCAGGTTCAATGACAGATGAGCAGGCCATAGAAGTTTGCGTCACAGAATCAAAAACCACTGTTCCCGTGGGCAAGCTTAAAACTGTAAATGCCTCCGGTAAAGCTGTTAAGGTTGATTATGACAGTGAAAAAACTGTAGATGTTGTCAGTCTTTTTGATAATTCGGAAGGGAAGACTCCTTCAGCCTTTGTTAAGGATGGAAAGAAGACTCTTACCTTCGGAACAGATTATGTGGTTAAAGCCCTGGATGAGGATTATTATAAGTCAGCAGGTACACACAGATTTGTTCTTATAGGTCTTGGACAGGATCTTTCTGCTGATGATATAAAGGCAGGCAAAAAGAGCTATGTCGGAGAAAAGGTTATGACATTTGAAATCTCCGGCGTATCCATGAAGTCTGTTAAGATAGCAGGTCTTTTGACAAGTGTACAGTACACCGGATCTGCAATAGAGCTTACTGATCTGTTTAATGCCAATGATAAAGTTGTAAAATCAAGGAACGAAGCTATCGATAAGGGAGCTCCCGGTGAAAAGGTCACAGAGCCTCTTTTGTACTACAGCCAGAAAGTAAAGTCCGGTAAAAAGACTGTGACAATGCTTGTTCCCCTTACTGCCGGAATTGATTATACCTATTCACTTGAGAAAATCGTAAATGCAGGAAAAGTTACTTTATCATTTACCGGAAAAGGCAAGTTTACAGGACGTATTTCAAAGACAATAACCGTAAAGGCTTATAATCTTAAAAAGGATACAGGCCATAACCTTGTTGTAAAAGTAGATCCTGCAACCTATGAAAAGAAGGGAGCAAGACCTGCGGTTACTGTTTCCTTCATAACTAAGAAGGATGCTGAGGGTAATGCTGTAGCTACTATGCCTATGAAAGAGGGTGTTGACTATACCGTCTCCTACAGCAATAACAGCAAGGTATTTGAGGATGATACAAAGCTCAAAGACTACAAGGTAAAAGGAAAGCCCACTGTTACCATTAAGGGAAAAGGTAATTTTGCTGGAGCCAATGCTACTACTTACTTTATAATAGGCAAAGCAAATGCTTCACAGCTCACACTTTCTGCTTCAGATGTTGTATATAATGCCAAGGGCAAAAAAGGATATTTCCTTGTAACTCCCAAGATCCTTGACGGAACAAAGGCTGTAAGCATAGGAAAAAACAAGGATGTGGAGACTCTTTCCAAGAAGGATAACAAGTACTTTTACGCAGATGATACTATTGTAAACGGAAGAACAAAGGGCGCAGGAACAGAAGTTGCTGCTACGGATAAGCCTTCCGAAGGAACTCTTATCGAAGTAAAGGCTACTGTAAAATGCTCAGCTAAGAGTCCTTATGTATCAGAAAAGGATGGAACTGTTCTTACAGGTTACTACCGCATAATCGGAAGTGGAAAAGACATTTCAAAGTTCTCTGCCAAGGTGGTTAACGCTTCAAGTCTTTCCTTTGATGACTGCAATGAGATCATACCTGTTAAGTCCAAGGATATTGTTGTTTCATACAAGGTTAAAGGAAAGAAAACTCCAGTTGTTCTTGACCCTGACTGCTATGAAGTTGTATCTGTGGCAAATAATAGATACATCGGAACAGCGACAGTTACAATCAGAGGCAAAAAGCCTTATGGAGGAGTAAAGACAATAACCTTCAAGATTAAGGCAAAGAAACTGAAATAAGAGAATCTGATAAGTGATTCAGATAAGAGAATAAAAAAAGAAGCTGCTCACCATGTGTATACGGTGGGCAGCTTTTTGATTTTTATGAAAAACGCTTTTTTACTTCTTCGTATTGCATGTTTATTTCCTGAAGGGCGGCGGTATCACCGTCCATATTATCGGGATGATAGAGCTTTACCAGAGATTTGTACTTTCTGTCGGCGCTTTCTTTTGAATTGCAGCCTGCAAAGAAATTAAAGGAAGTGTTTACTGAAGGAGCAGGGGAGTCGTAGTCATCTTCGTAGTCATCTTCGTAGTCATCTTCATATTCATCTTCGTAGTCATCTTCATAGTCGTCTTCGTATTCATCATCAGGATAGTCATCTTCTTCATCCTCATAATAGGAATCGCAGCGATGTCTTTTTTTGTCATGAAGCTCTTCTTTGAGCTCTTTGTTCCTGTTTTTCATGAGCCGGTCATATTCTTTTTCATTATGCTTTTTACCGGCATCGGGGAAAAGTCTGTAATATCTGTCCATGGCCTGGGCTACAAAGGTTTTTCCAAAAACGGCCCTGATGACATAGACTGCAATATCTGCTGAAATTGCCAGGAACAGATACCTTCCGAAGGATAAGAATACAGAAATAAAAAGAAGTACCGTAACAACAGGAAGGAACATAAGCACGGTAAGGATCAGAAGAAGGATGTAGGTGCCGGTTCCTTTGTAGGAGTAGATGTCCGTGATCCACCAGCTTTTAAGAGATGAGTAGAGGGAGACAACTACGGTGCTTCCGCTTTTTATCATGGTTTCTGCTTCTTCAGAGACCGTTTCATTTCCGATGATGTCACCTGCGGATGCTACTGTTGATGCTCCGGTAACCAATATAAAAATGTTAAGGATAAGCAAAAGAACAAATACCACAGTAGTGATGGGAAGCAGTGCAAAAAGAGTCTTCATGAATTTTGATAAGAGCCTGAAAAACCATGAGACCAGTGAAAAGAATGCTTTTAATATGTAAACAAGGGCGTTTGTAACAGCCGATGCAACCAAAGTCAGAAATGATGCCATTTTTAGAGTTATCCCCCGTAAAACTTTGTAACAAACCTATGAAAATCAAGGCGTCCTAATCATTTTATATGAAAAAAAGTAGTACCTCAAGCAAAAATGTGCTATAGTGTAATTTGATATTTTGCGTGCATTTTGACTTTTTTTAAAGATCAGGAGGAATTGATTATGGACGAAGGCTTGCCTTCTGTCAGTATTATCGCTTTTTTTGCCGTTCTTGTTATAGACTTTTGTATTCATGGCTTTGGTATGGCCATTGAGCATTTGAGAGAAGATGAGATCGAGAAAAAAAGCAAAGAAAACAAAAATGCTGTTTATGATTCTCTATTAAAGGTTCTTAATAAGCCCCAGAGGCACACTGAGACCATGCAGACTCTGACCATAATCATGAATATGATCCTTGGAGGAGTTTGTTGTATCCATTTCTCCGGATATATGACAGAGCTGCTTGGAATTGCAGAGGGAGATGTTTTCGGGATTCTCATCCGCATTATTACCGGATTTGTCATTGTATTTGTGATAATGACTTTTGGAATCCTTCTTCCAAGGCGCCTTGCTGTGAGAGAACCTGAAAAATGGGCGGTTACATGCTATTATCCTGCAGCTTTCTTTAGGGCTTTACTCACACACTTTGTGGTTTTGGTTGACGGTTTCACAAGAGGACTTCTCTATGTCTTTGGCATAAGGGGAGTCAATGAGGAGACGGTTACCGAGGAAGAGATAAAGTCCATGGTAAATGAAGGCCAGGAGCAGGGCGTTCTTCAGGAAACGGAAGCGGATATGATAACCAACATATTCGAGTTTTCCGACAAGGAAGCCCAGGACATCATGACAAACAGAAACAATATGGTTGCCATAGATGCCAATATGAGCCTGAAAGATGCCGTCAATTTCATGATGGACACCAATAACAGCAGATTTCCGGTATACCTTGATGATATCGATCACATCATCGGTATCATGCATATCAGGGATGCAATGAAAAAGCTTTCCGAGGAGACCGATGCTGAGCTTCCTCTAAAAAAGATCAAGGGACTTTTAAGACACCCCAAGTTTGTTCCGGAGACCAGAAATATCGATTCTCTTTTCCATAATATGCAGTCTTCCAAGACTCAGATGGTTATCGTTATCGATGAATACGGTCAGACTGCAGGTCTTGTTTCCATGGAGGACATACTTGAGGAGATCGTTGGTAATATCCTTGATGAATATGACGAGGATGAAAACTTTGTAAGACCTACAAATAATGCCGGAGAGTTTACGGTAGACGGCAAGACTCCTTTGGAAGTACTTGAAAAGAAGTTTAAAATATCTTTTGAGGACAGTGAGTTCGAGACAGTAAACGGACTTATGATCTCCAAGCTGGACCGTATCCCTGAGGAGGGCGACGAGTTCGAAACAGAAATATGCGGCTATAGTTTCAAAATCCTTTCCGTTCAGAACCACATGGTGGAAAGCGTTCTTTTAAGAAAGCTTCCCGATGAGGAAAAAGCAGAAGAGGACAAAGAATTAGAAATAG
>JAILOW010000126.1 GCA_024690635.1 Butyrivibrio sp.
CCGTAAGTATATCGCACAGTTCAAAATCAAGCTGAGAGAGGTTGACGGAAACAGGTTCTACAGCATATCCACTGTCCAGATCATCCCGCAGGTCCGAACACACCATTTCTATGATGCAGATATCAAGCTTATGAACTAACCGCACGCTCTCTAAAACCTCTACAAAAATAGCGGGTGATATCAATCCCATCTCAGGATCCAGCCACCTTGCAAGGGCCTCATACCCGCAAACTTTTCCTGTAAGTGCCCTGACTTCCTTCTGGTAATAAGCCTTAAAATATTTCTTTTTGAAGGCTTCCTCAAAGTTATCTATTACATACTGTTTAAGTTCATTTTTTTTGTTAAGTTCTTCGCTGAAGAAGTTGTCGTCCTTGTCATACACCTGAATGATGTCGTCACAGGCCATCTTTGCCCTGTCCACCATGATAACAGGGTACTTCTCTTCACCAGTTGCCTGATAAATTCCTGCCTTTATGCGCATGGAAAGACCCTTTTGATGCTTAACAAGGGCTTCCCTGAGGCGTCTTAGCCTGTCCAGTATATCTTTTTCATCAAGGGATTTAGCAAGAATAATAAACTGATCACCGCCTGTTCTGGCGATCAGTTCATCAGGAAACAGCGCCTCTATCTCTTTTGCCATTCCTTTAAGAAATTCGTTTCCACCTACAAACCCGTAGCGCTGATTGAAGGTCTTAAAATTCATGACATTCAGATAGATTATTACTGAGCTTACACTGGCAAAATACTTGTTGTCATGGACATTGAGAAAACTAAGGACTCCATTCAGATTTTTAAGTCCCGTAAGCTCGTCTATTCGTTCATATTCCATTTGATTGTCCAGATCCATTCCACCCATGAGAGCTCCTTGCTTTTCTGGAAATACATGAAATCAAAATCAACGAAATCAAAAGTACAAAATAACATGATGTCAATTATATTCTAACACATGCACATGCAGAAATCATAGACAATATCTTAAATGAACAGAATTTTAACTTCTCCTGTTGTGCCTTCTGACTCTGTTGATGTGCCTCTCAAAATCACCGCCATTTATAAGCGCTGCAAGTACCAGCTGATCAAGGGTTGGTACTGGGCATTCCCTGAATCCGCTCTTTTTCTCAAAAAGGCCAAGGAGCCTTTCTGGAAGCACCATATAGGCGCACCTTACAAAGCTTCCGATGGTCCTTGTGAAGGTGTTTACATATATCACACGGTCATTCTGGTCTATGGAAAAGAGCGTCTCCTCTGCCTTGCGGCTGGTGGTAAATTCTGATTCAAAGTCGTCCTCGACTATGAAGCCATCATTTTGCTGACTCCACTTAAGATACTCCCTTTTTTTGGAGGCTGAGGCCGTAACTCCGCTTGGGAAGCTCCTGTAGGGGGTTATATGTAAAACCTTCATGTTTCCTGACCAGAGGTCCCTTGAGTCTATCCCATCGCTTACAAGGCGCAGCATTTCAAGCCTGGCTCCTCCAGCCTCATACACCTTGGCTATCTTCTGATATGAGGGGCTCTCAATCCCATAGCTTATATCCCTGCCAAAGGTTTCAACTATAAGGCCGTACAGATACTCAGCCCCTGCTCCTATGATCACCTGGGATGGGCTTACCTCAATATGTCTGCTCCTTCCAAGGTAATCGCTTATGGCCCTTCTAAGATCATATAAGCCCTGAAATGGCGATTTTTCAGTGATAAGCGGGCCATAATCGCTAAGGATCCTTCTTACGGTCTTTGCGTAGATAGAGTGGGAAAAGTCAAGGCTATCGATAGCTCTTTTCCCAGGGTAAACTGGCGGCTCTTTTACTGCAGCTTGTACATGGGAAAGGCTATCCTGATCCTCTTTGCGGCTTGGTGATGCAGAGTATATATCCTTGTCATCGAATAAGACAAAATATCCGCTCTTTTCCCTGGAAGCGATGTACCCTTCCTCTAACAAGAGTTCATAGGCGTGCTCCACGGTTATGATGCTGACTCCCATGCGCTCTGCCATGACACGCTTTGAGGGAAGCTTTTCCCCCTTGCGATATTTCTTTGTGGTTATGTCCTCTCGGACCTGTTCATAAATCGTAAGGTATCTTTTATTGTTTTTCATCTGGTCTTATAAAATTTTCCGAAACTGATATTTTTAATACTACCAGATAAATGATATATTATGAAAAGTTTATAAGTCAAGACTTCAGGAGGAGACACAAATATGGGAAGAGTTCAGACACAAGCCAAGGCATCATCACTAAGACAGGCAAGCAGAGTAAAGTGGATCGCACTTACCGGAATTTTCATGGCCTTTAACATCATCATGTCAAGCTTCGGTATTCCGGTTCCAGGGGGACATCTTTATCTGTGCGATGCCATCATCTGCACAGCAGCGCTTCTGCTTGACCCGGTAGCAGCCTTCATTGTCGGCGGCGTAGGATCATTTTTAGGAGACATGCTCTTTTACCCGGCACCAATGTTCGTATCCCTTGTAACCCACGGCCTTCAGGCAGTGGCCATTTCATTGATCGCCAGCAGGGGAAAGAATGAGACCCAGCTTAAACATTTTTCATCTTCACTTATTGGAACTTTGGTTGGAGCTGTTATAATGGTAGTTGGTTATACTCTTGGCAAGACCTTTGTTTACAGTACCTTTGAATACGCCATGATAAAGCTCCCTTACGAGATAGCCCAGGCGCTGCTTGGAGTTGTGGCATCACTTCTTTTGTACTACAAAGCTGGTCTTGGTAAGATTTTCCAGAAAATGGAATTCAATTCATAAGGTTAGGAAGTGATAGGATGGATTTTTCAGAAGTTACAAGGCAGAGCCGCCAGGCTGTTACAGAAATCCTTGAAGGAGCAAATGTCAGGGAAGGCTCAATTTTCGTTATAGGATGCTCTTCCAGTGAGATACTTGGGGATCAGATTGGTACCGCAACCAACATGGATGCTGCAAATGCAGTATTTGACGGGATCATGCCAGTATTAAAGGGACACGGGGTTTTAGCAGCTGCCCAGTGCTGTGAACACTTAAACAGAGCTCTAGTGGTTGAAAGATCCACCATGGAAAAATATGGATTTGAACAGGTCAACGCAATCCCTCAGCCCAATCACGCTGGCGGAGCCTTTGGAACAGTGTGTTTCCAGAGGTTTGACGACCCTGTTCTCGTAGAAAATATAGGCTCAAAGGCTGACGCAGGAATCGACATCGGAGGAACCATGATAGGCATGCACATGCACAACGTGGTGGTTCCCATGAGAA
The DNA here is from genome assembly GCA_024690635.1 of Butyrivibrio sp. The sequence goes on from JAILOW010000126.1 coordinate 3,236, forward strand.
TATCTCTTCGAAAGATCGGAGAGGCACCAATAATCTGTGCCCGCCACCGCCCTAAATACGTAGGAGGCCAAAGGGCCATCTATGATGAAAAGTTAATGTAATTTAATCATGCATATAAA
>JAILOW010000160.1 GCA_024690635.1 Butyrivibrio sp.
TAGAAGAGCATTACCCTTTTCATACTCCTTAACAGCTTCTTCTGCATTCTTTGCCGCTTCATCGTTTGATTGCTCTTTGAGGGCCTTTATAATGCTTTCAAGCTCATTTGTATGGCTCTGATTGTGTTCAAGCATGTGAGATAAAAGAGCCTTTAGCTTTTCGGGAGAATCAATGTGATGATGATCGTGTTCATGATGTTCTGACATGGTAAATTTCTCCTTTATATGATTTGAGTATACTCTTCCGGGGCAACCTTTTCTTTGCCCAGATAAGGAATATCTGTATTATCTCTCCGCTTCATGTTGTCATAGCGCTTAACCATCATGGGTTCCCAGATGTAATAGAGGAATTTTCCATCGAGGTCAAAGTAAAATATAGCAAAGAGAATGCCGTATATAGCGGCACAAAAGCCTATTATCTTAAAAAGAAATTTGATGATTGATTTCATTATCTGCGCCCTCCATTTACCAGCTTTTGTCATCATCGAAGTCAACAAGCGTAGGATCCAGCGGCTCTTCATGCATAACAGTTGTCATGTAATCGCTAATTATCTTACGTATCTCTTTCCTTGAAACGGTACGCTTGTCGGGAAGCGCATGAGGTACCCAGATAGCATGAATGTCACGCTTTCTGAATTCATCTTCAAATACGCCGTGGATGCCCTGCATTCCTTTACACTGCAGCTGGTCATACATTATGACCATATCGCAGTTAAATCTTTCCATATAGTCAAAGAGAGAGAGGATATGCTCGTGGCCGCCTACTGCCATGGCCCTCATTGGAGCCTTTTCATTCATCCAGGCAAGGTCTTCAAGAGCGTGTTCATAGGTGTCGGTTCTAAGATACTGATCAAACATAAGAGAATCCATGTTGATCACGCAGTTGATTCCCCAGCAGTTGTATGCCCAGGTACACCAGTTTGAGTAGTACAGAGGTGCACAACTCCAGGCGATGGCGCGGTGTCTGGTCTTCGGGAAGCAGTTTATCTTGTTTTTTACGGTTTTGTTCATGATGCGCTTAACGTGCTCATCAATCTCATGCCATATAGGTCTGTCTCCGTCCTGGGAATAGTATATCCGGTAAAGAGCCTGTGCTACGCCGTTTATCGGATAGTATGGTGTGTTTGCGGCAACATCCCATTTTTCCCATTCAAATTCAGTAAGCTTATTGAATGACTCAGCATATTTAACATATTGATCCCAGTCAAAGGGTATACCATACTGCTCTTCTATGAACTTCCAGCAGCCTTCTATCTCTTTCTGGCAATGCTTCTGAACAAGAGGATCGTCATAGCGCATGGGCTGTGGCATTGCATAAAGCGGGCGGTTTAAGAACCAGTCCTGAAGAATGCTGGTGGCCACACTGCCGTCACAGGCTTCATTACTTGTAACCATAGCCGGAGCATAGTCCGGATAATCATCATTTACAAACAGGCCATACTCTGCCTGACACATCGGGCAGGGATCGGAGGGAAGACCGATTGACTGCGCAGCATCTATGTAGTTCAAGACGGTATGATTGTTAACATGGACTGAAACGAAGTAGGGAATCATCTCAAGGGGAACATCGTCAAGAACGTCTCTCCAGGGATAAAAGATGCTTCCGCCTACGGTTTCATTATGTGCAATATTCTTTTTCCAGTTCTTGGGCTCTTTTCCGCCATGTATTTTTTTGTCGGAGATGAACATTCTTTGGAACTGACGGATTGTTTCGCTGGTCATTCCTCTGTAATGCCATGCCGATGCTCTGAGGGCCTCGCCTCTCATTCCTTCCATTCCGCGGTCGAACCAGTGCATTACGGTGAGGTAAGTCTGACCCATCCAACGATAGCGCATTGTGCCCTTTGCAAAGTCCACAATGCCGCCCGGGCCCTCGCCATATTTCATAACATCTGTTACCATATGAATGTAGTTGTAGAGCCAGATCATGTTGAAATAGTAGAAAGTATCTTTGACGCCACGCCACTCTCTGTGCTTGTAAAGACCGGTATCTCCCACGTAGAGATCGCCGAGACGTCTTTCTTCATGAGGCTTTCCGTACCAGAAATCTTTGAGGTTTTTTTTGATATCTTTAGGCTGATCTTTTTGCGAAGGGCTCTTCTCAACCACGAACAGCTCACGGTATTTTGCTTTAATATCTTTTAAATTCATGTGATCAGACCTCCTTTGCAGACTTTTGAATAGCCTTAAGCTCTATACTTTCCACAAATGCCTGGAACCTTGTTCTGAGCTGCCCAACAGCATTGTTGACGTATTCTTTTTCGATTGAGCACACGGGAATGCCGTAGTCTCTCGGAAGAATAAGGGTATCAATAGTGCGCTCATAGCTCCAATATTCGCAGAACTTCATCTGAGAGACTATGATACCGTCGGCCTTGTACTCCTTTGCTATATCAGCAAGAGCCTGCTTTCTCTCACGCATGATATGTTGTTCCATGAAGCGCGGGCAGTTACTGGTTTCCAGGTAATGTCTTGCGATGGCGCGGAGCGGAGTCTCGCCCTCTTTAACCACTATTTCTTCCCTGCCGGGAAGAGAGCCATAACAGTGTCTGTCTGCGACCACAAGAGCCCCGCACTCTTCGATAAGCTTGACAAAGTCGGGATCGTCCTCCTCGGAACCCGCAAGTACGACCTTTATCTTATAGGTCTTCTTTTCGTCAGGCTTACGTGTCTTTAGCTGCTCAGCTATATCTTTTAGCTTGTCTATGATCATGTATTTGGGGCATACCAGCGTGGAGAGCATGATAATTGAGAACTCTGTGCCTGTAATTGTGGGCTCGTCAAGCTTTCTGTAGCTTCCGATCTCCGTAATAAGGCGACAGATTTCATTGTGCTCCTCTATGGCGGTTAAAAGAGCTTCATCTGAGGTGTCTATACCAAAATGTTCATTTAATTTGTCGAGAACATGGACCTGAAGCTGCTTTTCAAAATGATCTATGGAATTATCGTTTTTCTTAAAAGGAACGTCTGTGAATTCACAGAAGAAATCAGGATTCTGAATGATGTCCATAAGCTGGAGATGCTCTTGAAAACGGCATGTTACTGTGCAGGTTTCGGTTGCCATCTGGGCATCAAGGAAGTTGTAGCCTCCCTCAAGGGCACGCTCTAAAAGGCAGCGCCCGTACATACAGGTGCGGCCTGACATATAGTAGGTTGCCATATCGGGTGAAGTACTGCGAGGAGCACGAAGACGCGCTGATACACAGCCGGGAAGGTCCAAAAGAACCTCAGGCATAAAGTAGCAGGTGTAGCCAAGAACACGCTTGCCATCTTCCTTGGCTTTGCGGACCAACTCATTGTTGGCTTCCTGCAAAAGGTCTTCGAGCTCAAAGATGTGCACGAGATCTTTCATATGAAATTCTCCCCCTTTTTAGTAATCCACATAAGAAAAAAGTTTGTAAATTTATCATAGCATAATAATTAAACTTAGTCTGTAAAAAGACGTCAAAATGTTTTACAATTATTTAAGAAGGTTTTAATTATCTTAAGGGGATTTTTATGGATGGGCGTAAAAAGATCATTGCGCTGACCGGCAAAGGCGGTGTTGGCAAGACATCACTTTCGGCGGCTATTGTAAGGATACTGACAAAGGAGTATCCGAATTCTAAAATTCTTGCAATTGATGCAGACCCTGCTGTGGGTCTTTCTGTTGCTCTGGGCGTGAGACCTGAGCTGACTCTTGATGAGATCAGGAAAAAGGTGGCCGAGGACGTTACAGGTAAGCTCCGTGACACGCAGGACATCCTGGCGGAAGCCAAATTCCAGCTTTATGAAACAATGATTGAAAAGGACGGCTTTGCTTTTCTGGCTATAGGAAGGCCTGAGGCTGCCGGCTGTTATTGTGCTATAAATACCTATCTTCGCAAGGTTATCGAGATGCTTGTGGATGATTTTGACTTTGTT
>JAILOW010000012.1 GCA_024690635.1 Butyrivibrio sp.
GGCGTAAGGGTTGAGGTAAGAGATGAGGTAATGCAGTTCCTTAACGAGAACCTCTATGAGGCCAAGCTCATTTACCACACACCTACCTTTGATGACAAGGTAAGGACTTTCTGCACCAATCCTTCAGGAGAGGTTGCTACCGAGTATTACGAAAACGGGCTTGCTGTTGTTAACGGACATGCCTACAAGGGTAAGGAGTTCAAGACCAACAACACCAACTTTGCTCTTCTTGTATCCAAGAACTTTACCAAGCCCTTCAAGACACCTATTGAATACGGTAAAAAGATCGCAGAGCTTTCCAACATGCTTTGCGGCGGCAAGATACTTGTACAGACCTACGGTGACTTCAAGAGAGGCAGAAGGACCACTGAGGAGAGACTTTGCAGGAACAACCTTATTCCTACATTAAAGGATGCTGTTCCCGGAGACCTTTCACTGGTATTCCCTCACAGGATCATGGTGGATCTTGATGAGATGATCCAGGCTCTTGATAAGGTAACTCCCGGACTTGCTTCCGATGAGACACTTCTTTACGGTGTGGAAGTAAAATTCTACTCCAATAAAGTCATTGTAAACAAAGATTTTGAGACCAGCATAAAGGGACTTCGCGCCATCGGCGACGGAGCAGGCATAACAAGAGGACTTCAGCAGGCCAGTGCCAACGGACTGTCTGTTGCACGCAGCATCATCAGGACATTGGAAAACAATGGATAAGGATAAAGAAAAGAAAGAAAAAAGAAAACTTTTCGATGTTATAAGGATCCTGATACGCCATCTGGCGGCGCTGTTTGTTGTTTCATCCCTGCTTGCCGGTTGTGCTGCCGTTCCCGCTGATTCCAAAGTGGTTTTTACCACGGGCTTTGGCGAAGAAGAGGTCTTTAGAATAGAAGACTCGGTATGCAGCCTTACGGAGACCCTTGTTTATCTGGTTAATACCCAGAAAGGCTACGAGGAGAGCTTTGGAAGCGGTATCTGGGAGGTTGACACCGACAGCGGCACTGTCAGGGAGAGACTCAAGGATTCGGTGCTTGCCAAGGTGGCTCAGATAAAAGCCATGAATCTTCTGGCTGTTGAAAACGGGATCGAGCTTGATGACAACGAAAAGAACAAGGTGGAACAGGCAGCGGAGGAGTATTATTCAAGCCTTTCTCAGGCTGACATAGCTGCCATGAACGGTCTGACTAAAGAAGAACTTGTGAACATCTATGCCGAACAGGCTGTTGCAGACAAGCTATATGAATACATCATAAGGGATATCAATCCCGAGATAAGTGATGATGAAGCAAGGACCATCACTGTTGAACAGATCTTTTTAAAGACCTACAGCCTTGATGCTCAGGGAGAAAAGGCGCCGTACGACGGTGATAAAAAGGCGGAAGTTTACAGAACGGCCAGGAGCATTTTAAATCAGCTTGATGAGGGTACCAGCTTTGAGGAGCTGATGGCTCAGTATAACGAAGCTGAGGACAGCACTATCTCTTTTGGGAAAGGCAAGATGGAAAGTGCCTACGAGACAGCAGCTTTTAATCTTGGGACGGAAGAAGTCAGCGATGTTGTGGAGACAGGTGACGGATATGTGATCATCAAATGTATCAGCACCTTCAACAGAGAAGAGACGGAAGCCAATAAGGTCAAGATCGTTGCCCAGAGAAAACGTGAGGTTTTCGGGCAGCAGTATGATGCTTTTGTTGCAACCCTTACCAAGGAGCTTAATCAAAAGCTCTGGGACAGCGTAGATCTGGTGTCGGATGAAAATGTGTCCGCCGGTGGATTTATGGAAGTATACAACAAATATTTTAAATAATGACTAGAAAAGATGCCTTATGGCATCTTTTTTTGTACAAGAAGTAAAAAAAGTGCTTAATGATGTAAAAGATTTACATTAATATGCATAATCGAATTTTGTATATTAATGTCATAAGGAGTAAAAGTGACAAAAGATACAGGGGGAGTCTATTATGAAAATCGGTAGAATGTCTGTAATCTTGGGGGTTCTTTTAATATTTATCACTACAGTCTCACTTTCTGGGTGCGGCAGCAAAAAACAGGAAAGCTGGGCATATATTCACGATCCGGAGACAGAGATCATCTCTTTTTACGATGACGGAAAAGCTGTTTACAAGGGTGAGACATATTCCTTTACCAAAGACGATTCTTATATAAATCTCAAAAACAAAGAAAACAATATCACCAGTCTTCGTTATGTCATGGAGGATGACAAGATGCTCCTCTATGAGAGTTCCACTTACGAATACAATGGGGAAAAGACCGGCGATGGTATCGTTGGTGTGTGGAAACAGGATAACGGCTGGTCTTATCAGTTTACGGAGGACGGCAAATTCAGCGAGGAAAACATATTCTTTGGCAGATACACTGTCGATGAAGAGAACTCCTGTATTCGCCTCATGTATGATGATCCTATAGAAGATGCCTGCCTGTACTATAGCTTAAACGGCGATGAGCTGACTATAGATTATCCCTGGCCTATGGTACAGACGGACACCGGCAAGAACGAAAAGCAAGGCTAAATAAGGTTTTAAAGCGGCGCGCGCTTTGAGATAAACCGGCAGCTTAGCTGCCAAAACAAGTTGTAGTATGAAAAAAAGGAGAGGATTGATATGAAAATGAAGCGTGTAGTTTCAACATTGTTGGCTGGCGTTATGGTACTGTCTCTCGCAGCTTGCGGAAGCTCAACACCCGCACCTGCAGCTGATACAGCATCTGACGCAAATGCAGACACTGCTGTGGAAGCACAGCCCGCTGAGCCTGCAGCAGAAGCACCTGCAGCAGAAGCACCTGCAGCAGAGGCAGCAAGTGACGAGCCTATTTCACTGAACATGTGGTGTATCGCTACTGAGAGCGATTCAAACCGCCACTCTTACGAAGCAGCTATCGCTGATATGCAGGCTAACCATCCTGAAGTTAACTTCACATGGGAAGCATTTGAGAACCAGTCTTACAAGACTAAGATCAAAGCTGCTGTTTCAGCTAATGAGATGCCCGACATCTTCTTCACATGGTCTTGCGCATTCCTTGGCGATTTCGTTGAGGCAGGAAAGGTATATTGCCTTGATGACGCTTATGAGAATTACAAGAGCGAGCTTCCTGAAGTTATGCTTGGCAACTCTACATACGACGGCAAGCACTACGGTGTGCCGCTTACAATGAACATCGTTGGTCTCTTCGCTAACATGGACCTTCTTGGCGAAGTTGGCTACACAGAGATCCCCGGCACATATGATGAGTTCATCGCATGCTGTGATGCTCTTAAGGCAAAGGGAATCATCCCCTTCGGATGTGCAGGAAAAGAGACATGGTGCGTAACTGAGTATCTTGAGTCTGTTATCGAGAAGAGCGCAGGCGCTGACACTCTTAACGACATCTTCCTTGGCAAGTCAACATGGAACAACCAGGACGTTGCAGACGCTGTTGATACATTCCAGGGTCTTGTAAACAACGGTTACTTCGATCCCAGCGGAATCGGTCTTACAAACGACGAAGTTAAGAACAACTTCATGCAGGGCAAGTACGCATTCTACATGAATGGTACATGGAACTGTGCTGACTTTGCAGCTAACGAAGAGTTCTTCCCTAAGGTAAAGGTTGGTGAGTTCCCTGTTATCAACGCAGACAAGGCTTCTCTTGGCCAGCTTATCGGCGGACCTTCAGATACACTTGCAGTTGCAGCTTCTTCACCTAACGCTGAGAAGGCTGCTGACTATGCATTCGAGCTTGGTAAGCTCATCTGCCACTATGGATACCTTGATGGATGCGGACTTCCCGCATGGACACCTTACGGCGACACAAGCTCTGTTAACGAGCTTACACAGACTGTAGCAGAGATCGTTGCTAAGGCTGATTCAATGGTACTCTTCGGCGACACAGCTATGAACGCTGATGCAGCTAACACATATCTTTCATATGTAGATCAGGTTTACGGATGCCTCCTTGATGGCTCACAGTTCATCGAGGGTCTTGCAAAAGACATTCAGTAAATAATTTTAAGGTCCTTCCTGGGCTTTTCATTGGAGAAGGCACAGGGAGGACCTTTTTTCAGGTTATGATCATTCCCACATAATTTTCGGAAGGTTTTATCTATGGATAAGGATACAGAAGTTCTCAAGCAAAAAAGAAAGACCAAAATAAAAGAAGGTCTGACTATATTCGTGTTCCTTCTGCCCGGACTTTTGCTCTTTGTCGGCATACTTATCGCACCCATTGTGGTGTCTGTTTACAGAAGTATGTATGACTGGAACGGTTTTTCGGAAGGAACCTTTATTGGGTTTAACAATTATATCGAGCTCTTTACCAACGGCTCCATCAAATTTATGACGGGCCTTAAGAACTCATTGATTCTGGCATTCTTCTCAGTGTTTGTACAGCTTCCTTTTGCTTTATTGCTGGCTCTTTTACTGGGAAGATTCAGAGAAGGAAGAAAAGGCAGAACTTTTCTTTCGATTTTCTTTATGCCGGTGCTTATTTCAACCGTGGTTATCGGTCAGTTGTGGCTCAAGATCTACAATCCCGATTACGGTGTTCTGAACAGATTTCTTGATCTCATTAACATGGGACATTTAAAGCACGTCTGGGTTGGTGATGTAAAGACCGCTCTTGGAAGTGTCATTGTTCCCACGGTATGGCAGTACGTAGGATATCATATGCTTCTTATGTACGCAGGAGTCAAAGGTGTCAATATTGACTACAGGGAAGCTGCCATGCTGGATGGAGCTACCAAGTGGCAGGTGGACAGATACATCGTTATTCCCATCATCAAGCCAATTATCAGGGTCAGCGTTATCTTTGCGGTTACAGGTTCATTAAAGACCTATGACCTTGTAAGGATACTTACTGAGGGAGGACCTTTCCAGTCCACCGAGGTTCCCAGTACTCTCTTGGAAAATATGCTGTTTTTGAGAAACAGATACGGAATGGGAAGTACCATTTCCGTGATGCTCATAATCTTGTGCTTTGCGTTTGCTCTTTTGATAAGCGCAGCATTTAAAGAAAAGGATAACTGATATGGAAAGCTATACATTAAAAGAAGAAAATCCCGTGCTTAAGGTACTTGCTGACATATTGCTTGTCGTTTGGGCGCTGATAAATCTGTTTCCCATTTATTTCATGTTCACATTTGCTTTTAAGTCCAATGATGAGATCTTCGGAGCAAATATAATCGGACTTCCCCATGTGTGGAAATGGTCCAATTTCACAACAGCGCTTAATACAGGAAATATGGGGCTGTACTTCTTTAACAGCCTTTTGGTAACTACCCTGGCTATACTTATATCAAGCATGGCTGCAATGATGGCATGCTATGCACTTACAAGGATCAAGTGGAGACTTTCCGGCATTACCAACGCATTCTTTATGCTGGGACTTACAATACCCATCCAGGCATCCATCGTGCCTGTTTATGTAGTATTGTCCAAGCTTCACTGGTTAAACAGGTACTCAACTTTGATAGTTCCTTATTCTGCATTTGCACTATCAATGGCTATTCTGATATGTACAGGCTTCATGGCAGAGATACCCTATGCTCTGGACGAAGCTGCAAGAATTGACGGATGCGGACTCTTCGGCACATTTTTTAAGATAATTCTGCCTCTTATGAAACCTGCATACTCTACTGTTGGAGTATACTCTTTTCTTCAGTGCTGGAACGAGTTCATGATCGCCAACGTGTTCATATCTGATTCCGCACACAGGACTCTTCCGGTTGGTATCAAAGCTCTCTCCGGACAGCATACCACCGAATGGGGACCAATTGGTGCAGCCCTTGTTATAGCTACTTTCCCGACTCTTTTGGTTTATATCTTCCTTAGCCGCAAGATTCAGGAGAGTTTCATGGCGGGTGCAGTAAAGGGATAACCTCATATCTTTTGCGGATGCAGGCAAAAGATGATATCTTTAAATGTAGTAAAAAAACCTTTAAGGATATGAGAAATGGGAATGTTACAGGATCAAAGTGTTGACAGGAATAGGAAAAAACCATCCCTCTCCAATATGTTGCAGAGGCTTGTTCTTGGCATCATCTTTGTGATCGTAATCTCGTTTCTCATATCCTCTTATATTATTATAGAAAGAGAGAGGATGGACTACGGAAGAGGCGAATCCGAGCGTGTGCTCAGAACTCTTTCCGACAGCATCTATTCAAATATAAAGAACTATACCGAGATCTCCAGGCTCATCATGACGCAGGAGCAGCTTGTTACCTTCCTTCGCGCCGATACCTCGGAGGTTGACATCAGTATGATAAACGATGCCAGATACGGCATTATGAGTATCCTCAATGTAAAAGAGGACGTTGATACGGTCATAATACTGCGAGAGGACATGATCCAGGTGGCCACCAACAGATTTACCTACAACTACGATTATGACCTTATGAACAGTATGGAATGGAGAAAAGACATTTACGCAGGCCTTGGAAGAGCCGTTGTATCTCTTAACTGTAACGGCGTGGCATCCAAGGGCGATAAGAGCCCTGTTGTAACCATAGGAAGGGCAATATACGATATTGACAGCCAGGACCGCACAGGTCTTATGCTTATGAATATTTCACCCAGAGTATTTCAGAGAATGCTCTATAACGTTGGATATAACGATGTCTGCATTATGGGAGATGACGGAACATTCCTTGCGGGAAACAGAGAGCTTGCAGAGTGCTTTGGACCTGAGTTTACAACAGACCGCATTGCCCACAAGGATATGGGAGTGGGAAGTGACCTAAAGCTTGTGTCAGGCTGCAGAGTAAAAGAGCTTCCGATAGTAATACTCAGAACTTCAGCCTACGGCCCCGAGGGAATTCCCTTCAGAATGGTTTACGTGCTGCTGTTCCTTATGGCGACCTTTATCATAGTTGCGGCCATTGTGGGTATATACATCAAAACAAACATCACCAATCCTGTATTTGAGCTTTCCGATTCCATGGAAAAGAACAAGCAGTCCGGTGAACTTAAAAAGATCAATGTTGATATGCCATACAGCGAGCTTGATATGCTGGAAAATGACTACAACAGGATGATCGACCATGTGAATGAGCTTATTGCCACACTTATCGACAAGGAAAAGAATCTGCAGAGAGCGGAGATGAGAGTTCTGAACGAACAGATAAAGCCTCATTTCCTCTACAATTCAATTGAAACAATCGGTTTTCTTGCCCTTGATGCAGGGGCTGACAATGTGCATGATGCCCTTGAGACTCTGGGCAGCTTTTACCGCAATTTCCTCAGTAAGGGAGGAAGGGAGATACCTCTTTCCAGGGAGATATGCATCGTAAAAGACTATCTGTCACTTCAAAGGCTCAGATACGGAGATATACTTCAGGATGAATATGACATCGATCCTGATACCGAGAAATATATCGTGCCCAAACTCATATTGCAGCCACTTGTGGAAAACAGTATCTATCATGGCATAAGGCTCAAGGGAGAGCCCGGTGTCATCAGTATTAAGAGCCGTCTGGAGGATGAAAAGCTGCATCTGACTGTAATGGATACGGGTGTTGGAATGTCACAGGAGCAGATCGAAAAGATCCTTTCCAAGGACGGAGCCGGTGTTCAGCAGGATGAAGAGAGCTTCGGACTGTGGGGAACAATTCAGAGAATACGTATTTACTGCGGCAGGGAGGACGTTGTTAAGATAACAAGTGAGCCCGGTGAATACACGGAGATAGAGTTCATTATCTAAGCAAAGGGGAGCGAAGTATGAACAGGACATACAGAGTCATGATAATTGACGATGAAGAGTCTGCAAGAAAACTTATGAGGGCGGCCATAGACTGGGAGAGCCTTGGAATGGAAGTTGTCGGGGAGGCTGCCAGCGGGATCGAGGCTATAAACATCATAGATGATCTTAAGCCGGATCTTGCTTTTGTTGATATATCCATGCCCTTCATGGACGGAATAGAGTTTACACAGGTTGCCACAGACAGATATCCCAATCTGATCATCATAATAATGACAGCTCTTGATAAGTTTGAATATGCAAGAAAATGCGTCAGCATGCCGGTCTTTGACTATATGTTAAAACCCATGGTAAGAGCGGAGGTAACTCCTGTTCTTGAAAGAGCCGCAGAAAAGATGAAAAGATCCAGAGACTATTGGGAAGAGCAGAAGATAGAGGCTGAGAAACAGGAAGCTTCCGGTGAAAGCTCAACGGATGAGATCATGCACTATGTGACAGAGAATTTTACTGATTCCAAGCTTAATCTTGCATTCATAGCCCAGCATTTCGGATTTTCCGCAAGCTATCTTTCAAGGAAGTTCAAGCAGGATACCGGTAAAAAGTTTATTGAGTATCTGACGGACCTTCGTATGAAAAAGGCTATGGAGATAGCGGGGACAGGCGTAAAAATGTATCAGGCGGCATCCGATGTGGGAATACCCGATCCCAACTATTTCAGCAGGTGCTTCAAAAAATATACCGGAATGAGCTATTCCGACTATGTTTCCGAGCATGCAAAATAACAGAAAAATGTGATTTGAGAGACCTTAAAAAAACTGTTTTTTTAAGGTCTCTTTTTTATGCTTAAAAACTGATTTTGGGGCAGGTTTTGGCAATTTTATAGTTATTTTAGAGTGTTTATAGAAAGATAAATATTATAAAGCCCAGTATTCATGCGGGTTTGAAGGTTGTATTTGTTTTGTCATAAAAAGCGGACAAAAAAATTGCTTTTTATGATGTTTTGTATGATTGGCTTTCCTTTAATCTGAAAACATGAAAGGAAAGATTGCCATGGATAATATGAAAAGAAAAGACAAGGGAACCTTCATAGTAAAGGTTGAGTATTGTCAGCATGGTTCATGGCAGGGCAAAGTGGTTTGGGCAGAGGAAAACAGATCCATACGTTTCCGAAGTGCCCTGGAGCTGATAAAGATAATGGACAGCGCCATGAACCCACAGACAGCGATCATAGCTGACATAAATCATTCTGTATCGTAAAAACTATCAAATGTATCTTTTGTAACAGCTTCTTATGAGAGGGAGGTACACCACATGACAAGAATATGGAACAGATTTTTATCATTTCTTCTGGCTTTTGCCCTTGTCATCACAATGTTTGGAAGTGATCTGACAAGTGTAAAGACCTATGCGGAAGACGCTTCCGAGGATGAGGAAGAGACAGTATCCGCTTCCGAAGACGAAGATTCATCAGATGATGAAGATGACGAAGAAGAGGAAGAAGACTATGAGGAAGAAGATGACGAGGAAGAAGATGACGAGGAAGAGGAAGAATACGTAGAAGAAACTTCCGACGAGTCATCGGAAGACGGTGATGATCAGGAAGAGCCTGAAAATCCCGAAAATCCCGAGGAGCCCGAGGCACCCGCTGACGGTGAGGCACCTTCCGATGAAGCTTCCATCGAAACATCCGAAGAGATCATAGAGGAAGTTATTCCTGAAGCAAAGCCTGAAAAAGAAGAAAGAGAAGAAGGCGTTATCAGGATAACATATACAGCAACCGAGGGCGGATCCGTTTCTTCATCCGAAGAGACAGTTGATCTTAGACAAGAGGAAGTATCTTTTGCAGGATCAACCGCAAGTGCAGATGAGGGATATGAGTTCAAAGGCTGGACAGACGCAGATGGAAACACCGTTTGTGAAGAAGCTGAAATTATTCCCGAAGGCCTTGAAGAGGATGCAGAGTTTACTGCTAACTTCGAGATGGTCGCTGAGGCAGAAGAAGAGGAAGAGCCTGAAGAGATAAAGATGCCTGCAGTGAGCTTTAGCGATAACGCAGGTGATATCAGAGTACACGTAAGAGCCGGCGAAGGTGCTTTCCCTGAGGGAACCAAGATGGTTGTCAGCGCTGTAAATGACAGCGATATCCTTGATAAGGCTGAGAGAGCAGTTGACGGCGAGGCATCTGCAGTATCGGCTGTAGATATCTCTTTTACATACAAGGGAAAAGAGATCGAGCCCAAAAAGTCAATCGATGTAAGGCTTTCCAATTCAGCCATCGGCGATGCCGAAGGTATCGAAGTCGTACATATTGATGACAGCGGTGATGCAAGTGTTATGGGATCCGATGCTACCGGCAATTCCGTAGCATTCTCATCAGACGAGTTCTCAGTATACGTAATTATTGAAACAGGTGATCCCGATTGCCGTCTCTTTGTTAAGTTCATGAACGGCGATGAAGAGATTACTTCTATACCTGTTAAAAAAGCTGATATAGAAAATTTTGAGACCGTTCTTTACGAGCCTGCTCTTGGCACACTCCCCGACAAGACAAGCTTCAGAGGATGGACCAGAGAAGAAAACTATACAAAAGATACAGTTGGTTTAAATATAACCCAGGTACGCAACGAAGTAGCTGACATGCTGCCTCCTGAAAACGACGGCGCTGAAGTTACATACTACGCAATGCTCTTTAAGACATATACAGTAAATTACGTTGATAAGGCCCTTACATCTCTCGGAAGCCACAGCATCGACTATATTGCCTATGCAAACGAAGAAGAGCAGAAACAGCCTTATACAGTAAATATGGCTTACACTCCCGAAGATGAGAACCACGCGTTTGAGGGCTGGTACGTAAGCAGCGGCCTTGAGAACATCGTTTCAAAGGGCGAGCAGGAAGGACCTTTTACAGAGGATGAGATCTTTGAAAACAATACACAGATCGTTATCACAGGAGACGTTACCTTCAAGGTTAACACTCCCGTTGGACGCTGGCTCATCTTCCATGAAAACGGAAAAGGCGCAACCTATATTGCTCCTCAGTTCATTTATGAAGGCGATGTAACAAAAGAGCCTGCCATCGAAATGACCAGAAACGGTTATGTCTTTGGCGGATGGTATAAAGACGAAGCCTGCACCGAAGGAAATGAATTTACCTTTGGCAGCGAGCTGGAAGAAAAGACAGAGATCTGGGCTAAGTGGGAAGCAAAAGAATTTGCAAGATATACAGTTATCATCCATACCCAGAACGTTAACTGTTCAGGCTATGACATAAAGGAAACTTACGTAGAAGACCGCGGCAGAGTCGGAAATCCCATCCCTTGGGAGTATGTAGATAACAAGGATCAGGACTACGCAAGGATCGGAAATAACAAGAATATCAAAAAAGAGTACAACGGCTTTAATCTCGTCAAATCAAAGTCGGACGGCGAAGTTGAGATAGTTCCTGAGGGCGATGCGGTTCTTAATCTCTACTACGACAGGATCGTTTACAATTTCAAGTTCTATTACTACAGAGACTACGCTGAAAATGGCTACAGATACTCATATGCCCATAATTCAAGGGCAAATGCAACCGGTATTTGGAGCCTGGTATCCTGGCATAACGACAACAGAGAGCATCCTACACTTGACGGCCTTACGGATCTTAGTGAAGATGTTGGCGGCATTACTGCTCACTATTTCGTAATGCAGGCGTATTACGGAGAAAATATTGAGAACAAGTGGCCTCCTTACTCCAAGATCAAAGGTACCTCAAACGGAGATCCCATCAGTTTCGTAAGAATGCTGGGAACAAGAGATCACAATTCATCAACCGGTGGCGGAAGTGATACCGTAAAAGGTAAGATCACGATCCTTGATGAGATGATCCTTGGTAATACCAAAGATGCAGACGGAAACTACGTTATCGTAAGATTCTCAACCAAGAACGAGTGGAGATATCACATCTGGTTTGAGACTGTTCCCAGTCAGACATATACCGGCGAAATACATACCCTGAACGGAAAGAGCTATTACCAGTACGAAATCGTAGAATCCCGCTCATCAAATACATTTGTTGATCAGCAGAATCCTCCTTCCTATACAGGATATGACAATGATAATATCCGCAGAATGAATCAGAACTGGAACGGTAATCAGAGCTGGACAACAGACGGAAATATATATCACATCAATTACGTTTACGACCGCCTTGCTTATAAGATCACTTACATGGACGGTGAGTACATAGACGGCTTTAATTCTCATATCCAGAATAAAGCTGCCAGATTCCTCCATGAAAGCGCAGATATCAATCAGGGAATGGTAATAGCAGATTCTGATAAAAACTATGTACCCGAGCTTCCCGCAAGTGAGTCCGGATACGTATTTGAAGGCTGGTACGCTGATTCAGCCTGCATAACCAAGTATAACTTCACCTCAATGCCTGTTGGCGGTATCGTGGTATACGCAAAATGGCGTCTCAAACAGTACCGTGTATTCCTGCATCCCAACGTAGAGGACAGAGACCCTTCACTTAACTGGGGATCATCAGGGCAGGAGATGAACTTCCGCGTAAACTACGGAAGCAAGATAAGCACTCCTACAGGAACAAGAGATGGTTATTCACTGGTTGGATGGTTCACGGATCCCGGATGCAACAACGCATTTAACGGTGATGCATACGTACTTAACGACACAACAGTAACCACACCGTACGACAAGACAACTCATATGACAGACACCATGGATAAGTACGGCGAAGGCGCCACAACCAACAACGATGTGGGCCGTGACTGGATCACAAGAGAATTCAATATCTACGCAAAGTGGAGAGCTACAATTGAAGGCGCTCTTGGAATCAAGGTTATTTACAACCTTACAGATCCCGTAAACGGCACAGGATCAGGCGTTGCAGAAGATAATCGCCTCTATGTGGACAATGCTTCCGCAGCAGCAGTTCCCGCTGTAACAGGACCTGATGGCTACAGATTCTCACACTGGGTAATGCAGAGATGGACAGGAGAGAGCTATGAGGATATCTCCGGCTCCGTAATATTCCCCGGACAGTCCTTCACAGTTCTTTTAAAGAACGCAGAGATGCGCAATCCTGTATACGGAACAGACGATCAGGGTAAAGAAGTTATTGAATCTGCAGAATATTATGTACAGCTCCGAGCACAGTACATAAAGAACGAAGAAGCAACTCCTACATACATCCCTTGGTTTGAGAACGACGGAACGGAAGCCTTCTACGTTGACAAGATAGATAATCCTGCAAACTACGCTCAGAGCGGTCTTGGAATCAACGAAGCAGTTGCAATACATGCTCCTATTTCCAGACAGGGACGCAAGTTCCTTGGATGGGCAAGGATCGACATGGGTGATGAGCAGGCTGCAAATGACTTCATGACAAAGAGCAGCTACTGGACACAGAACGATGCAACACCCTGGCTCTTCTACGATGAAGAGACCAATGCTTTCTACACAGACAGCGAGTTCACCAAGGTTGCAACTCAGATCGCAGCTGACGAGAGCATGCCATATCAGGCAATGTTTGCAGTATGGGATCTGGTAGACGGAAAATACACTGTTCACTACATCGACAGAGAGACAGGAAATCCTGTTTCGGAAGACAAGACTCAGGATCCTCAGGCGCTCTACGAGGAAGTTACTGAAGAAGCAATTCCTGTTACCGGATTTGAGGTAGACGGTGCAACTGCAGCAGTCTTTACTCTTACAGATACTGAGACAGAAAAAGAGATCACATTCTACTACATAAGAAGAAGCAATCTTAAGTACACGGTTCACTACTATCTTGAAGACAGTACAACCGATGTTCCGGGGCTTAGCGATAAGAACGTGACAGGAGTTACCTTCGGAGAAAAACGAGAGGAAACAGCAGCGACTGCAACCGGATACGAAGTTGTATCCGCCATTGACACAACAGGAAATACCGTGGATGGCGACAGCACGATAATTGTATCCTTTGAAGAGACTGTAGATGATCAGGTTGTAATATTCTACTACGCACCTGTATCCAATCTTGAATATACGGTTAACTACCTTGAAAGAGGCACCAACAAGCCTCTGGCTGAGCCTGAGACAATAGGTGAGCAGACTTACCACGATGAAGTTAGGGTACAGCCCAATCCCGATAAGGAATCACAGATCATTCCTTATTACGACAGAGACTTTACTCCTCCTGAAAAGATCACTATAGAGCTTTCAGGAAACGTGGTTAACTTCTACTACACAGCAAGAGAAGACTTTACTTATACAGTTCACTACTACAAGAAGGATACAACAGAACCCGTAGCACCCAGCGTTTCAAGAAATAAAAGGACCTACGGACAGGAGTATGAAGAAAAAGCGAAGACAGTTGACGGATGGTATGTTGACGGCGAATCAACCAAGAAGTTTACTCTTGAAACTGACGGTCAGGAGATCATATTCTACTACGTAATAAGAGAAGACCTCAGATACAGAGTAAAATATCTGGATGTTGACGATTCCAACATAAATGTATTCCCTGAAATTGAAGTACCTAATGTATCGTTTAAGTCAAAGCAGACAGAGACAGCTCCTGATGCAACAGACAAGGGATATTACCTTGATGAGTCATGTGAAGAAGAGAAGAGTATTACCATCAGCACCAACGATGATGATAACATCATAATCTTCTACTACAAAAAGAGAGCAGACCTTGAGTACAAAGTTCACTACTACAAAGAGAACACAGCAGAGAGTGTATGGCCTGACAAGCCGGTTTACGAGCAGGTATTTGGAACGAGCGTAACAGAAAAGGCAGTTGAAAATGTGCCCGGCTGGAAGCCTCTTGAACCCAAGACCAAGCAGTTTACTATCGATGTTGTAAACGATGATGTCATCTTCTACTACACAAAGGCTACAGATCTTGAGTACACAGTTCACTACTATCTGGAAGGAACCACAAAGAAGGTTACCGGTGATAAGGTAGTGGGCGGACAGACCTTCGAAGATACAGTATATGAAAGCCCTGTTGAAGTAAGTGATTACTATATCATCGACAAGGATGAGAAGCACATTCAGATTTCTGCAAACAACGAAGAGAACGTGATAATCTTCTACTACGGTGCAAAGAGCAGCCTTACCATCAAGGCTATCGGAGGATCCACAGAGTACAGCGCAGAAGAGCACAGCGTAAAGGGCTTTAACGTAAGCGTTGTTCCCGCAGTTACAGCATCTCCCGTAGAAGAGCTTGTAGGAAACGTAGTAAACTTCTTTACAGGTCTCTTTACAGGAATCAAGGTTCAGGCAATGGATGTTTCCGAGAGTGAAGGAAACAACACATTCGAAATGAACGGCCAGACATACAATGTAGAAGGAATTACATCAGGTGCCAGCAGAACTGATGCCGGAACAACAAACACCGAGTTCATCGGAAAAGCAGCTGTAATGCTTGACGGCGAAGATGTAACAGAAAGGTTCAGCATAAGCTACGAGAATGCAAAACTTGAGATCTCCAAGCGCAAAGTAACCTTTACTTCCGCAACCGATTCTAAAACAGATGACGGAAGACCTCTCTTTAACCACAATGTTACCATCAGCGAGCCCGGCCTTTGCGGCAACGACAAGGTAACCTTTGATGTAACAGGTGTACAGGTAGGAAGAGGATCCTCCAAGAACTGGTTCACATGGGAGATGATAGTAGGTAATCCTGATAACTACGATGTTACGGTTGTTGAAGGTACCCTTACCATCAGAGGCGGCAGCGGTGGAGGAGACAATCCTCCCGGAACAACAGATGTTCCCGACGATCCTACACCTACAGCAGCTACTCCTACACCCGGTCCTGCAGCAGCGGTTCTCGGAGAAAGAAGAGAAGCCGGTAACGGCCAGGCAGTTCTCGGAGCAAGAAGAGGAAAGACGGAAGATACATCAGGCAGCACAACAGCAGTACTTGCAATCCTCATCTCCGCAGCAGTTGCAGTTTCGCTCCTTATCTTCGGAAAGAAAAAAGAAGATGAAGATGAGAACGAAAATGAAAAAATCTGATAACTAAAACTTTTATTAGCACTCACCTACGGTGAGTGCTAATTTTTTGTTGACTTTTGTTTTTTGGGGGCTTAAACTTGATTTTGTACGAAAGGAGTGAGAATTATGGCTTCAAAAAAAGGTAATCTTTCAATCAACAGCGAGAACATGTTTCCGATCATAAAGAAATGGCTTTATTCGGATCATGATATTTTTTACAGAGAGGTGATCTCAAACGCCTGCGATGCCATCACCAAGATCCGCAAGATGGATATGATGGGCGAATATGAGCTTCCCGAGGGTTACAAGCCCCGCGTGGACATTGTTTTAAATGACAAGGAAAAGACCATTAAGATCTGCGATAACGGTATCGGAATGACTGCAGAGGAGGTTGAGGAGTACATCAACCAGGTGGCATTTTCCGGAGCTACGGATTTCCTCAATAAATACAAGGACAAGGCCAACGCCGATCAGATCATCGGTCATTTCGGACTTGGTTTTTATTCAACATTTATGGTATCCGATCAGGTGGATATCGATACTCTTTCCTGCAAGTCAGACGCAGCTTCTGTACACTGGACCTGCGACGGCGGCTCTGATTTCGAGATGAGCGACGGAGACAAAAAGGAAGTAGGAACAACCGTTACTCTCCATCTTTCCGAGGACTGCCTGGAGTTCTGCAATGAGTACAAGGCAAAGGAAGTTATACAGAAGTACTGCTCATTCATGCCCTATGAGATTTATCTTTCAAGAGAAGGCGAAGAGGGTGAGCCTCAGCTTCTAAACGATACACATCCCCTCTGGGCCAAGACTCCCAAGGATTGCACCGATGAGGAGTACAGGGAGTTCTACAGAAAAGTGTTCAAGGACTACAAGGAGCCTCTTTTCTGGATCCACCTTAACATGGACTATCCCTTCAACCTCAAGGGTATCCTTTACTTCCCCAAGATCAACCTTGAGTTTGAATCTATAGAGGGAACTATCAAGCTTTACAACAATCAGGTGTTTATCGCCGACAATATAAAAGAGGTTATTCCGGAATATCTCATGCTCCTTAAGGGCGTGATCGACTGTCCCGATCTTCCTCTTAACGTTTCAAGAAGTGCCCTGCAAAATGACGGCTTTGTAAAAAAGATCTCCGAGTACATATCCAAGAAGGTTGCGGAGAAGCTTGCAGGCCTTTGCAAGACCGATAAAGAAAACTATGAGAAGTACTGGGATGATATCAGTCCCTTCATCAAGTACGGATGCCTTAGGGACGACAAGTTCTGCGAGAAGATGACTGACTTCATTCTCTTTAAGAACCTTGACGGCAAGTACCTTACAACTCCCGAAGCTCTTCAGATAAATAAAAAGGCTGAGGAAGAGGCGGCTAACGCTGTTGACGAGGATGGAAAGGCTGTAGAGGCAGAGGTTGTTGATGATAAAAAAGAAGATGACAGCTCTGTCGCAAAAGAGGATGAAAAGGAGAAAGAGCCCCGCATTATCTACTATGTGACCGATGAACAGCAGCAGAGCCAGTACATCAATATGTTCAAAGCTCAGAAGATGGAAGCTTTCATTATGAACCACAATATCGACGTTCCCTTCATGCAGCAGCTTGAGGGCAAGAACGAGGGTATCCGCTTCCAGAGAATAGATGCCGATCTTACAGACACCTTCAAGTCCAGAACTTCCAAGAAGGCAGCCAAAGAGCTTGAGGAAAAAGAGAAAGAGATCTCTGAAAAGATCAAGAAGGCTCTTAAGAACGACAAGCTTGTCATAAAGCTTGAAAAGCTTAAGGACAAGAAGGTTTCATCAATGCTCACTGTTTCAGAGGATGCCAGAAGAATGGCTGATATGATGAAGATGTATGCCATGAACGGCATGAGCATGGGCGACTTTGGCGCAGAGGGACAGACTCTTATATTAAATGCAAACCATCCTCTTGTTCAGTATGTAATGGAAAACGAGGACGGCGACAACACCGGGATGATCTGCGAGCAGCTCTATGATCTTGCCCGCATTCAGAACGCTCCTCTTGAGGGCGAGGCCATGACAAAGTTCATTCAGCGCAGCAATGAGATCATGATGATCCTTGCAAAGTAATTTGACAAAATAATAGATAGTACAGACCCGGAAACTTTTATGTTTTTCCGGGCCTGTTTTTTTAAACATGAGACTACCTGTGCTGAACCAAAATTTCAGAGTTCATAAAAAATTCACAATTATTATTCAGTGGAAACTTTTATTTGCTGAGAATATATATTACAGTAAAACGAGCCAAGTAGTACATTATCTCTGAAAAAAGTGTATTATAGGATAAAATCAGTGTAAGTTACGAGCCTGCTTTTTTATGGCGTTAAAGTACTTATCATATAAAAAGTATGATCACAGCTTGCATACAAATCAGAAAGGGCACAGCAACCGGAGTTTATTAAATGAGAAAACTAGTAGAGATCAAAGACGTTTGTAAGATATATAACCCGGGTGAAAACGAGGTAAGAGCGCTCAATCATGTTTCCCTCACCATTGGTGAAGGAGAGTTTGTGGCTATTATCGGCCAGTCAGGTTCCGGTAAGTCCACTCTCATGAACATGCTCGGATGCCTTGATACACCAACCAGCGGTAAATACTTTCTTCACGGACAGGACGTTTCACACATGACTGATGATGAGCAGTCAGATGTCAGAAACAGAGAGATTGGCTTTATCTTCCAGGGATTCAATCTGATCCCTTCTCTTACCGCTCTTGAAAATGTGGAGCTTCCTCTTATATACAGAGGAGTAGGCAAAAAGGAAAGAGAAAGGCTCTCCAATGCGGCACTTAACAGCGTGGGTCTTGGAAACAGAAAGACTCATAAGCCCAACGAGATGTCCGGAGGACAGCAGCAGAGAGTGGCTATAGCAAGAGCGATAGCTCAGGCACCGCCCATTCTGCTTGCAGATGAACCTACAGGAAACCTTGATACGGGTTCCACCAAGGAGATCATCAATATCATAAAGAGACTTTACAATGAGGGCAGGACCGTGATCATAATCACACACGATCCGGGCATTGCTGCTCAGGCAAAGAGGATCATCACCATTTCCGATGGTCAGATAAAAAGCGACATCATAAATCCCGATTACGTGGATGAGTTTTGATACAGGGAGGACTATATGGCAGACAATAAAGAACTTGAAAAGAACAAAAAGGCAGAAGAAACAGGATCTTCCAAACTCGAGGAAAAGGAGATCAGACCTGCCACAGTAGAAGATAAGGGTATCATCAAAGAGACAACAGGCTCAGAGATGGAAATCTACGACGAGGACAACACAGTGGATCTTTCCGATTCGGCCAAGCCAAAGAAAAAGAAGATCAGGAAAAGATGGATCGTTCTTGCGGTAGCGGTACTTCTCATTGCGTTTTTCATTGTAAAGAGCATAATCTCAGCCAAGAACAATATTCCCATGGTTGAGACCTACGAAGTGACCAGGGGCGATATTGAGAATGTACTTTCTATTTCCGGAACAGTTGAGAGTGCGGAGACCAAGAACTATTTTGCTGATGCGACAGCTCCCATAGAGACACTTAATGTCAAGGTTGGTGATAAGGTTTCAAAAGGAGATGTACTTTGTACCTTTGATCAGGCAGAGCTTGAGCTTTCCAAGAAAAAGGCAGAACTTGCACTTGCTCAGGCAGAAGGCTCCTATTCAAGCGCCATCACCAAAAATGCCAAGGCTACTGACAAGCTTGTTGGAAACAGCATTCATGATATCAATAACAGAATCGACCAGATAGATGAGGAAGTAAGGGCTCTTGAGGATCAGGTTGAGGAAAAGAAGACCAGGATCAGCAAGACTCAGGATGAGCTTAACCGCGTCCTTATGGACTACAATCAGAACGGCGTAAGTGATTCCGCCGAAAACTATGATCAGTATTCCAAAAAGGATGAGGACGGAAATGAGCTTTATCTCCAGACTCAGAACGCGCTTAAGGATACATCATGGGCTCTTTCCCATGATGAAGAGATCAAAAAGTGGCAGGACAGGATTGAAGATCTGAACGTAGAGAAAAAGAAGCTTCAGGAGCAGCAGTCCGCAGAGCTTGGTGCCATGACTGCAGGAGATTTCAAGAGCGCTGAGGCGCAGAAGGAAACCTCCGAGCTTACCAATGATGATGCTATAGCCAAGATCGAAGAGGCTATAGGCGGAGTAAAGGCAGACTTTAACGGCGTTGTTACAAACATTCCCGCAACTGTTGTTGAGGGAGCTACCGTAACTACAGGAACAGCGCTCTTTAGCCTTGCAAATCTCGATGATGTACAGATCACGATACAGGTATCAAAAAGTGATCTTCCCAAGATCGCTGTCGGACAGAAGGTTGATATCACCATTAACGGCAAAGCCTATGAAGGCGAGGTTACCAAGATCTCCGGAACAGCTTTCAAGAATACCAACGGAGTAGCTGTTGTAAGTACAGTTATCAAGGTTACAAACCCCGATTCCGACATAATCCTCGGAGTTGAAGCAAACAACAAGATCCATGCGGAGAAGGCGGAAAACACTCTGGTTCTTCCCTATGAGTATGTTCAGACAGATTCAGAGGGTGACTATGTATATGTTGTTGAAAACAACGTGGTTACCAGAAAGAACGTTACAATCGGTATTGCATCCAGCACCGATGCTCAGAT
Organism: Butyrivibrio sp.; assembly: GCA_024690635.1. Next base: position 20,336 of record JAILOW010000012.1, read on the forward strand.
AACAGAAGGACTTTCGGAAGGTGACAAGGTCATCGCATCGGATGTTTCTATGCTTACAGAAGGAATGCCTGTCAGTACTTTAGACATGCAGTGATGATATGAGCAGGATAAGCGAATATTTTAAAAGTGCAATTAAACAGATAATAGGTAACGGCTACAGGACCCTTATGACCATGCTGGGTATTGTGGTTGGTATTGCTGCGGTTATTGCGGTTGTTTCTCTGGGAAACGGCATGAGTGAGTTTGTAAAGAGCCAGATCAACGACCTGGCAGGCAACTACGGGACACTTTCCATTGATATGACCAAGAGCTCCGAGATGCTTAACCGCGACGATCTGCAGATTTTGGAAGACAGCCTTCCTGATATAAAGGGAATATCTCCCAATATAATGGCATGGGGTAAGGTCAAGGGAGGCAGAACAGCAGTTGAAGCTACTTTTAACGGAGGATCCGAGAGCCTGGAGCTAGCTCTTGCAAACCAGGTGGTCAAGGGACAGTATTTCAACAGGTCCCAGATTGAAAGTGGTCAGAGAGTCTGCGTTATGCTGCTTGATGACGCTAAAAAGATCTTTGGAACGGAAGATGCCTTAGGCCGTGAACTTGAGGTGACCATCTCGGGCAAAACTGCTACATACACCGTTATAGGTCTTCGTGACCATATGAATGAGATGTACACTTTCCTCATGGAAGGTCAGGACTATTATGCACAGATCGAGATGCCTTATACATCTCTTGCAGCTGACTTTGATTATTCTGTTGATAATTTTGACCAGCTGATTATTTTTTCAGACCAGTCCAATCTTTCGGAAAATGTTAAAAAAGCCAAGAACATCATTATGAACAATCATGGGCTTCGAGGAACCAATGCCGTTACCGGCTACAGTATGGCGGATTTTTCCCAGGAACTTGATCAGATTCTGGGATATGCCAAGAAATTCCTTATTCTTGTGTCTGTAATATCCCTTATCGTTGGCGGTATCGGAGTTATGAACATCATGCTGGTATCCGTTACGGAGAGAACAAGGGAGATCGGCATAAGAAAGTCCATAGGAGCCAGGACCGGCGCCATTATGACGCAGTTTCTTGCTGAAGCCGCTATTCTTACATTCCTTGGGGGACTCATAGGAATAGTCCTTGGAATAATAATTGCTTACATAATATGTACGTTTATTGGCTTTAAGGTTATCATAACCCCTACATCGGTTTTGGGCGCAGCCGTATTCTCAGTGCTCATAGGACTGTTTTTTGGAATATATCCTGCCAGAAAAGCGGCAAAAATGAAGCCTATTGATGCACTCAGACTTTAAAAAGTAATAGAAACGGAAGTTGGTTTATGGGAGTTTTCGGAGAGTATATAAAAAGCGCGATCTCCAGCATCAGAAATAACAAAGGAAGATCCTTCCTGACGATGCTGGGTATCATCATAGGTATTTCCGCTGTGCTCACTGTACTTGTAATCGGTGACGGCATGAAAGCAACCGTAAACAGTGAGATGGATTCCATCGGAGCCACCACTGTTTCAGTGAGTCTTGACTACCTCAAGACCGATAAAGGCTTTACCTATGAACAGCTCAGGCAGATAGAAGAAAATATAGACAATATCTATGGAATATCAGCAGGCTATTCAGCTTTTGGAAAAGTAACAAACGGCAGAAAGTCCTTTGATCTGATGATGAACGGTGGAATGGAAGCTGCGGTCAATGGCGCCGGGGTTAAGATGGTTCAGGGAAGATACATGAACAGGTCTGATGTGGACGACGCCAAGAAGGTTATAATCATAAGCCAGATCATGGCTAAAAATATGTTCGGACGTGAGGACGTTGTTGGCGAGATAGTGGAGATCACCAATGTGGATCTGACTGCTGAGTTTACTATTATCGGAGTAAAAGAGGATACCTCCATGGATGAGGCCTATGCCAGCTACTTCGACGATATGACATTTTTGTGCGACGTGCCTTATACCGCACTTGCAGATGCGTTTAATTTCAACACCGAAGGCGGACTGGGAGATTTCAGCATTTATCTTGACAGTGAAAATAAAAACGCAGTGCTTTCTCAGGCAAGATCTGTTGTTGAAAACGTCATGGGACTCAGAGGAGAAAATGCTGTAAAGATCAAATCCTCTTATGGCTTTGATGCTACTTCGGAGAGCATCCTGAACATAATTACTTCCGTTGTTGCAATAATAGCTGCCATATCTCTTTTGGTAGGCGGTATCGGCGTTATGAATATCATGACGGTATCTGTTACGGAGAGAACAAGAGAGATCGGTATCAGAAAGTCACTTGGTGCCAGGACTTCATCAATACTTACCCAGTTTTTGGCTGAGGCTGCCATCCTTACATTTACAGGCGGTATCATCGGCATCATCTTAGGTCTTTCAATCTCTGCCCTTATCTGCAAGGTTGTAGGCTTTACATTTACGGTGAATCCTGTACTTGTAATTGTGGTTGTTATGATATCCACGGGAATAGGCCTTTTCTTTGGTATCTATCCCGCCAGAAGAGCAGCCAAATTAGACCCTATAGAAGCACTCCGCACGGAGTAAAAATATGGTATACTATTTTGAAGAACTAGTTTTTTGGGGTGTATTGTGAGAGAAATAGTAGATCAGCTGCTTCAGGGTAAATACGAATACTCGCAGAAGAGTCTGGACTTTTCTACTGCGAGGGTTGAGCTGTCCATGGGTCCCGGGGAGAACTTAGAAGGCTCTTTTACCATCTTTGGTCCGGAAAACCGGCCTTGTTATGGCCACGTATCCTCCACAGATATCAGGATGGAGGTGCTTACGGAGGAGTTTTCCGGTTCACCCTATGAAGTATCCTACAGATTCAGTTCAAAAGGTCTCGCCCAGGGAGATGTCCTGCAGGGCGATTTCAGGATCATATCCAATCAGGGAGAGTATGTGCTCCCTTTCGTAGTCACCGTTAGGCTTGATCATATCGCATCCAGCCTTGGTGACATCAAGAATCTTTTTCATTTTGCAAATCTTGCAAAAACTGACTGGGATGAGGCGGTAAGCCTCTTTTATTCCCGTGAGTTCATTTCTGTTTTCAAAGGTAACGACAGTCAATATGAGTCTCTTTACAGGGGGCTTTCCGGCGATCCCGAAAATATCCAGAACGTTGAGGAATTCCTTATTGCCATAAATAAAAAGCAGCCTGTGGGCTTTATTCCAGATCAGACGGAAATAATGCTTGATTACACAGGTCTTTCTCATGATCAGGTCATTCTTCTTACCAGAAACGGATGGGGATATACACATCTTTTAGTGGAGACCGACGGCGATTTCATCATTACCGAAAAAAATGAGATAAACGAAGAAGACTTCACCGGCAGCAACTGCAGACTGAGGTTCAGGATCAGAGCAGAAAGACTCCATGAGGGCAATAATTTTGGCAAGATCGTATTCAGCAATGCTTTCGTTAGAATCGAGATCCCTGTTACGGTATCCATGGCTCTTACAGGGCATCATCTCACAGCCGACTATCAGGAGAAAAAGAGACTGATGGTGCAGCTTGTAAAGGTATATGAGAACTTCAGCTGCAAAAAGATAAACTCAAGGGCGTGGATGACAGAGACCGGCAAGATCATCGCCAAGATGAATGCCATCGATGACAAAGACCTTGAATTCAGACTCTATACAGCCCATTACTATATAACCGCAGGAAGGGTCAATGAAGGCAAATGGATCCTTGACCAGGCGGAGAGAGAGACGGAAGAAGCCAAGGGAGACACTCTTTACAGCTACTATCTGTATCTTTCAACTCTCTGCAGCAGAGAGGATGCTTATATAAATGATATTTCCGAGCGCCTTGAGGGTATATTCAGGAGAAATCCCGACAACTGGCGCATTGCATGGCTCCTTTTATATATCGCGGAGGAGTACACCACATCCAGCCCCAGAAAATGGATGATACTTGAGGAGCAGTTTGGCTTTGGTTGCAGAAGCCCCATTCTGTATCTTGAGTCCATGAATCTTTTGAACGATTCACCCTCAATCCTTACAAGACTTGATGAATATGAGCTCTATGTGCTTGAGTACGGAGCCAGAAAAAAGATCATTAGTCTCAGTCTCATAGATCAGGTGGTCTACCTGGCACTCCGGGCCAGAGGCTACAACGAAAGGCTCTTCAGGATCCTCAAGGACTGCTATGAGATCAGAGAAAACGACGATACTCTCGAGGCTATTGTTTCCCTTCTTATCAAGGGAGGCAAGACGGACCGCGCTTCCTTTGAGTGGTATGCCAAGGGTGTTGAGAGAGAACTTCGCATAACAAGGCTCTATGAGTATTACATGATGTCCATCTATACCGATGAGAACGGGCTTTTACCCAGCGACATCAACAGAATGGTCCTTATGTATTTCTCATATCAGAGCGACCTTGAATATGACAAAAACGCTATTCTTTACAGATACATCCATGAGAAAAAGGATGATTACCCCGAACTCTACGATACCTATCTGCCCCAGATAGAAAAATTCCTTATGTCTCAGATCGACAAAGGAAGGGTTTCAAGGGATCTGGGATACCTGTACAGTAACCTTCTGACCAAGCAGATGGTGGATGCTGCCAACGCATCCAAGGTTCTGAATGTGCTCTATACCTCTGAGATAAAGACTGAGGATAAGCGCATCACCGGAGTATGCGTATATTATGACAAGTGCGAAAAAGAGATGAGATATCCTCTTGTTGACGGAGAGGCTCTGGTGCCTCTTTACGGCAATGAGTATGCAGTTCTTTTGACTGACCATGAGGACAACAGATACGCTGCGTCGGTACCCTATACCAGCACCAGACTTATCCTTGCAGGCAAGCTTGCAGGCTACGCTATCCCTTATATTCAAAAGGGCAAGGAGAACCTTGATCTGTTTTTGTGCGAGCTCAGTAAAGACGCCTATACCATTGATATGGATAACGTGGGCAGATACAGGGATCTGGCATCTTCGGACCTTGTGAGAAAGAGCTGCCGCAACGAGATCAGAAATAACCTTATCAGATTCTACTACGACAATGACTTTACAAGGCAGCTTACCGAGTATCTGGTGGACATTGAGCCCGGGGATCTTTCCGGAAAAGAAAGAGGAGACATCCTTGAGCTTACGGTAATGGCAGGTCTTTATGACAAGGCTCTTGAGTGGCTTAGGGACTATGGCTGTCACGGCATAGACCCAAGGATCGTTCTGAGGCTTTGCGTAAGGCTTCTTGACAGGGATGCCTTTGAGCCTACGTCTCAGAATCTTGAGATAGCATTCTATGCCTTTAAAAACAGTAAATATGACGAGCAGCTCCTTAAATTCCTGGTGGAGAACTACAACGGAACATTAAAGGAGATGCGTGATATCTGGAAGGCTGCCGAGTCCTTCGGACTTGATACCTATGCTCTTTGCGAGAGGATCCTTGTGCAGATGATGTACAGCGGCTCCTATATCGGAGAAAAGTTCCAGATATTCAAAGAGTATGTAAAGGCAGGAGCCAATACCGATGTTGAGTCGGCATTTCTTTCACTTAATGCCTATGATAACTTTGCAAGAGGCAAGGTTACGGACAGATATATCTTTGAACGAATCGAGAGGCTTGCTCTTGAGGGCGTGCCCCTTCAGGATGTATGTAAGCTTGCTTACCTGAGGTACTACGCAACTGAAAAGAGCTCTGCGGAAGAGGCCAATCCCGAAGTTGCCACACCTTTCCTCAGGAGCCTTATGAGTCAGGGAGTTTTCTTCCCATTCTATACGGAATACGGGGAAATGCTGCCTGATCTCATCCAGTTCATTGACAAGACCATGCTGGAGTACCGCTCGGAGCCCGGAACTGAGTGCACCATTCACTACAGATTGGTGGGCGATCAGAGCGATGAGTATATGTGCATGACCATGCCTGAGATGTACGACGGCATCTATGTTTCGGAATTCATACTGTTCTTCGGAGAACAGCTTCAGTACTACATCACTGAGAAAAAGGGTGATGAGGAGCCTGTTACCGAGAGCGGCACCATACAAAAGAGCGATATCACCAAGGATTCTCTTGCAGGCAGATTTAACATGATAAATGACATTATGATAGGTCAGACCCTGCAGGACTATGATACCGTGGACGACCTTATGAACGAGTTCTACAAAAAGAAATTCCTGTGTGACAGGCTGTTTTATGCCATGGATGACAGCGACACATAAAGAAGGGTAGTTTGTTATGCTGTTTGGTAATTCTGATGAAAAGCGTTTTGTGCTGGGATACGATCTGGGGGACAAGGTTTCTCAGATAAGCTTCCTTGCCTCCGACGCCGATATGCCGGAGACCCTGTCGGTCCTTGCCGGCTCAGAACTTTATAATATCCCTACGGTCCTTTGCAAGAGAAAGGAAGTGAACCAGTGGTTCTACGGAAAAGAGGCTGTCCGTCATATCGAAGACGGCGACGGCATTCCGGTGACAGGGCTCCTTACTGCTGCAAAAGAAGGAAAGCCTGTTGCAGTGGGCGAGGGTGAGTACGATCCCATCGCGCTTCTTACACTCTTTGTAAAAAGAAGTCTTTCTCTTTTGTCCATGGAGCTGTCCCTGGACAACGTGGATTCGGTGATGTTTACCACCAAGTGCCTGGATCACAGGATGGTGCAGGTTCTGAATGCGGTAGTGGCAGCTCTTGAGCTCAAAACCAAAAATATCTTTTATCAGAGCCATGAGGAGAGCTTTTACAATTACATGCTCTATCAGCCTGATGAACTGACGCATCACAATATAATAGCCTGCGACTACGACCTTGATGTGCTAAATGTCTACGAGATGTGCCTTAATTACAGGACGACTCCTGTGGTTGCAACTATAGATGTAAAGAGCTTTGACGACCTGCAGCTTCCGGACGGATTTCCGAAAGAAGCGGCATTTTTCCACAAGACCTGTGAAAGGCTTGATGACGAGTTTTTGACCATCATGCAAAAGATCTGCGGTGAAAAGGTTATATCCACGATCTTTTTGCTTGGAGACGGCTTCCACGAAAAATGGCCCAAGAGATCTCTTGAGTTTTTGTGCAGGACCAGAAGAGTGTTCCAGGGCAACAATCTCTTTTCCAAGGGAGCCAGCATTGCGGCAAGAGAGAGGATAAATCCCGGAGAGAACAACGGAAAATTCGTTTTCCTTGGAGAGGACAAGCTAAAGTCCAATCTGGGCATGAAGCTCCTAAAATGCGGAACGGAAGTATATCACGCCCTGCTTGATGCGGGTGTTAACTGGTACGAGGCGGAGACAAGCCTTGATATCATAATGGATCCCACGGGGATACTCAATATAGAGGTGACGCCTCTTACAGGCAAAATGCCCAGAATGGTGCAGCTGTATCTGGACGGCCTTGAGAAAAGGCCTGTGGGCACCACAAGACTTCATATCACCATGGACATGGCGGATGTGAATACGGTAAATGTAAAAGTGCAGGATATGGGCTTTGGAGAACTGTTCCCTGCAACCGGCAAGGTATGGGAGCAGACCATAGAACTGTGATGACGGGAGATATGCATGAACAGACCTATTCTTTGCATAGGAAGCTATGCTGAAAATCCATTTCATATTGAAAAGATAGGGCGAAATGTCTTTAGCATAGAGGAGCTTTGCTACTGCATCGTTAAAAATGCATTCCTTCTGGATGAGGAGACCTTTGGACCGGAGCTTTTTGACTGGATAGCAAGGGAATGCTCCCTTGAAAGACTGTCAGATGAGCTTCGGGTTATGGCATCCAAGAAGTGCTCCGTTGCTTCCCTTGCGGGAACCATTCTTGACTATGTTGGCTACAACACCAGAAAGGAAGTCGACCGCACAGAGGAGATCCTCAGGGAAAACGCGGGCATGGATATCTACAAAAAGAAGCTTGCCAGAGCGGATTTCCTTATGAAGAACGGCAAATACAGCATGGCTTTTGGGGAGTATCAGTTCCTTTTAAACAATACTCCGGATATAGATCTGAGGCTCCGTGCCAGGATCGAGCACAACGAAGGCGTTATGTATGCAAGGCTGTTTTTGTTTGACAGAGCGGCTGAGATGTTCAAAAAAGCCTACGAGGACAACGGAAGCCACGAGTCATATCTTCAGTATCTTGCGGCAGTTCGCATGAGCATGACAAACAATGAGTATGTGGGCTTTATCGCAGACAACGACGAAGCATTTGAAGCCTCAATGGAGCTTGAAAAGAGAATGAATGAGGCGGAGGATCTCTACGGATCCAGTGAGGACAATCATCTGGCAAGAACTCTTGCTGTTTACAAGGCAGAGGGCAAGATGCACGAGTACTACAGTAAAGTAGATGAGATAACAGAGAGCATGAAGTACGAATACAGGGAGCTGGTTCGGGATAAGGTGAAGTAATGGGCTTATTTGATATCTTTTCGGGAAACAAAAGCATAAGGGACGAGGAGTTTAAACAGCAGGCCGAGCTGGAAAACTGGAACGACATCGTCTATACCAGAAAAGCTCTTGATATGGATGATCCTGTTCAGAGGCGCGAATATGTTGAGAGCTGCCTTATGCAGATGCAGGAAGCTTCCATGGAACTTGATGCCCTGGAGCTTGAGTACAATGATGTTACCAGCCATCTGCGTGATATGGAGGAGATTGATGCGCTTCCTTCCGAGCAAAGGCTTGAGATCAACGAGTGCGCTCAAAAGATACTGGATTCCCAGGAACAGCAGGAAAAGTTCAATAAAAGAAAGAGCCGCATGTCCGATGAGGACTTTGAACATATGGAGAGGATCGGTACCGATGCTGAAAAAGGAGTGAAAAAGCTCATTGAGGCAGAGGATTACCAGAAAAAGATCCGAAACGATTTAAAGCGCCTTGACGGGGAGCATCAGGCATATCTGTACCGCGAGGATGAGCTTATAGTAGCAATCGACAATACCAAGAAGCTTATGATCGTTGTTGCGGCAGTGCTGGTGGCTATCCTTATCCTTCTTTTGGTGCTGCAGTTTGCCCTTCATCTGAACGTGGTTTACGGATATATGGTGGCCATTCTTTTGGCGGCTATTTCCATTACGGTTTTGTATTTTCAGAATACCAATGCGGTGGTTGAGCTAAAAACTGTGACCAAGTCAATTTCAAGGCTCATAATGCTGCAGAATTCGGTAAAGATCAGATATGTCAACAATACCAATCTGCTGGACTATCTGTGCATCAAATACGGAGTAAACAATTCAAGAGAGCTTGAGGATCTGTACAGCAGATACCTGCAGGAGCGCAAGGAGAGGGCGAGATTTGAGGATGCCAAAAAGCTCCTTGATTCCAATGAAAAAGATCTTATCTACATGCTGCGCCACTACAGGGTGCGTGATCCCGAGATCTGGATCCATCAGCCTGAGGCTCTTCTTAATCACAACGAAGAGGTTGAGATCAGGCACAGACTCAACGTCCGCAGGCAGTCCCTTAGAAAGAGAATGGAATACAACAGGGATGTGGTGGCAGGCAATGCCAAGCTTGAGATAGAGGATATGGCAAGACAATATCCCAGATATACACAGGAAATTCTGGATATGGTAGCAGGGTTTGAAGAGAAGTACCCGGAGGTTTGACGATGGTCAAACCTCCGTCGATTTTTAGGGGATTTTTTGCCTATTATTAATATTGCTTTAATCGCTCCATGATGTTACTATGTCCTTGTTTGCGAGAATTTCGATTTTTACATTAATATAAGAGGAGATTTTATGCAGAGTACAGACAGGTTAGAGCCCTACAAGCATCTCGGGGAAGAATGCGGCGTCTTTGGCATGTATGACTTTGACGGGGGCGACGTTGCAGGATCCATCTATTACGGTCTTGTGTCACTTCAGCACAGGGGACAGGAGAGCTGCGGTATTGCTGTCAGCGAGACAAACGGTCCCAAGGGCAAGATCAACAGTTTCAAGGACATGGGCCTTGTAAACGAAAACTTCACCCCGGATATTCTTGATAAACTTCGCGGCGACATCGGCGTAGGCCATGTGCGCTATTCTACTGCCGGCAGCAGCACCAGAGAAAATGCTCAGCCGCTGGTTCTAAACTATGTAAAAGGTACCCTTGCCCTTGCGCATAACGGTAACCTTGTTAATGCACCGGAGCTTCGCCATGAGCTGGAGTACACCGGAGCTATCTTCCAGACCACCATTGATTCAGAAGTAATTGCATATCACATTGCCCGTGAGCGTCTTGTGTCCAGATCCGTAGAAGAGGCGGTAGGCAAGGCAATGATGAAGATAAAGGGAGCTTACAGCCTTGTTATCATGTCTCCCAGAAAGCTTATCGGCGCAAGAGATCCGTACGGCTTCAAGCCTCTTGTAATCGGCAGAAGAGAGAACTGCTACGTTCTTGCTTCCGAGACCTGTGCGCTTGATACCATAGGAGCAACCTTCATAAGAGACGTTGAGCCCGGTGAGATAGTTACAATCTCTCCCGAGTACGGCATTCAGTCCGACAAGAGCATGTGCCTTCCCAAGGAAAAGCATGCAAGATGTATCTTTGAATATATCTATTTCGCAAGACCCGACAGCAGCATTGACGGCATCAGCGTATATGATGCAAGAATAGCCGCAGGAAGATTCCTTGCCAAGGATTCACCTGTGGATGCGGATATGGTTGTGGGTGTTCCCGAGTCCGGTAACGTAGCAGCCCTTGGATATGCCCTTGAATCAGGAATTCCTTACGGACAGGCCTTTGTAAAGAAC
>JAILOW010000018.1 GCA_024690635.1 Butyrivibrio sp.
CGAGTTTAATGTTATAGACGTAAAAGGAGAATATGTAAATGCTGACATTCGACCAAACAGTGAAAGCAATAAGGGCCTTAGCATTGAAGAAGGGGCAGAATCCGGAACAGAAACTTTGCCTGGAGCTACACAAGAAGGCGAGGCGTGAAGCATTTACCCTGTACTGCCTTCCATATAGGTGCTACTACGATTATTTGAAGGAACGCGCCTACAATCCTACTGGAAAGCTTATGCTTAATCCCTGTTGGCCTAATCCCGGTTATCCAATCGACAGGATCATAAAGGTTACTAAAGAGGAATTTGATATACCCAAGGACGGTAGCAGGGCCTTTGATGATATGTATAGCATTAAGAACCTTAAGCCGGAAGTAAGGGAGCAGGTGTTACAGGTAAGCGACAGGTATAAGGTATGGAGAAACATATTTGATGAGAACTGGGAAAAGTATTTCCTTAAGTTTCTAAAGGGCTATAACTTTGAATCCTTTACCTGTTTTGACTTTTTCGGAGCGACCATAGGGGAAGTAGATCCGGATATCGGATTAGTTGATGAATCCCAAATAATCCTTATGCAGAGGATATATGAAAGGCTGCAGAATGAATATAACGAGAATCCATCCAAGTATGAGTATGAGGATCCTATGGATTGTGAGGAATACTTTTACCTGTACCAGGCAGCTCCATTTACTGTAATACAATCAAAGGATGAGATTAACGAAGCTATTACCAGAGCAAAGGCACTTAATAAACCCATGAGCGAAGCAGAGCAGGAAGCATATAAAAAGCGCTATGCTTTATCAGAATGACTTACATAAGTTATACAAGTCATAATATGTTTGGCATTTTCAGAGGTTGTTAACAGATAATTCCACTTTTGGAGTTATGAAAAACGAATACAGGGGGTTTATTGTGGGGCGGTATGAGGAACTTAAGGCCAAGGGTACCAAGATCGAGGCTACAGATTTGGAAAGCGTTGATATAAATATCCTTTGGAAGTTGGCGGCGTATTACTCGGAGTGGCTTATTGAGGATCCGGATTTCAATAGGCTCCGGAAGGTACATAAAATGATACAGAAGGAAATAGATAAGAGGTACCTTATTCAAGATGATTATTTGAGAAAGCAGAAAGGGGATAGCATAGTATCAAAATAAACCTGTCGCTAAAAAGTATCAAAAAGTATTGACTTCCATTGTGCGAGGGTATAATATCAAAGTATCAAAAAGAACGAGCGTTTAAACTGATACACTACCACGTACAAATTAGAAAGGAGATACTTGATATGACAAACAAAGTTTATGGCTATGCTCGAATAAGTACAATGAAGCAATCAATTACCAGGCAGATTGAGAACATCAAGAGAGAGTTTCCTGAGGCCACGATCATTACAGAGGAATATACCGGAACAAAAATAAGCAGGCCGAATTTTAACAAGCTACTCAAGAATGTAAAGGAAGGCGATACGATCATATTTGACGAAGTATCAAGAATGAGCAGAAATGCAGAGGACGGCTTTAAGTTATATGAGGAACTTTATAACAAAGGTGTAAATCTTATCTTTATAAAGGAGCCACATATCAACACAGCAACCTATAAGAAAGCTCTTGAGCAGAATGTTAGCATGACCGGAACAAATGTAGATTTCATATTGGAAGGTGTAAACAATTTCTTAATGGCACTGGCTAAGGAACAAATAGAACTAGCATTTAAGACAGCACAAGCAGAGGTTGACTTCCTGCACCAAAGGACAAGCGAAGGAGTACGAAGGGCACAGGCAGAAGGTAAACAGGTAGGACGGCAACAGGGCGCCAAGATCGAAACAAAGAAAGCAAAGGAAATGAAAGCTAAGATCCTGAGCTTATCAAACGACTTTTCCGGAAGCAATACAGATATTGAAGTGATGAAGATATTAGGACTTGCCAGGAATACATACTACAAATATAAGAAACAGTTAAAGGAGCTTGCTTAATAAGCAGGCTTCTTTTTTATGCCCTGATTACAGAATGAATGACATAAGTTATATAAGTGATAACCAATCCGGTACCATGCCATGAGCTTATAGCAGGGGGAGAGCATGAGCAAAACATATGTATTCAAATTTTGTAGAGCATATTTGTACTGGATCCTATCCTCCTGGGGGCACCCCTCCCCCTCCCACCGCCGAGTGGCGATTTCTTTTCCGGGGCTCCAAATACCCGCTCCAAAATTTTTTTCAATTTTCCCCATCAAAAAGCTCCTTTTCTCCCTTGCTTAAAAAGAGCCTTTATTCCAAAAAAGGAAGAAAGTCCGGTATTACTCAAAAATGAGTAAAAGGGTATCGCCAGGCTAGTTGAAACTAACCGCCCCATTTTTGGGGTGAGTGGTTTTTGAATGGGACCCCTATTTGAAAAATTATTTTTTATTTTTCCTGGAATATAAAAGCCGTTTTTAAAAATTTTCTGCAAAGTTATCCATAATAATTCCAAATAAAAAGAAAGGACCTGTTAAGGCAGGCAAGGGAATTATTATGTATTACTATATTGGAATTTTCATGGTTAGGTTTTTAGCGCCGGCAATGCTAGGAGTAGGGATTTTGATTATATGGCATGACAGGTAATGAGTTGTATAAGTTATGTAAGTCATTTTGTTTGGAGCGTCACTTTGTTCGCACATTGTGTTACATGGTAACGCAGGTGTAACAAAAGTGTTACGGAGAGATAGAGATAGATAAAGAGTAAGAGAAAGATATAGATATGGTATTGATACCGTATTTGATAACCAAACAGTAACCAAACAGCAACCAAATGACAACCAAGTGGTATACCGAGGTTAGGTTAGTATAGGTTAGGTTAGACTAGGATAATAAATAGCTTTTTCATTGGAATGACTTGGATAAGTTATATAAGTGAAGAGAGGGCATTAAAGAAGCTCCTATACCACAAGGATATAAGGAGCTCCGGTCTCATTTAATCCACTACCACGTAAATTAAAAACGAGAACACCTATATAATACCATACCTAGAGCAGATAGATAAGAATTGATTGCAAATTATTGATTGCATGGTTATAATGAATGACATAAGTTATATAAGTCATTCCGAGTGAGTGCTATATGGCTTTGTAAGTAAATACATTACACTACCACGCTAACACCCGTACTTATATCACGGCTTTTTTGTGGTACCAGTAGGGGCATTTTTATTTCTGAAAGGAGAAAACGAGAATGAATGAAGCAACACGGAACCACTTAGACAGGATCAATGACATTAGCCTGAAACTTGAAAAGGCCTGGGCGATAATGGACGCTTACAGAGATAGGGCCTTTTTAGATCATAGGGAGCTAACAGATCTGAAGCTGATGATATTAAAGGACAATCACAACGATATCGGCCTGTTATTCTATTCAGCCCAGGACTATATAGGAGAAGCAATGCAGGAAATAGAGGCGATACTTGAGGAAGCATAAGGGGGAAGGTATGAGAACAATATCGTTAACGAATCACAAGGGTGGAGTTGCAAAGACTACGACAACCTATGCGCTTGGCGCAGGGCTTGAGAAAAAGGGTTACAAGGTATTGCTTGTGGATATGGATCCTCAGAGCAACTTAAGCTTTGCAGCAAATGTGAACCTTCTGAAACTGGAGAATACATTATTTGACGTTTTTAAGGGCGAGGCAACAGCCAAGGACGCGCTCATAAAGCTTTCAGATAACATGGATTTGTTAGTTGGAAGTATCGACCTTGCAGCAGCAGATCGCACCTTCACACAGCTTGGAAGGGAGAAAATGCTATCAAAGGCCTTAAAGAGCCTTAAGAAGGAATATGATTTCTGTATCATTGATACGCCGCCGAGCCTTGGAGTTATGAATGAGAACGCCCTTACCTGTTCAGATATGGTTATAGTCCCCATTCAGGCAGAAGCATACGCCTTACAGGGAGCAAGCCAGTTGAAGGGTTTTATTGACGATATCAAGGAAAACACAAACCCCAACTTGGAGATAGCCGGAATACTCATAACAAGAGTAGATACCAGGACCAACCTTTACAAGGTGCTTTATCCGGAGTTTGAGAAGATAGCTGCCATGATGGGTACCAAGATCTATAAGACAGCCATAAGGAGCACCATAACAGTAGGTGAGGCCGCACTGGAGAGAACAAGCATATACGAGCATGAACCGGACGCAACAGCCACTAAGGATTATGAGGCCTTTGTGGATGAGTTTTTGAGCACGTTATGACTTGCATAACTTATATAAGTGATAAGGAGGATAAGCCTACATGAATAGGGATATTAAGGAATTGATATCAAGATATGATAAAGAATTTGAGGACCAAATATATACGACTGATATACAACAGGTATTAGATATCAGTCGGGAGGAATGTCGGCAAGTCGGAGCCACGGAGCAAAGTGCCTTATGGTATGCGCTAATCACTAATGCAATGATGGCGGGCTTTATGATCGGATACAAGCAGGCCAAGGAAAACGATTAAAAGGGGGATAACATGGCGCTCAAAAAGAATTTAAACCTGGATAACACAATGGAAATGATAACTGGCTTATCTGAGCAGGTAAAGGAAAGCAAACAGAAACAGCGTAAGGAAGATCCTAAGCCTTTCAAGAAGCCCAGGGGAGATTACTATAACCTTGATATGATTGTGAGGGAAACAGCTCCGGGCTCAAAGGGCCATCCCATACTCACTGAGGCTATCCGGGTGAACTACAAAGATTATGTAGCAGCCATGGCTGCAGGTGAAGGCCTGAGCATTGCAAAGTATATCCATAAGCTCCTGGATGAGGATATGGAGAAGAACAAGGAGAAGTATAAGAAACTTAGCCGAATAAACAAGAAATGAACCGCATAAGTTATATAAGTCATTAGCTGAGAAAATTTAGTTAATGAGTTGCATAACTTATATAAGTCATAATCGCCAAAGTATGCTATAATACTAATAGCTGTTTGATTGACTTTTTAGTCAAGCCCCCAAAAGGGAAAAGAGGCACCTTATCAAAGCCTGTGGTAAGGTGTCTTTTTTATGCCCTGAAGCAAGAAAAATAATTCCTAACACTAGCCATTTTATGCCCCTCAAATAAGTAATTTTATAGGAATTTATTTCCTGTTCCTTTTCACATAATCTGTAAGTAGGGAATTTGTGAGCACCGGAAAGGAGCGCATATGAACAAAGAAATATTGCAACAGATTGCAAATAGCCAGGTACGCGCAGTTATGGAGCAGAAGCGACAGCAGGAGATAGCACAGCTACAGAATGACTATAATGCCTGGCTAAAACAGCAGGAAGATATTGAAAAACTGCAAAGGGATTTTGAGGCATGGAAAGCACAGAATCCGGAACAGGCGGCAGCCGATTTGCAGACCGCCAACGACATAATAGCGCAGACAAAGCCACAGGAAAGCGCACCTAAAGCACCTGTGCAGAAGTCGCAGGAGATCCCAAGCCTTAGCGCACCCAGACAGGAAAAGCGTTTTTATACTGCCAAGGAAAAGGCTGAGTTTGTCGCTGATCGTAAACAGTATCTTGATAGCTTGCGAGCAAGGACCGCAAATGGTAAAGACGTCAATAAAGAGGCTGCAAACTATCTGAACAGAGAAAACTACCAAAAACAGCAACAGCTTGAGAATATGATGGCAACAGGCGGAAACAGTAAGAGCAATGCACAGGGGTTAATACCTTCGGAGATCCCAGAGGAAGTGATAAGCCAATATGCACAGCTTAACGGCCTGTCAGCCGACCAGGCAAGGGCGGAGATTGAGCAGCAGATAAACAAGGCAAAGGCTATGGGAAACACTTCTCTTAAGCCTGCTAGTGACGTTACTATTGACCAGGAAAAGACCGCCCAGGCACAGGCAGAAGTAGCGGAACAGAAAAGGAAAGCCGCACAGAAAAAGCAGAATCCTTGGGAGGCAGCGCTTAACAATGCAGGTGACGCAATAGCCGGAATTGTTAATGGTCCGGTTAGGCTTGCAGGTAAGGCCCTTGGTAAAGATTGGGACCTTGTAGGCGATAGGGTAAGGCAGAGCGTAGCCGAGGCCAATGAGCAACACCCCGTTGCTAGTAACTTGGGAAGAATCGCCGGAATGGCGGCAGGCGCTTATATGCTTGGAGGCGGAGCTGGAGGGCGTGCTTTGTCAGCTAACGGAGCGCCAACAGCCGGGGAGGCACTTAAGGCAGGCTACGAGGACGCTTTAGTCAATGGCGGAACAAAAGCCCAGGCTATTCTTAACGGAGCCGGAACAGCAGCAAGGCAGCTTGGAGCGAACACCTTAAGGGATATGCCTATTGACCTTGCAACAGATATAATTCCTACCCTTGCCAATGACGTAGCTGAGGAAAAGAGCACCGGGGAGATTGTAAAAAACACCTTGCTTAACACAGCAATCAACGGCGGCCTTAATGCTGTCGGAGATATCGCCTCATTGTACAGGCCTATAAAGGGAATTGTTGGCAATGGAGGCCCTAAGGTTGATATCCCAAATAATCAAATACCGGAATTAGTAACAGGCATTTATGATAATGCGGATGATTATGTTGTAAGGGGATTACCTGGCGGAAAGAATGACGAGATCATAGCGCAGGAGAGGGCTAATATTGTCGAGCAGCTAAGAAAATATGCAAGCGGAGAGCTGTCACAAAAAGACCTCATACAGTTGGGCGCCACCCCCGAATACTTAAAAGACCTTGGCGATATAAATAACCCTTTGGTGATGACGCAAAGTAACATTTCAAAATTTGCATATCCTGAGGGGTATATGGGCGGAAAACATAACCTTGGCTATGACGCCATTGCAGAAGTGCCAAACAGGCTAAATGACCCTGCAGCCGTAATGAAATCATTAACGCAGCCGGATAGTGGTGTTGTGTTAACTGATATGTTGGATGCTCACGGAGATCCTGTGATTGCACCTGTACACATGGGAAAAGAAAAAGACGCCAATATAGTAAACGAATTGGCTTCCATGCACGGACGCCCAGGCATTGATTACCTGTTGGATAACAGCGATATTCTCTACAAAAATGAAGAAAAGGTTCGTGATGTGCTTTCCGGGAATGGACTACAATTGTCCAAACAGAAAGCTACAGCCGACCCTCTTCTTAACTACAACATAGCAGAAGGGGCGGAGAACGTCAATAAAGAAAGTATAAACAAAGTCATGGCTGAGGATATAGGCCTTGAAAAGCCAAAGGAAGTGCTACAGGAAACGCCCACAAGCTTTAAGCTTACTGGAGATATCGAGCCAGTAAAAGAGCCACAAACCACCGCGGATTTATGGGATGAACTCAAAGCAGGAGAACAGGGCGGAGCACCTTCCACACCTAAGGCAGCCCAGGAAGTAAACGAACAGGGGCAGAAGCTTTCCAAGCTCCATAGCACTCTGCAGAATACAGAAACCCTTACCCCTGAGCAGAAACAGGCATACGCCGACAAGAACGGATTTTGGTACGATCCGGACAACGAGAGGGCATTAGCTGAGCAAGCCAAGGCAGCAGTTGAAAACGACCTGGACGGAATCTATAAGCAGTACGCCGGGGAGAAATTGGATCCTGGAAAACTTTCCGGAGCTGACGCGCACAAAATGTTTACGGCCTCATTTGACTACTCAAAAATGGCACAGGAGGCCCTTGAGAGTGGAGATCAGGCAGCGGCCAAACTGTACAATCAAAAAGCACGTAACATAATGCTCAATGCCCGGGAGGCAGCAACAAAGGGCGGACAGTTTAACGCAGCCATTGCTTATTATTCAAAAACCCCACAGGGGTATATTGATAAGGCTTACGGACTACTTGACAAGCAGATTGGAGATTTTAAGGCCAAGAATCCTAAGCTATCCAATGGGATTGATGAGCTGTCAAAAGGCGTTTCAGATATGCTTAAGGACATTGATGTTGAAAGCATATTAACCGGAACAGACGAGGCGGCAAAGGACAGCTTAAGGCGTAATGTGCTTGATGGCATTTCCGATATGATTGAGAAGTCCAAAAACAAGCAGCTTAAGAACGCATTTAAAAACTTAAGCCTTACAGATATGGACGAGATCATAGCAAGCAATTACCAGGCTGATATTGCAAGAACCCTCGATATGTTTTCAATGGGATCCTTTGGAGTTAAGCCGGAAACTGTTGACAAGGTTATGAATCTATTTGCTGAGGCGGAATCCTACGGATTTAATTCCAAACAGTATTACAAGCTTGAGCAGGAAGCCTTTAACCTACTGGCTAACGATTTATCAGATGGCAAGAGCTTTGCGGATAAGCTTAGTGCCTGGAGATATTTCTCCATGTTATCAAGCCCACAAACCCATATTAGAAACAACTTAGGAAACCTTACCAACGCAGGCCTTACAGGTATCAAGAACAATATTGCGGCAACCATTGAGGCAGCGGCTGAGAGGCTGGCAAAATGGAGAGGCTATGAGGGCATAGAAGGCGGCAGGACTAAATCAATACTTAATCCTATGAGCAGCGCAGATAATGACCTCATTAAGTCAGCAGGTACCGACTTTGATAACAACGCCTTTAGGCAGTATAAGCAGGCAGGTAACAAGTGGCTCAATGCTAGTCAGGAACTTGATAAAGCCGGAAGGGTGTTCAAGGATAACCTGGGCGGCAAGATCCTCAACGGCCTTACAGAAGGCAACTCAAACCTTTTGGATTATGAGGATATCATAGCCGGAAAAGCAAAGTATAGGACCTCATTAGCAGGCTTCCTTAAAGCTAACGGAGCGGACGCAAGTATATTTAAGGCTACGGATGACGCCTCAAAGCAATTACTTGAGCAGGGCCGACAGGTGGCACTTAACGCAGCCAATGAGGCAACCTTCCACCAGAGCAACAAATTTGCGGAGCTGTTCAGTAAAGGGATCCGGAGCGCCAAGGATAGCGACCATATGGCAGTAAAGGCGCTTGGGTATGTTGGTGACACAATACTCCCATTCGTTAAAACTCCAAGTAACATACTTGCTCAGAGCTTTGCTTATTCACCTTTGGAATTTATCAAGGTGGCAGCAGAAACAAACAAGTGGAAAAAGGGAGTAATAAGCAGCGCCGATTACATCAATGATATTGCAAAGGGCATTACCGGAACAATGGGCCTTGCGCTTGGAGCAATACTTGAGCATGAGGGTATCCTGTATGTAGGTACCGGGGACAAGGAACTGGATAACTACAACGCCAAGCGCGGTATCAAACCCATGAGCATAAAGGTAGGCAAGGACTATGTGAGCCTTTCAGAGCTTGCCCCGGCAGCCATGAGCCTTATAGCCGGAGCTGATACCTGGTACTACCTTAAAGAGGCCATGAACGGCGATGGAGATATGGCGCTGGACGCACTCACAAGCGGAGTGTATTCCACACTTGAATCCATAAATGATATGACCATGCTTAACGGAGTAGCGGACACATTATCATCAATCCGCTATGCTGATACAGATACGGACGTATTTGGATCATTAGCGCGGAACGTAGCAGGGAACTTTGCGAGCCAGTTAATACCTACACTGGGCGGAAAAGTAGAAAAGACCATTGACGATACCAAGCGCACAACCTACACCGATAAGAAGGGTAAGGCTGCCAAGTACTGGGATCAAGAATCAAAGTATTATCAGACCAAGATACCAGGATTGCAGGAAGCAGGAGAAGCCCTTAGGCAATCTCAAATACCATCCTTACAGGCAGCAGGTAACAGGCTTGCCCTTGAGCCTTCCGTGGGTACATGGGGCGAGGAACTTAAACAGCAGGATTACGGCCTTGGAACAGGTGGCAGGATCCTCAATAACTTCCTGAATCCACTTACTACCACAACGGATACAAGCGACAGGGTAGATAACGAGCTGAGGGCATTATACGAGGAAACCGGGGATAACAAAGTCCTTAACTACGGCCTCACAGCCTCAAGTAATCAAACTGTTGACGGCGAAAAGCTTTCCCCTGAGGATTGGACAGCCTTCCAAAAGGGATACGGAAGCCTTAAGCACGAACTTGCTGAGAAGCTTATGGATACAAAGGAATACGACAGCCTTTCCGGAGCTGATAAGGTGGAGATCTATTCCAAAATGGAATCCTTTGCTAAGGCCTATACTCAGAACAAGGTTACTGGAAAAGAAATGTCAAAGGCTAACCAGGCACTTGCGGAAAGCTACGACAAGGGCGGCATTGATGAGGTAGTTAATACCCTTACCGGAAAAGGCATAGCCAAGAGCGCCGGAGTAAAATCCAACTCAGTAGCAGGTAAGGCCGCAACTGCAGCAGCTGAGAAGGGCAACCTTGAGGAAGCTGCCAAGATCATTGAGGAAAGCAAAACACTATCCGATTATGGATTATCCGGAGCAGGACCACAGGCAACTTATCAGAAGGCACAACAGCTTATACCAAGCCTTACAACAGAATCCTTTGCCAATACATACAAAGCAATCGATACGGATGGGAACCTTGGCATAAAGCAGGATGAGATCATTGATTACCTGAATAAGACCCATGCCTCACAGGCAGAAGGGCAGAAGATATGGAACGCATACGGAAACAGTAATTGGAAAAAGATACCTTCGCTTGCTGATGGTACCTGGAGCAAAAAGCAAAAGTAACTCATTTGCCTCCTTTATAGATACACAGAAGGGAAGCGGAACATATATCCGCTTCCTTTTTGTGTGCCAGTGTTTAAGCGCCTTGCTCAAATAATGACTTATATAAGTTATCCAAGTGATTGTTATTTGAGGATACCCCCGGTGAACAGGATCATAAGCGGACTGAATAACATAAAAAATCATTTAAAGGCGTTTTTAGGCGCTTTTATTTTTAGACAAGGAAAGTATCAACAAAATGATTTTAGGACGAAATAGGCGGCAAATTTGAACTCACATATTGTTTTTGGCATGGTTTATGCGGACATGGTTTAATATTGATTGCTCATATAGTAATATTTGTATATAATATTATTAAAATAATGCTATATGAAAGCGAGGGCATATTATGCAGACTTTGATAAGGCCATCCGCCAAGATCAGGCAAAACTATAATGAGATATCTGACCTGTGTAAAGAAACAAAATCCCCGGTATTTCTTACCAAGAACGGAGAAGGGGACCTTGTAGTTATGGATATTGAAACCTATGACGCAAGGGAGCGCACTCTTGAACTCAGGGAGAAGCTTGTAGAGATAGAGGAGAAGAGGGCGGCAGGCAGACCCGACTTTAGCGCCCGTGATGTGCTTGCAGAATTGAGGAACAGACATAATGGATAATTACACAATCGATATATCACCGGAGGCTAAAGAAATCCTTTTTAAATGGGTCAATACTGTTGAAGAAGATAACGGAATTGACGCAGCCGACAACCTTTTAGATGGCTTTGAGGCTTTGCTTGATATTCTGGAAAAGGATCCTGAGGCAGGGACCGGAAGGCTTGAAGATTTACCAAGGAAATATAGGGCACATCATATATGGCGTCACTTATGGGCTGTTTATCAGATTTACTATGACACCAAAGTGGTTAAGTTAGAATATATCATCGATGACCGCCAGGACTACAAACGATTTGTACACTGATAAGGAGTAGCATGGACGAAAAGAAATATGGTTGAGTTTCAAGAGGGTGAGTGATCATCCTCTTTTTATTTGGTGAGTGTTTTTGCGAAAAAGCTATTGGGACTTTTATTACTATTGGGAGGTTTGGTACGTAAATATGGGAATTTCTATTGGGAGGTTTGGTACGGTTATAAAATTTGCAAAAATCGGACTCCATACATATAAGTTGTTTAGTATGTTTATATTGTTTATAGGAGCGGAAAGCCCACAGCACAAGCGGATTTCAGAGGGGGTATTGGGAGGAATGGTACGGTTTATTAGGAGGGATGGTACGGCTATTGGGAGGTTTGGTACGGTGGATAACTTACAAAATAGGGTTATTTTATTGGGAGGTTTGGTACGGTATATTGGGAGCTTGGGGTAAGAGTGAAGTCCTATATTGGGAGTAGCCTTTACACCCTACACCTAATATAGTACAATCGTATTGTTTGGGGGATTTTTCGTATGAACATGAAGGAATATAAAGCGGACTTAGAACTTATTGAGCAACGTGATTATAAGGTTGTTAAAGCCAATGAGATTATTCAACGTGCCCGTATTGACCTGGGGATATTGGAGCTAAAGACATTTGCGTATGTTTTGTCGAAGGTAAAGCCATCGGATCAGAAGGGGCAGTCATATGTTTTCAATATTGGTGAATACTGCAGAGTGTGTGGTATAGATGCTGACAATGGTAAGAACTATGAGAATGTAAAGAAAGCACTTAAAACACTACGTGATAAATCATTTTGGCTGATTGATGAGGACGGGAAAGAAACAACTGTTGGATGGTTAAGCAAAGCTCAGGTTGATAAGCGTAGTGGCAAGGTAACTGTTAAGCTTGATGAGGATATCCAAAAGTATATCATTGGTTGGTTTGAGCAATATACTCAATATTCAATTTGCCAAGTGTTACCTATGCAGAGTCAATACAGCTTTATAATGTTCGAACAGCTTAAAAGCTATGCAAACTTAAAACAGCACATTTATGACATAGATGATTTGAAAAGCAAGTTATGCGCTACCCACTATACCAACTTTAAGGACTTCCGTAAAAATGTTTTGGAGATAGCAACAAGAGAAATAAATCAGTATACGGACTTGGAAGTATCATGGGAGCCAATCACCCAGGGAAGAAAAGTAGTGCAGATTAAGTTTTACATATCTGAGCGTGATAAGAATTGGGGCAACTTCCGTTTGAAAAACAAAAAGCAGATTGATGGCCAAATGGATATGTATGATTTTATATCCGGTGAAGAAGTAAAGTATACCGACCAACTTATAACAATAACAAAAGGGTGATTAAAATGAATGGATTTAAAATGATGGCTGATAGTTACCGCAAGGCAGCAGACGAAGGAAAGATAACAAAAGAACAAGCCGAAAAGGATTGCAAGGCTTTTGATTTTCTCGCTACTTGTGATAATGATGATATTTGTAATTTGTTTGATAGCGGCGCATTTAATGAAATTGCTAAATCATATATGCGGTTAGCGGTTAAAGAATTGATTGAAGAAGGAACCATTGACGAAGAACAAGGCCGGGCGGTTAGAAATAGATTTGCTTTATTGTTCAGTGAAAAGCAAGCAAAAGACGTTGTAAAAAACTAGAGCAAGATGCGCCTATGTATCCACACGGCAATCTTAAAAATCAAATTGGCAAGTGGTGCTTGCGTATATACAAAATCAAACTCGCAAGCAGGGCACGTGAGGCCTCACACCCTTGCTAACTTGTTAGGGATGACCCTAAGACCCATAATCAAAATTAAAAATTTTGAGCAACGCCTACGGCTGAAAAATAAAAGTGCACTCAGTTGTCCGGACATAACAGCCCAGGGTTTAGCGCATAGTTTAAGCGTATAAAATATCAGATTGAATGATGGTATTTTTTCCAGGCAAAGACAGTAATTATTTTTTTAAAGACGGTATTTTTATTTTTCAAAAACAGTATTATTTTTATTCAAAGCCGGTAATTTTGTATTGTTTTTAGAGATATCAAAATACCGTCTTTGCACTTTTCAAAGTGGCATGGTTAATATCTTTCTTTTATTTTACGAGCTCCACCTCAGAATCAGATAGGAGCTTGAACTCCGGAATAAAAAATGAGCTGATGGGTACCAGGACCCGGAATCAAATATGAGCCTTGTCCGAATAAAATACCAGCTTTGGAATCCGGTTCCTGAATCAGATTAGCACGAATCAGATATGCAAAACATAGCAAAACACTATCAGGCGGCGGCAGGTGATAAACAACATTTTGACTTACGCAAAAGAACGCAAAACAACGCAAAAGAAAATCCGACTAATGGCTTTTAGAAAATTTCTGAAAGCCATTTTTGGCATAAAAATAGATGGCTTTTAGGGTGGCTTTTAGAAAAATTTTCCGACCACCCTCAAAGCCGCTCCATGTATGGTTTTGAATCAGATTAGCACTCAGGAACTTCTTTATTTTTAGACTTGGCTATTAGAAACTGGATTACTTGAGGAACTCATTTGCAAAAAATCTGAAATGATAGCCTGGTGTCAAATAGTGCAAAACACTGCAAAACAAAACAAATAATCAGTTTCCCAAACGATTTACTTCCTCAGCATAATCCGTGGATAATTGCTCAATAAGAAGATCTATTTCCTTACGTTTGATTGCCCTGAGTGACATGGTATCAATCTCAATCGGTATATTATCATCCAATCGAGATTGACTATGAGCAAGGCATACTTTCTTATCACCTATGAGCTCATATTCCTTATCCCTTCCCACTACTGGATACTTGAATATATCAGGCCTGCTATACAGGTAAAATGCCATTAAAAGCCTACGGAAAGCATCACCCTTTTCAAGAAAAAAGTTTAATACATTCATAGTAAAGGATGGTGTTACATTTGCGTATAGCCAATCAAGGTGCTTGTGGGTGCTATCTGCAACCAGAGTATTATCGCTTAGGTTAAATGTCTTAAGTGTTTCAATGGCTTCCTTTTCAAGCCCCAGGTTCTTTTTCAGATAATCCCCCTCAAACTCCTTAAAGAAATTCCTGTGTACGGATTGGAGAGTATCAAGGATCTTATCACGATCCTTATTACCAGTTTTCAAGTAATCCTCACTTACCACAGTTGTAAAATCATCAGTGCGGCCCATGAGATAATCAAGGGAAATATAATGATACTGCCCATCAGGATCCGGGTGAGTAGAGAAGTAATTTGCAATATCCATAAGAACAGATACCGGCATTGGAGTTTTTACACGGATATAATTCTCAATAGTCTTTTTATCGTATAGTGAATCGCCTGTTGCAGGGTCCGTATTCATAGCCACGATATTCTCAACTAATTCCGTTTGTGTAATGTCATAAATTTCATATAGGACAAGCAGCGCGTTATAAACCTTATAGCCGGAGCCGTATCGCCTATACCTCAAGTAATTATTGTTCTTTAAGATTTCCTGTTTGTTTTTATTAGCCATGATATCCCCCTTTGTTGAAAAAATAAGGAAATATATTTCCTGTCCTTATAGCTGTTTGAGGCTCACAAAACGTAAATATATATGAATTTAATTTCTATTAAAACCATCTTATCATGATATTTATAAGCAATCAAATATTGATTTAAGAGGAGTTTTCAGTTAATGGCAAGCGAGCAGTATAAGGCTTATTTGGAATCAGATAAATGGAAACAGATAGCAGCAAAACGCTTTGAGATTGACGGTTACAAGTGTGTATGTTGCGGAGCTCAGGGCACCTCAAATAACAAGCTTGAGATACACCACCTTTCATACAATCACCTGTATCACGAAGAAAATAGAATTTATGAGGATTTGGTAACACTTTGCCACTGTTGCCATAAATCACTACATAAAGTCATGGAAAGGGTAACGAGCCCAACAGGGCGCCGGGGATGGCTTGATAATCCCAGGATACCGGATATTCACATCTATACCCTTTCCGGAACAGATATCAACTACACATATGGGGGTAAACAGCCATGAAATTTAACTTTGAAGGTATTGAACTAAGCAAGGCAAACAAAGCTATCGCAAGCACCTTTTTGCTGTTACTTGAGGATGGAGAAATCAAGAAGGCAGTAACGGACGTCTCAAAGCATATGGATAGTGATGACGGCTTACACGCTATGGCCTATGCAGTATCAAGAGCCTACTGGGAAGGCGTCAACGACACCCTTAACAGGGATGAGGAACGATTAAACAGAATGGGGGGATTTACCGAATGAACATCAATAACATTGAGATCCGGAAGGCAATCGATAAGAAGCGTATCAAGTACTTTGAGCTTGCACATGCACTGGGGATAAATCCATGCACCTTATCGAGGTGGCTTGCTGCGGAGCTGAGCGAGGATAGGAAAAAAGCTATTGAGAAGGCGATACGCGATTTCAAGTATTAAGGGGGCTAAACAATGGAAGTACGACAGCTAGAGAACGACACAGGCAAGCAGCTAAAGATTTGTTTGAACTTGGACAGGCAGAAGTATAAGAGCAAACCCATAGGAGATGAAATGGGAGCGGTATGTAACCGCACAAAGAAAAAGGCGAACATTGTAAGCATTGAGCCGTATACACTTATTGGAGCCATTCAGGAAGGCCGTACATTTACACCGGGAGTTATGGAAGGCACCAAGAGGGATGATTGGAAGTCACAGCAGATAATAGCCGCTGATATCGATAATAAGAAACCCTTACTGGATAAGGATGGAAACAAGGTAAAGGACGAAACAGGCCATGTTAAGCAGGTACCATGCGACCACGTTATAACACCGGATGAAGCCCTGGGGATTATGAAGGCCAATAATATAGATCCTTTTTTCATGTACTATTCATTTTCAAATACGGAGCAGCTTCCCCGGTTTAGGGTGGTGTGTGTATTACCTGAGCCTATCACGGATAAAGAAGAGGCCATGAGCCTTACAAGGAAGCTGGCACACCTTTTCAATTCCTCAACTAATGAACCTAACGCAGATACCGCGATAGCAACTCCGGAGCGCATGTTACTTGGAAGCTATCCCAACAGCGTATTTTATGTAAGCAATCAGGTAACAGATAAATCCGACCTGGATAAGCTCATGGATCCGGAGCCACCTGAGGATGATTTCTCAAAACTGTTACAGGTGGATAGCTCAGAGGAAGATAGGCAGCTCAGAAGTGATATTGAGAACTTTGACCTTGAAAGCTATATCCTTTCCACAGTACCAGGAGCCAAGATCCGGAAAAGGGGAAGCATAAGGTATATCAATCCATGCCCTATATGCGGACACAATGACGATTTTGCCATTGATAAAAACCATTTCAAGTGTTTTGGAGCTGATACTCCGGATGATTGCAAAGGCATGGTAATAGAGTATCTCATGTTCAAGGAAGGCCTTTCAACGCATGAGGCACTTGATAAGTTTTCTCATGAGATCATGGGACACCCAAGGACAAACGGCAAGAAGGAAGCACCTTCCAAGCAGCAGGCAGAAGTTATCGACCTATTCTCTACTGACTTCACCAACGCCACCAAGGAAATGCTTTTTAATGTGGCTTATGTTGAAAGCGCACTGGATGGATACTCCCCGGCAGGACAAGAGGAGATCAAGGAAAAAATGCTTGATAGGGCTAGGGAGCTTAACTGCCTCACATCATTCAAGAAGTTTGTTGCCAAGGTTTTAAGTGAAATGAGACACGAAGCAGTTACCAAGAAGATAACAGGCCTTACCGAATTTGAGCATAGGAGCCTCAAAAAGCCTCTTTTTATTGGAGATAACTTTATATCTGATGAGGGCAAGATATACGGCGTAGACAGGGAAGGGATGTTATTTACGATATGCCCTACTGAGGTTTACCCACTGGAGCGGTTATCAAATATCGATACCGGAAAAGAAAAGGTAACGGTCACATTCAGGAAGGACTCTAAATGGATTGATGTAACAGTTGATAAGTACATCATAGCCAACCACAGCAAAGTGGTGGAGTTATCCAGCTACGGCCTTCCAATAACAAGTATCCACTCCAAAGCCTTTGTTGCTTACCTTGCAGCAGTGGAAAGCCTTAACAATGATATCCCGGTAAGGGAGACATGCAGTAACTTTGGATGGGTTGAAGCCTCAGATAACAGCAAACACTTTGTGCCATACAGTGACCGAATCAGATTTGACGGCATAGAGGAATATAAGGACCTGTCAAGAAGCCTTAAGCCTCACGGGAGTAAGGAAGTATGGTTTAACCTGGCAAAGGAGATCCGGAAGGACCCTACACAGATACCACAGCTGTTTATGAGCATATCACTGGCAAGCGTATTACTTAAGCCCCTGAATATGCAGCCATTCATAGCAAACCTTTGGGGACTGACAGGGAGAGGTAAGACTTGTGTATTAAAGCTTGCTACCAGTATTTGGAGTAACCCGGATGATGGTAAGTACATAGTGGACGGAGACACAACGAGCACAGCCTTATTTTCAAAGGCCTCAGTACTTAAAAGCTTACCTCTGTGCATTGATGATTTTTCAAAGGTGGACCTTAAGAGGCTATCAATGGAGTCGCTGATATATACCCTTTGCTCCGGAGCTGACAGGAACAGGGCGAACATTGACGGAAGCCTTAAGCTCCTTAAGACCTGGAACGGCTCAATTATCACTACCTTTGAGCGCCCCATGATTGACGAGAACATGAAGGGCGGAGCTGTTAACAGGGTGCTTGATATCGAGATACCTGACAAGGATATATTTGAGGATCCGGGCAGAGTGTTTGAGACAATCCAGAACAATTACGGCTTTTTAGGTGAGTTATTTATCAAGAAGGTACTGGAGATACCAAAGGACAAGCTTTATGAAATGAGGAAGGACTTTGAAAAGAAGATCATTGAGGCTTGTGAAGCAGCAGGTGAGAAGAAGGAAATGAAGCAGGTTATTCCCCTCTCAGTAGTGCTTACCGCGGACAAGATAGCAAGTGAGTTATTTGAGGATCACATCACTTTGGACGCCAAGAAGCTCATAAGGCACCTCAAGGGTATCAATGAAGTATCAGACGGACAAAGGGCCTATGACTACTTACAGGACTATATCTCAGTTAACAGCCGTAACTTTATCAACCTGGATAACCCGGCACTTGATGAGAACCACACATATAGCAGCTCATATGAGATACATGGCTATACCGGAACAGAGAACTCACAACCCTTTGTTTTCCTCAGTGGCCTTCAATTAGATATCATCCTGAACGGCAGCGGTTATAACAAGAAGGTTTTTCTTAACTGGCTGAGGGAAAAGGAACTAATTAAGCATCATGATCAACGCTTTGTAACCCTCAAGAGGATACTGGGAAAGCCCATAAAGGTATACGCTATAAAACTTCCTATAAGCAATGAAAGTGATAGCGATTGGGAACCAGTTAACCCGGAATCAGTTATTTGGAAGTGAGTGTAACCCGTAATGTTACCCGTTTGTAACCCGTTTGAAAATCGCTGAAAGCCGCATGGTTGAGGGATTGTAACCCGTGTAACCCGCGTAACCCGTTGTTGTATATATATATACATGGAAAAAAATAAAAAATATTTTCTGAGTAAAATGAGTTTAGGATTTTTTGTTTTTCAATACATATGTATATGGAATTTATGGGTTACATGGGTTACATGGGTAACAATATAGATAAATACTGACTTTGAAGGACATGGGTTATGGGTTACATATGGGTTACATTTCCCAAAAAATGGGTAACAAAACACAACTTGGGAGATAAAACAGCTATGAAAACTACTTTGGAACTTACCCAGGTGGTATCAGATTACTTGGATGAGTGCTACCTGAGGAATAAAAAACC
Source organism: Butyrivibrio sp. (assembly GCA_024690635.1). The sequence continues at coordinate 19,349 of JAILOW010000018.1, forward strand.
ATCATACCTGAGCTTATCAAAAGCCATAGGAACAACAGTAGGCACTATCCGGAATGTGAACTTAGGATCATATAACGGAGTACCCTACTCCAATAAGCCCTCACATAACAGGGTTATTGATAACTGCGACTTTGAGATAATTCAAAGCGTGTTCAGGGAAGATCTTATTTGAAAGGAGTGCATATGAAGATATCAAACGAAGCCGCTAACGAGCTATCAGTTGCTATTATGGAACGTCAATGCAGAAGGCTTTACGCAGCTATACTTATCCTTCTCGGTGTACTGGCAGTGAATAATATAGCCTGGATTGTTTTTACGAGAGGATAGGAACAGGAAAAGGAAATAGGCGCACAAGCCCACAAGCGCGCCAAACTAAACACACAAAAAGCCTTATCAATTTGGTTTACATAAATTTTGATGACTAACATAACTTATATAAGTGATAATAGGAGTAAGAGCAGGCATGGGAAGGAAAAAAGATCCTAAAAACATGACACCTGAGGAACGTGTGGACAAGTACCGGGTATCAAAATATAAAACTACAAGATACGGAGATACTGAGCCCATAATGACAGGGGACCAAACAGCAGCCCTTACCTTGATACTGGATAGCCTACACCACTATGGGGGTATGCCTTTCAAATATCCACCTACTCAGGAAGGCTTACAGTTATTCGTTGAACGCTCAGAGGATTTTTTCGAGTATGTTCATAATCTCAATGCCAGGGAAGATATAGAAAAGAAGCTTATCCCTGATGTGGAGTGTTGGACGGTATATTTAGGGATAAGCAGGCGCACCTTATTTGAGTATGAGGGCCGCGGCGGACAATGGGCCGATACCATCAACTATATAAAGAACATAATAAACACAAGCAAGAAACAGCTTGCCATGAATTTTAAAATACCGCCTATGCTTTATATGTTTGACGCCACAAACAACCATAATTATGTAAATACCAGTGAGTTTAAGCTCCAAGCTACCACGATCATAAATCAGAATCCGGATAGCGAGCTTGAGAGGGAACTTCTGAGTAATGGTATTACTTGGGATGAAAAGCAGGGCGAGTTTAATGTTATAGACGTAAAAGGAGAATATGTAAATGCTGACATTCGACCAAACAGTGAAAGCAATAAGGGCCTTAGCATTGAAGAAGGGGCAGAATCCGGAACAGAAACTTTGCCTGGAGCTACACAAGAAGGCGA
>JAILOW010000058.1 GCA_024690635.1 Butyrivibrio sp.
TCATGAGTATGTAGGTGTATTAGGAAGAAATATCTTTTTCATTCTTCAGATCTGCTTTTATGCTCTGCTTTCAATTTATTTGTTATATGTTGCACAAAAGAGCGTGGGACGCCAAAAAGGCAGATACAAAGCGGTGGCAGTGGCAAGTATTGCTCTTGGGGTATCCTTGGTGCTCCAGATCACCCATGCGCTTCTTCCTTCTTATGCTGCCGGTCTTATGCTCGGAATATGCCTTGTGCATTCCTTTGTACAGGCCGGTGAAAAAAAGGAAAAAAAAATACATGATCATATAGCGTCTGCAATGGCAGAAGATTATGAAGCCATATTTTACATTGAGATAGAGTCCGGAGAATATCTGCAATTTGCAAGGAGCAAGCAATATGAGACATTAAATGCACCGTCAGAAGGAAAAGATTTCTTTAAGGAGGCTTTGAAAAACATTGACGTATGCGTATATCCTGACGATCTGGAATATGCAAAGAGCTTTTATGATAAAGAGAGGATGCTGAAAAACCTTGAGGGCAGGCGTTCTTTCTCATTTAAGTACAGAGTTGTGATTAACGGAAAGCCCAGGTTCTTTCTGTCTACCGTGATGAAAGAAAGCAGCGGTCAGTATCTTATCTTTTATGAAAAAGATATTGAAGATGAGCTGAAGGCGGAGAAGACACAAAAAGAGAATCAGAAAAAGACTGTGACCTTCAGTCAGATCGCGGAGAGTCTTGCATCCAACTACGATGAAATCTATTATGTGAATGTGGCAGATTCTTCATATATTGGCTATGAGGTTAACAATATCTATGGGCTTGAGATCAGCAGATCAGGAGATGATTTCTTTAAAGACGCCGCTACCAATATCCCGCATGTGGTTCACAGGCAGGATTGCAGCCAGTTAATAGAATTTGTTAATAAGGATAACCTGCTTGAAGGGCTTGAGACCCGAAAGCGTTACAGCATAGACTATCGAGTTGTTTCAGGTGAAAAAAACCGCTATACCAGGATGAGCGTTAGAAAGACCAGCGATGGTTCTCATTTTATCGTCAGTGTTGAGGATATCGATAATGAAATCAAGCGTGAAAAGCATAGGCTCAGAGCATTAAGAACTGAAAAAGAGCTTGCAAGACGCGATGAGCTGACCGGAGTCAAGAACAAGACAGCGTACAAAGAGCTGGAGGAATCCGCTCAGGGAAACATCGACAATGGCCTGGATTATCTGAACTTTGCGCTTGTTGTATGTGATACCAATAACCTAAAACAGATAAACGACACTCAGGGACATACTGCGGGAGATGAGTATATCAAGGCATCGGCACGCCTTTTGTGCGAAATTTTTGTTCACAGCCCGATATTTAGAATTGGCGGTGATGAGTTTGTTGTATTCCTTCGCGGCAATGACTATACTTCAAGATTTGAGCTGATGGATAAACTAAGAGCGCAGGTTATGGAAAATAAGAGGATCGGCGCCGGAGTGATCCTGGCTTCCGGAATGTCAGAATTTAAGCCCGAGAGTGACTGCTTTGTATCGGATATCTTTGAGCGGGCGGATAAAGAGATGTATGAGGACAAGCAAAGACTGAAGACCTGAAAAATACATCTAAAAGGAGATTACATGAGCGACAGTAAATACAGGCTTGCCGAGGCACTTAAAGAGTGCATGAAAACTACAACTGTTGAGAATATCACAGTCAAACAGATCGTGGAGACCTGCGGGGTTTCAAGGCAGACTTTTTACCGTGGCTTCATAGATAAATACGATCTTATCAATTGGTACTTTGACCGGCTCCTTGAAGAGTCTTTTAACGAGATGGGAAGCGGGGAGACCTTAAGAGACGGCCTTATAAAGAAGTTTAAATACATAAGGCAGGAGAGCCTTTTTTTTCAGGCGGCATTTAAAGTTGACGAGCAGAATAACCTCAAGGAACATGATTTTATAATGATATTTGAGTTTTACTGCAAACTCATAAGGGAAAAGACAGGAAATCTTCCGGACAAAAAGATCAGGAAGCTTCTTGAGATGTATTGCCAGGCATCCATTTATATGACGGTTCAGTGGGTATTAAAGGGCATGAAAGAGTCAGAGGAAGAACTGGCGGAGCTGATGATCGATGCCATGCCACCTCATCTTGAGAAGATGTTTAGAAAAATGGATATCCTGTGATGGAACAAATCTGACAAAGTGTAACTTACAAAGAAACCGCTATAATGCTATCCTTTAAAAGGATCGACAAGATCCGTGTAACGTAAAAGGTTAATGGAGGACAAGTATTATGGCAAACAGAATTTCTTTAAACGGAACATCTTATCATGGCGCAGGCGCTATCGCAGAAGTTGTTAACGAGTTTAACAGCCGAGGCTTTAAAAAGGCGTTTGTAGCATCAGACCCTGATCTTATCAAATTTGGCGTAACTGCTAAGGTTACAGATCTTCTTGACGGAGCAAAGATCCCTTACGAGATCTATTCAGATATCAAGCCAAATCCCACTATAGAAAATGTAAAGAACGGTGTTGAAGCTTTCAAGAAGTCAGGTGCTGACTGTATCATCGCTATCGGCGGCGGATCTTCTATGGATACTTCAAAAGCAATCGGTATCATCATTACAAACCCTGAGTTTGCTGATGTTCGCTCTTTGGAGGGCGTTGCTCCCACCAAGAACCCCTGCGTTCCCATCATCGCAGTTCCCACAACTGCCGGAACAGCAGCAGAGGTTACTATCAACTACGTTATCACTGATGTTGAAAAAGAGAGAAAGTTCGTGTGCGTAGATACACATGATATGCCTATCGTAGCTATCGTTGATCCTGAGATGATGTCTTCAATGCCCAAGGGACTTACAGCTTCTACAGGTATGGATGCTCTTACACATGCTATCGAGGGCTACACAACAAGAGCAGCCTGGGAGATGACAGATATGTTCCATCTTGAAGCTATCAGACTTATTTCCCAGAACCTCAGAGGCGCTGTGGCAAATACCAAGGAAGGTCGTGAAGGAATGGCACTTGGCCAGTACATCGCAGGTATGGGATTCTCAAACGTTGGTCTTGGAATCGACCATGCTATGGCACACACTCTTTCAGCTCACTATGACACACCTCACGGCGTAGCTTGTGCTATGTTCCTGCCTATTTCAATGGAGTTCAACCGCGAGTACACAGGCGAAAGACTCAGAGAAGTAGCAAGAGCCATGGGCGTAGAAGGCGTTGACAGCATGAGCCAGGAAGAGTACAGAGATGCAGCTATCGCAGCTGTTAAAAAGCTTTCAGAGGATGTTGGTATTCCCAAGACTCTTGATAAGATCAAAGAGGAAGACCTTGACGTTCTTGCAATTGACGCTCTTAACGATGCATGTTATCCCGGAAATCCCAGAGAAGCTACCAAGGAGCAGGTAATCGAGATGTTCCGCATGCTTATGGCATAAATACATTATGAAGCCGCAGCATTTCTTATATGAAAAAATGCTGCGGTTTTCTTTTTGAGGGGAGGTCCCTCCGGATGTGGACCGGAGGGATGTGTGTTATGAAAAAAGTGTGTTGTGTGAGGAGCAAGAAGATTTGTTCTTCTTGATAGGTTTATAATATGATCCGAACTTTAAAATAACCTTAAAACTATGTGAAAAAAATGTGTTATTATATTGCTTAGAGGCAAAGACGCTTTCGAAGATGAAGGTGGTCTTTGCCCTTTTTTATATTCAAAAAAGGACGATGAGGAAATGAAAGACGGATATTTGAAAGTTGCAGCCATCACTCCGAAGGTGAAGGTTGCGGATACGGAATTTAACTGTGAAGAAATATGCAGATGTATTGATGAGGCTGCAGCAAAAAAAGTAAAGCTCATGGTATTTCCGGAGCTGTGCATAACGGGCTATACCTGCCAGGATCTGTTTTTCCAGGGCAGATTACTGGAGGCGGCAAAAGAGGCGCTGATAAAGACAGCGGAGCATACGAAGGGCGTGGATGCGCTTATTTTTGTGGGACTTCCTCTTGCTGCCGGCGGCAAACTTTATAATGTGGCGGCTGCTATATGTGACGGCGAGATACTTGGGCTTGTGCCAAAGACCTATCTGCCCAATTATAACGAGTTCTACGAAGCAAGGCATTTCTGTTCAGGAAAAGATCTGGATACGACTATCAGTATCGGCAGTAAAGATGTACGCATAAAGAGAGATGCCATTTTTGTATGCAAAGAGATGGAATCTCTGAGGGTGGCTGTAGAGCTATGTGAGGATCTCTGGGTACCTGATCCTCCAAGTACAGGTCACTGCATGGCAGGAGCTACAGTTATTGCAAACCTTTCAGCTTCCAACGAGATCATAGGAAAGAGCAGATACCGAAAAGACCTTGTTAGTGCCCAGTCCGCAAGGCTTGTCTGTGCCTATCTGTATGCTTCTGCAGGCGCAGGAGAATCCACTCAGGATGTTGTTTATTCCGGGCATAATATAATAGCGGAAAACGGCAATATCCTTGGAGAATCGGAGCTCTTTTCCGAAGGGATGATCATATCAGAGATTGACCTTGACTATCTTGAGGCCGAAAGAAGGCGCATGACTACGTATGAGGCAGATTACGGCGCAGGATACACAAAAGCCTGTTTTTCTCTGAATATGGAAAAGACAGGGCTTACAAGATATATCGATCCCAGGCCCTTTGTCCCTGCTGCTGCGACTGAGCGCGAAATAAGATGTAATGAGATCCTTAACATACAGGCCATGGGACTTTCCAAAAGACTTGAGCATATATGCGGAAAGACTGCGGTTATCGGTATATCGGGAGGACTTGATTCAACGCTGGCGTTTATTGTTACCGCAAAGGCCTTTGACCATTTAAAGCTTGACCGCAAAGGGATCATAGCCGTTACAATGCCAGGTTTTGGCACCACTGGCAGAACGTACGAAAATGCAGTAAGGCTTATAAAAGAGATCGGAGCTTCTTTTAGGGAAGTAAATATAAGCAAGGCTGTAAGGCAGCATTTTACGGATATCGGGCATGATGAGAAGGTTCATGACATAACCTATGAAAACTGCCAGGCAAGGGAGAGAACCCAGATCCTGATGGACATTGCCAACAAGGAAAACGGGATAGTGATAGGAACAGGGGATTTGTCAGAGCTTGCACTTGGTTTTGCAACATATAACGGCGATCATATGTCCATGTATGCGGTCAATTCATCCGTGCCAAAGACACTGGTGCGGTACCTGGTTCGCTACTACGCTGATACCACAGATGATAAAAAGCTTAAAAGCACTTTATACGATATTTTGGATACGCCTGTTTCTCCGGAGCTTCTTCCTCCCGATGGAGACGAGATACTTCAAAAGACCGAGGATCTGGTGGGACCTTATGAGCTTCACGACTTTTTCCTTTACCATATGCTAAGGCTCTCCCGGACACCTGCCAAGATTTACAGACTGGCTAAACTGGCATTTGACGGTGTGTATACAGGAGATGTGATCCTTAAATGGGAAAAGACATTTTACAAGAGGTTTTTCTCTCAACAGTTTAAGCGAAGCTGCCTTCCTGACGGCCCGAAAGTCGGATCTGTTGCGGTGTCGCCAAGAGGAGATTTGCGGATGCCATCAGATGCCTGCGCAAATATATGGATTAAGGAACTTGATAACCTATGAAAAAAGTAACGACACATATTAAAAAATGAGCCACTAATCCCGTCCCCCAGTCTCAAAAATGTTACAATATAGCAGTGGAGGATGTGTGGAAATGAACAGTATAGACGAAATAGCATCAATAGTAAAAGAGGCAGGAGATATACTGCTGAGCGCAAGGCGGCCGAAGGTTATGGAAAAATCAGGCCACGCCAATTTTGTGACAGAAACAGATGAAAAGGTCCAGAGATTTCTTGTGGAGAGGTTTAAGGCGGTGCTGCCTGAGGCGGAAGTTTTGGGAGAAGAGGATGGGCACGATATTTTCTCTTCCAAGATGGCAAGTGGCTACTGCTTTGTTATAGATCCGATAGACGGAACGTCCAATTTTATCTATGAGTATAGGCCATCGGTGATATCAGTGGGACTTCTAAAGGACGGACAGCCGCACATGGCAGTTGTCTATAATCCCTATGACGATATGATGTTTACTGCTACTGCAGGCGGCGGGGCATTTATGAACGGTGAAAAGATAATGTCATCGGATGCGCCTTTATCCGATCAGCTGGCGTGTTTTGGAACGGCGCCCTACTACGAGGAGCTAAGAGACAGATCTTTTGACATAGCAAAAAAGCTTTTGCCAAAGTGCGTAGATCTTAGGAGATCCGGAACAGCCGCCTGGGATATGTGCTGCGTTGCCATTGGAAGGTGCGGTCTTTACTTTGAGATGAAGATTCAGATATGGGACTATGCGGCAGCAGCTCTTATTGCAAAAGAGGCAGGCTGCAGCGTGACCGACATTGAAGGCAATCCTCTTTCATACACCGGAGCTTCATCGGCTCTTTGTATGTGCAGAGGGATAAAAGAAATTCCGGATTGCTTTTTATAAATTCAAAGAATGGAAGGGTATAAGATGAAAAAGTTTAAGATATCATTCAATTCACCGGTTGTACTGGGATTCATATTCATTTGCTTTGCAGTTTTGGTTCTTGGATTTATCACGGCGGGAAAGAGCAATGAGCTTTTGTTCATGACATATCATTCGGCGCTTACCAACCCTTTTACCTATGTGAGATTCTTTACTCATGTCCTTGGACATAACGGATGGGATCACTATATAGGTAATGCGGCGTACATACTGCTTCTTGGCCCTATGCTTGAGGAAAAGTACGGGTCTAAAAGGATACTATTGGTGATCCTTATTACGGCGGTTGTCACCGGGCTGGTTAATTACCTTTTGTTCTGGAATGTGGCTTTGTGCGGTGCCAGCGGCGTCGTATTTGCGTTTATCCTTTTAACATCATTTACAAGCTTTAAAAACGGAGAGATACCCCTTACCTTTATCCTGGTTGCGATCATCTTCATAGGGCAGCAGGTGTATGAGGGCCTGTTTTTGCAGGATGATATTTCAAATCTCTCCCATATACTTGGCGGTGTGATAGGTGCTGTAGTCGGGTATAAACTGAACAAGAAGTAATGGAGGTAAGCAGTATGTGCGAAGACAAAACCAGATTATTTGGTCACTCGCCTTTTGATCTTAACAGAGACGGTAAAGTAAGCGGATCTGAGATCGCGTTTGTAGAGGAAGCTTTTTTTGAAGGGGAAGAAAATGGAGATTTCACACAGAAAAGTAAAAAAGCTCATAAGAGTAACGGACATACAGGGGAATCCTGTCAGTAACACAGATATAGAACTGCAGCAGACAAACCACAAGTTTCTCTTTGGCTGCGGCGCTTTTGATTTCATCCCTTATGTGATGAAGGGCGGCGAAGAATACAGGCAGATAACTGACAGCTGGCTTGAGATCTTTAACTACGGCACACTTCCTTTTTACTGGGGACAGTTTGAAGAGGTGGAAGGACAGCCAAAAACAGAAGTCCTTATGAAAACAGCCGAGTATCTTAAGAGTAAGGGAACCACCGTGAAAGGGCATCCTCTTTGCTGGCACACAGTCTGCGCCGACTGGCTGATGAAATATGATAATGCGACTATAATGAAAAAGCAGCTTGAGCGTATAGACCGCGAGGTTAAGGGCTTTAAGGGTGTTATCGATATGTGGGATGTGATAAATGAAGTTGTCATCATGCCGATATTTGATAAATATGATAACGCCATAACCAGGATCTGCAAGGAAAAGGGAAGAGTAGGGCTTATAAAAGAGGTCTTTGATAGGGCGCATGCCGACAACCCGGATGCAGTTCTTTTGCTGAATGATTTTAATACTTCCATAAACTACGAGATTCTGATCGACGGGTGCCTGAATGCGGGAGTTCCCATAAACGCCATAGGTATCCAGTCCCATCAGCATCAGGGATATTGGGGAAAAGAAAAGCTGCAGGAGGTTTTGGAGCGCTTTTCCCACTTTGGTCTTCCCATACATTTTACGGAAAACACCCTTATTTCGGGAGATATCATGCCGGCTCACATTGTGGACCTAAACGACTGGCAGGTGGATGAGTGGCCGTCAAATCCGGAAGGAGAAGAGAGGCAGGCAAAAGAGATCGAGGAAATGTACCGGACCTTATTTGAGCATCCTCTTGTTGAAGCAATAACCACCTGGGATTATAGGGACGGCGCATGGCTCAAGGCACCCAGCGGTTTTTTAAGACTTGATAACTCCCAAAAGCCATCCTATGAGATGCTAAAGGACCTTGTGAAAAACGAGTGGTGGACGTATACTTTGGTAAAAACGGATGAAAACGGATATGCAAAAGTAGAAGCTTTTAAGGGAGATTACAGGATCAGCTCCGGTGGAAAGACTGCAGAAGCAAAGCTTACAGATGAAGCAGAAATGACAATTTCATTAAGATAAAAACAATGATTGACAAATACCCCGGGAGGGTATATATTGATCCAAGGATCGATATACCCCGCCGGGGTATTTTGTAAGGAGGTATTTTTATGCCGGATATGACGAATGAACTAAATGAGATCAATGAGCCTGAAGGCGGCTGCCCCTATTGCTCGGGAAAGCACAAGGACAGAGATGACAAAGAGAAAAAAGATCTGATGAACAGGCTTAAACGCATAGAAGGTCAGGTCCGCGGCGTCGAGGGTATGCTTGAAGATGGTGCATATTGTACTGACATTTTGATGCAGGTATCTGCCATTACCAGTGCCCTTAACAGCTTTAATAAAGTTCTTTTGGGCAATCATATGAGATCCTGCGTGGCGGAGAATATTCGTGAAGGCAACGATGAGATCATCGATGAGCTTGTGGTCACACTTCAAAAACTCATGAAATAAGTATTTTTTAGAAAGAGGCAATATGGAACAATATAACGTTACAGGAATGAGCTGCGCCGCATGCCAGGCAAGAGTTGAGAAGGCGGTAAACGCAATTGACGGTGTCGAGAGCTGCGCCGTAAGCCTTCTCACAAATTCTATGGGTGTTGAGGGCAGCGCATCTTCCGAAGAAATAATCAGGGCTGTGGAGGCAGCGGGCTATGGCGCCAGTTTAAAGAGCGCCGCTAAAAATATTACTGCTTCCGGAAGCTACGAGGATTCATTAAAGGATACAGAGACACCGCTTTTAAAAAAGAGGCTCATTGCCTCGGTCATTTTACTGATCCCTTTAATGTATGTCTCAATGGGACATATGCTGTTTGACTGGCCGCTGCCGCCTTTTATGGATGGCAACCACGTGGCAATGGGATTGTATCAGCTGCTTCTTGCCGGATTTATCATGGTGATAAATCAAAAGTTCTTTTTAAGCGGCTTTAAAGGTCTGATCCACAGATCTCCAAACATGGATACACTTGTGGCACTTGGAGCTACAGCTTCCTATACATACAGTGTATATGCGCTTTTTGCCATGACGGGAGCGGTAATTGAGGGCGATGCAGATCGGGTCATGTATTATATGGAACAGTTTTATTTTGAATCTGCTGCAACGATCCTTACGCTGATCACAGTGGGAAAAACGCTTGAAGCAAGATCAAAAGGAAAAACAACAGATGCTCTGAAGTCCCTTATGAAGCTTGCTCCAAAGACCGCAGTCATACTGAAGGGCGATACGGAGCAAACAGTCTCTATAGATGAAGTAAAGGTTGGAGACAGATTCGTTGTAAGGCCCGGTGACAGCATACCCGTTGACGGTATTGTAAAAGAGGGCGAGAGCGCTGTTAACGAATCAGCGCTGACAGGAGAGAGTGTTCCTGTTGAAAAACAGGCAGGAGATAAGGTTTCTGCAGCAACCATCAATACCTCAGGGTACATGGTTTGTGTGGCAACGAAAGTCGGTGAGGATACCACCCTTGCAGGCATCATACGAATGGTGAGCGACGCTGCCGCAACCAAGGCGCCTATTGCCAAGATCGCAGACAGAGTTTCAGGTGTGTTTGTCCCTGTGGTCATAGGAATCGCCGTTGTTACATTCATTGTATGGCTCCTTACAGGACAGAGCTTTGGATATGCCATGGCAAGAGCGGTTTCTGTTCTTGTAATAAGCTGTCCCTGCGCACTTGGACTTGCAACTCCCGTTGCAATAATGGTTGGAAACGGTGTTGGGGCCAAAAACGGAATTTTGTTTAAGACTGCTCAGGTTCAGGAGCTTACGGGAAAAACTCAGATAGTTGCCCTTGATAAAACAGGAACCATCACCACAGGTATCATGAAGGTTACAGATGTGATACCGGCAGAGGGTATAAGTGAAAAAGAGCTTTTAACCGTAGCCTACGCACTTGAGTCAAAAAGCGAGCATCCTATTTCAAAAGCGATCATCGATCATGCAAAAGACCGTGATATCAGCCTTATGGAGACTTCTGAGTTTGAAGTACTCTCCGGAAACGGAATTAAGGCAAAGCTGGAGGACGCACCTATAGCAGGCGGAAATAAAAGATTTATCTCGAGCATTTTGGATAGCCATGGCGAGCCGGTAATGTCAACAGAGAGTGCAAAAACTTTAGGCCACCGTATGGGGAATTTATCCACTCAGGGCAAGACACCGGTTCTTTTCACAAAAGATAATAAGCTAATCGGAATAATTGCAGTTGCGGATACCATAAAAGAGGATACACCGCAGGCCATCAGCGAACTTAAGAACATGGGCATTCATGTGGTGATGCTGACAGGAGATAATGAGATCACCGCCGGGGCTATTGCGGAGCAGGCCGGAGTTGATGAAGTTATAGCAGGGGTTCTTCCCGACGGAAAAGAAGCTGTTATCAGAAAACTGATGGAAAAGGGAAAAGTTGCCATGGTGGGCGATGGAATAAATGATGCTCCGGCTCTTACCAGAGCAGACGTTGGAATTGCCATCGGTGCAGGTACAGACATCGCCATAGATGCAGCTGATGTTGTTCTTATGAAGAGCAGTATCCGCGACGTGGCAGCTGCTATCAGGATCTCAAGGGCCACCATCAGAAATATTCATGAGAATCTGTTCTGGGCGTTTTTCTATAACATCATCGGGATACCTCTTGCTGCAGGATGCTATGTGGCAGCCTTCGGATGGACTCTTAATCCCATGTTTGGAGCAGCAGCCATGGGGCTTTCAAGCTTTTGCGTGGTTTCCAATGCACTTAGGCTCAACTGGCTGAAAGTGTATGATAGCACTAAAGATAAAGCAATAAGGACGGCAATCGGCCATATTGATATAAAAGAAGAAAACAAAAAAGAAAAGGAGAACAAAGAAATGAAGATCAATGTAAACGGAATGATGTGTGCACACTGTGAGGCTCATGTAAAGAAGGCGCTTGAAGCAATCGACGGAATAGAAACAGCAGTAGCTTCCCACGAGGAGAATCTTGTAACTCTTACAACTTCCAAGGACGTGGATGAGGCTCTTATCAAGGCCGCTGTTACAGAGGCAGGCTACGAGTACGCCGGAATTGCATAAAACAGATATCTCCGGGACATTGACAATGAATGTGAATTCGAATACTATACTGATTCTGTAACCATATTTTTATTTTGCTGATACAGGTATTTTCATGAGAGAAATAACACTTGATGAACTTCATAAACTGTCACCGGAGACATACAAACTTATCGATATCCGTGACGAAGGACTGACCTTATACGGAATGATACCCGGGGCTGTCAGGATCGGTACGGATGAGCTTGAGGATGTTCAGAACACTAAAATAGATAATATCCCCAAGGACAAAATTCTTGTTTTTTACTGCCAGATCGGTCGTAAATCAAGAGATATAGGAGATATCCCCTGTCTGTCGGGAAGAGAATGCTACAGCCTTGAAGGTGGTTATGTGGGATATGTTACTGCATGCATTCAGGACTTTGATGAGAAAGAAAAGCAGGCAAAGGCTGAAGAAAGCATTCGTAAAAAGTATCATAAACAGCTTTTTACCCCTTTTGCAAAAGCATGTAAAACCTACCGCCTCATAAACGAGGGAGATCATATTGCGGTATGCATCTCAGGCGGAAAAGATTCCATGCTGATGGCAAAGCTCTTTCAGGAGATTCAAAAGCACAGACAGGTGAATTTTGAGCTTACGTTTCTTGTGATGGATCCGGGATATAACAAGGAAAACAGGGCGCTTATTGAAAGTAACGCAAAAGCATTGGGGATTCCGGTTACTATTTTTGAAAGCTCCATATTTGATGCGGTAGATACCATTGAAAAGAGTCCCTGTTATATCTGTGCGCGCATGCGAAGAGGGCATCTTTACAAAAAAGCCAAAGAGCTTGGTTGCAACAAGATTGCTTTGGGACACCATTATGATGACGTTATAGAGACAATCCTTATGGGAATGCTCTACGGCGGCCAGGTACAGACCATGATGCCCAAGCTTCACAGCACGAATTTCGAGGGAATGGAGCTGATAAGGCCCATGTACCTTATAAGAGAAAGCGATATATGTGCATGGAGAGATTACAATGAACTTCATTTCCTCCAGTGTGCATGCCACTTTACGGATACATGTACCACCTGCCATGAGGACGGAACCACTTCCTCCAAGAGGCTTGAGACAAAAAAGCTCATTGCTCAGCTAAAAGAAGTGAATCCTTTTGTGGAATCCAATATATTCAAGAGCGTCGAAAATGTAAATCTTTCGACTATCATAGCTTATAAGGATCATGGCGTAAAAAAGAGCGTTCTTGAAGGATATCTTGAATCTGAATCATAATTATTTGAAGCGATCAAAACAATGTTTTGGCCGCTTTTTTGCATTTCACCTTTTGAAAAGTGCAACTCACCGCCATTTCGCTTTTTTCCTTTCGGAAATGAGTTAATATCTGTTTCAGATACAGAATTAAATCAAAAAAATACGAAAGAGGTCAGAAATGAAAAAAGCGATCGAAGTAAATGAACTTTACAAAAAGTACGGCGACATGACGGCAGTTAATAATATTTCATTTGAAGTAGATCAGGGTCAGCTCTTTGCATTCCTTGGAGAAAACGGTGCAGGAAAATCAACCACCATCAACATGCTGAGCACCATCCTTCAAAAGACTTCCGGAAAAGCAGTTGTCATGGGACATGAGCTTGGAAAAGAAGATGATGCCATAAGAAAATCCATCGGAATAGTTTTCCAAAGTTCCGTGCTGGACGGTAACCTTACAGTAAAGCAAAACCTTCTTACAAGGGGAGCGTACTACGGATACAGTAAAAAAGAGATAATGGAAAGGTTAAAGCTCTTTTGGGAAGAGTTTGATCTTGAAGATATCTGGAACAGAAAATACGGAAATCTTTCAGGAGGACAGAGAAGAAGAACAGACATTGCAAGGGCGCTGATCCATAAGCCGGACATTCTTTTTTTGGACGAACCCACAACCGGACTTGATCCCATGTCCCGCAAGATGGTCTGGGACTACATAAATCACCTTAGGAAAAATGAGAATCTGACGATCTTCCTTACAACCCACTACATGGAAGAGACAGCGGAAGCCGACAACGTAGTGATCATGGACAAAGGAAATATCATCGCTGAGGGAACACCTGCTGAGCTTAAGAGCAGATACACAGGCAAGAAGCTTATCTGGTATACGAACGAATGTGATGAAAACAAGAGGCTCATAGAAAGCCTGACTGCTCCAAACTACAGCTACGAAGCCGATCATTACAACATAGCCTTTGATGATAACATGATGGAATTTGTCTGGAATAACAGAGATCTTATAAAGGATTTTGAAGTAATAAAAGGCACAATGGATGACGTATTTTTAACACTTACAGGAAAGGAACTGGTGAACTGCAATGCTTAAAATAAGAGAACTCATGGGACTTACAAAAAGAAATATACTGGTGTATTTAAACGACAAGGGCTCGATCTTTTTCTCGATGCTCACACCCCTTATAATACTTATTCTTTACATTTTGTTTTTGAAGGGCACGTTCCTTTCTTCACTTGAAAGCGCAGCCAAAGGGCTTGAAAACTTCGTATCCGCAAAAGACATGGATCAGTTTGTAAACGGGCTGCTCCTTACGGGTATCATCAGCACGGCGCTTATCACAATTCCCTACAATGCTCTTGAAACCATCGTTAGGGACAGGGAAGAGAAGGTTTATTTTGATATGATCGCAACTCCTGTAAAAAGATCTCAGATAATCCTTTCATATTTCCTTGCAGCTGTTGTTTCTGCATTTGTACAGACAGCGGTGGTTCTGCTTATCGGAGTGGTCGTACTCCTTATGCAGGGCACCATGTACCTTGGACTTATGGATATAGTAGCACTTCTTTTGGTGGTATTTATTGGAACAGTATCAGCTACAGCGATCTTTACTCTTATCATGATGTTCTTTAGAAAAATGGGAACCTGCAGCGCATTTATGGGAATCATCTCAGCAGTATCGGGATTTATAGTTGGTGCTTACCTTCCTTTGTCGGAGTTTAGCAAGACCATACAAAATACCTGCAATCTCATTCCTGCAACCGGCATCACAATACTTATCAGAAATATCTTAACCGGCGGAGTTTTGAAACACATGGATGAGAGCATAGGCGGTGTGGACAACGGAGCGTTTTCGGAAGCCATGAGAAGTATCTTTTCATTTAATACACAGCTTGGATCTTCAACTTGGTCATTGAATCAGACCGTTATATATATAATAATGGTAACAGTAGCGTTTATTCTTGCTATAAAGATCATTTATCCCGGCGTATACAACAAAAGATAAAGGGGAGAAAAAGTGAAAGTCACATTTCATAAGATTTCACAGGAAGAAAGTGAATATGCGCAGATCTATGCACATGGCCGTACAACAGCCATAGATACTGCAATGGGGCTTTTGGAAAACGGTGAGCAGATAATTCTTGGAGTAAAGGACGGGGAGAGTATTCCCTGTCCTATTTCCAAGATTTATTACATTGAGACCGTTGACGATAAGTGCTTTGCATATACCAAGGATGACTGCTTTGAGATCAGAAGCCGGCTCTATGAGATAGAAAAAGAGCTGGACTTCAGGTTCTTTAGGTGCTCCAAGTCCATGCTCTGCAACATCAGAAAGATCAAAAGCATCAAGGCTGAGACCAATGCCAGAATGAGGGCGATCCTCTTAAACGGAGAGGAAATCCTCATTACAAGAAGCTATGTAAAAGAGATGAAGAAAAGGTTGGGACTGTGATATGAAAAAGATTAAGGTCATAATGCAACAGACAATGCTTGTAAGTTTTTTGGTACTGTGCGTGGTAAGCCTGTACGGTCTTTTTATAATGAGAACCAATGAATGGTGCTTTGACTGGTACACACCGGGATCCATAGTGGTGGCAAGCTTTTGCTGCAGTGTGGTAACGGTACTTCTTTTATACGGCGACTTATATGACAAGGCTCCTTCGGTTTTCAGGATCAATGTTCTTACACTGATCCATTTTGTGCTTATGTATGTGATCATCATGGCTTTTGGAAAGCTGTTCCACTGGTATAACAAAGCCCAGGGATTCATTCTGATCTCTGTCATATTTGTGGTTGTTTACGCGGGAGCATGGATTGGAACGGGCATCATGTTCTGGCACGATGAAAAGATCATTTCGGATGCTCTTGATAACGTAAGAGATGAAGAATAAAAATATATTGATAAAGTTTTTCAACGGTGGAGGTTAATTTAATGCAAACAAATATCATTATCATCAGCATACTTATCATCATTTTGCTTTTGGCTCTCAGAGGTTCCATAAAGCACTTTAAAGGCGAAGGTGGCTGCTGCGGAGGCGGCGGAAAAACCGTAAAAGAGCCTGATAAAAAGCTTTCGGGTCCTGTTATCAAAACCAAAGTGTTTAAGATCGACGGAATGCACTGCGAAAACTGTACAAACCGTGTAAAGCGTACAATTAACAGGATCGATGGCGTTTCGGCAAAGCTCAGCCTTAAAAAGAAGCAGGCTGTTGTTCAGTATGAAAAAGAAGTTGATGATGATATTTTGATAAAAGAGATAGAAGGACTGGGATATACGGTTGTTTCTGTACAATGACCCGGAAATTCTTTCTAAAACAGACTTATAAGGATAACTATGAGTACATCTGAAAAAGTACTTTTTACACTTGAATCCAATAAAGATACCTATATTTCCGGTGAAGAGATGGCGGGTCAGTGCGGCGTTTCAAGGAATGCTGTATGGAAAGCCATAAAAGACCTGCGTGAAAAGGGCTATTTGATTGAAGCTGTAAGCAACAAGGGCTATAAGCTTACAGGTAATAGTGACATCATTTCCGTTGCAGGGATAAGAGCAGGGCTCCCGGAAAAACTGAATAAATCCGAGATACTGGTATATGAGAGCCTTGATTCCACCAGCAACAAGGCAAAAGAGCTGGCAATGAAGGGAGCTTCTCACGGGACAGTGATCATTGCTGTAACTCAGACAGGAGGAAGAGGAAGAAAGGACCATACTTTCTTTTCACCCGCAGGCGGCCTTTATATGAGCATTATATTAAGGCCTGAATCCCTTTCAAGTGTTGACAGCAAAACCGTTACCACTGATATCGGAAATGCCGTTATAAGCGCCATTACCGAGCTTACAGGTATCAGGCCCTACATAGACGGTATAAATGACCTTTATGTTGACGGCAAAAAGATCTGCGGGATTTTGCTGGAGTCTGGAAGTGAGTTTGACAGCGATACACTTCAGTGGATCGTTGCGGGGATCGGAATAAACTTTGACTCGGATATAAACCGCTTTCCAAAAGATGTAAAAGAGCGGGCTTCAAGCCTCTTTGATACTGGAAAAGCCACTGTTTCAAAGAACGCGCTTATAGCAAAGATAATTGAGAAAATTATAGATTGTCAACCTAGATGATACAGATGGTTGACAATCTATTTTTGTTGTGCTACCTTCATACTTGCATTTGTGAAGCTACAGATCATAAATGCAATAAATTGTTGGAGGATGAGACATCATGAGTAGTGAAGTAGCAGTTAAGACAAGAAGAAATTCAAAGGTATCGGATCTGGTATATATTGCCATCGGCGCGGCGCTGATAACCATATGTTCCTGGATCAGCATACCTACAGCAGTTCCCTTTACACTTCAGACTTTTGCGGTATTTTTTGTATTAATTCTTTTGGGAGGAGAAAGAGGAACCGTTGCAACGCTTGTTTATGTGCTTCTCGGAGCAGTTGGAGTACCTGTTTTTGCAGGGTTTACCGGAGGATTCGGAATCCTTTTGGGAAATACAGGCGGATACATCTGGGGATTTCTTTTTATCGGACTTATCTATATTGTAATGACAAAATTTTTCAAAAAGAGCATTGTCATTAAAATTGCAGCACTTGTGATCGGACTTGCGGTTTGCTATGCCTTCGGAACTGCCTGGTTTATGCATGTTTATATGAAGAGCAGCGGAGAAGTTGGCCTTTTAACAGTCCTTGGCTGGTGCGTATTTCCCTTTATAATACCTGATCTTTTAAAGCTTGCACTGGCAGTAGTGATCTCAAAGAAGATCGAGCCGGTTATAAAATATAATTAAAATTGCAGCCTTGCGAAATATTTATTAAAAGGGCATAATGACTAAGTGGTTCCCGTTAGGTTTGAGGAGATTTTATTATGGGATTGATTGAACTGCTGTTCCTTGGAGTCGGGCTTTCCATGGATGCTTTTGCGGTTTCCATATGCAAAGGAATTGAAACAAAGAAAGCCGGAGCCAAACAGGTGCTTTTATGCGGTGTGTGGTTTGGTTTCTTCCAGGGACTTATGCCTTTTATCGGATATATTTTAGGAGCAAGGCTTGAGTTTATAATAAACAAGGTAGCTCCGTGGCTGGCATTCATACTCCTTTCCATCATTGGAGTAAATATGTTAAGAGAGGCCTTTTCTTCAGAAGAAGAGGAGACTCGTGCGGGCTTTGACGTAAAATCAATGTTTATCCTTGCGGTAGCAACATCCATTGATGCACTTGCAGTAGGCATCACTTTTGTGGCGGTTCCTGTAGCGCTGGTGGATGCTCCTGCCCTTATAAATACGATTATCGGTTGCCTTATCATTATGGCGACAACCTTTGTATTTTCCTGCTTTGGCGTTAAGATCGGCAATGCTTTCGGAACCAGGTTTAAGTCGGGAGCGGAAGCTGCCGGAGGCTTTGTACTTATTTTCATAGGACTTAAGATCCTTCTTGAGCACCTTGGTGTTCTGGAATTTATGGGAAACGGAGATGTTCTCTTCGGACTTCTCATTCCTTTTGCCGGAACTGTCCTTGGTTCTGCCCTGGTATTTGTTTCGGATGGAGAGATAAAAGAGGGCTTCAGACTAGCACTTATGGGCATGGCAGGCGGTATTATGATGGCCTGTTCCATGTGGACTTTACTGTATCCATCGATCCTTCAGGGGAAGGTAATAGTCGCAGCTTCAGGCTTTATCCTTGGTATAGGCTTTCAATATCTGCTTGATAAGGCTGTTCCTCATACGCATGCTTTTACAAATGCAGAGGAAGGACCTTCCAGCGACCTTAAATATTCTTTTAAGGTGATGCTTTCAGAGGTTATCCATCATGTTCCGGAAGGAATGGCCATCGGAATAATGTTTGCAGGTGCTCTTAACGGAGCAAAAGAAGTTTCTCTTACGGCAGCCTTTGCCCTTACAATTGCAATAGCTATTCAGAATATTCCGGAAGGGATTTTTGTTTCAAGACCTATCAGATCAGGCGGCGAAGAAAAGGGTAAATCTTTCCTTATGGGAGTGGTTTCCGGAGTTGTTGAACCGCTTCTTGGTATCGTCATGATGATACTTGTAACTGCTTTCCCCGGGATACTTCTTTTTACCATGGCACTTACAGGAGGCGCCATAGCCTTCCTTGTTTTGGAGGAGAACATACCTTCCATGCATACCGGAGAGCATTCCGATAAAGGAACCATATCCTTTGCAGTGTTCTTTTGCCTTATGATGTTCATTACTTTCTTTGCAGGATGTTGACAGAGCATATCCGGATCGGAGAGATAATTGCAATATAACGGAAACAGAAAACTTAACAGGATCTTTGCAGGCATCATAGCTGTTATGGTGCTTTTTGTTGTGATGTTTTCTGCTCACTTTGTTGTATCTCATGCCGATCACCACTGCTCAGGTCATAACTGTCCTGTCTGTGCCTGCATCCAGCAGTGTGAGAATATTTTAAGTGGCGCCGGAGGCGGCTTTTTATTCATGTCAGCAGGGATTCTTCCTGTTGTCCTTATTTTCAGTAAAGTAGTTGCTTCTTACTTTGTATCCGTTTCGGATACACTTGTTTCCTCAAAGGTTCGAATGAATAATTAAATTCCTCAATTTTTTAATGCGTACATATCATAAAAAATCGGAGGATATTTTAATTATGAAAAAATATATATCAGTTCTTGTGGCTGCCATATTAATGGTCAGCTCTCTTTGTGCATGCACTTCTAAGGATGCTTCTACAGCGTCGGCCGAAAACAGGCTTGAGATAGTTACCACAATTTTCCCTGAATATGACTGGGTTATGAATATTCTTGGCGACAAGGCGAGTGACGCCGAAGTAACCATGCTTCTTGATAACGGTGTTGATCTTCACAGCTATCAGCCTACTGCTGAAGACATTATGAAGATCTCCGGCTGTGATCTTTTTATCTACGTTGGCGGTGAGTCTGATGAATGGGTTGAGGATGCCCTAAAAGAAGCTACCAACAAGGATATGGTTGTGATAGATCTTCTTGACGTGCTGGGGGACAGCGTAAAAGAAGAGGAAGTCGTAGAAGGCATGGAGGGTGAAGAAGAGGAAGAAGAGGAAGGCGAAGAGGAGGAAGTCGAGTATGACGAACACGTATGGCTGTCTCTTCAAAACGCAGCAAAGCTGACAGATTGTATCTCAAAGGCTCTTCAGACCATTGATAAAGATAACGCAGAAAGCTATAAGGCAAATGGAGAAGCTTATGTTTCAAAGCTGGATGACCTGGATAAAAAGTACAGGGATGCAGTAGCCAAGGCTTCCAAGGATACAGTTCTTTTCGGAGACAGATTCCCCTTCAGATATCTGGTTGATGACTACGGCCTTTCATACTATGCGGCATTTGTAGGTTGCAGCGCTGAAACCGAGGCAAGCTTTGAAACAATATCTTTTCTTGCAAACAAGGTGGACGAGCTTTCTCTTTCAACTGTTATGACCATCGAAGGAGAGGATCACAAGATCGCAGAGACCATAGTGCAGAATACGGAAAACAAAGATCAGAAGATACTGACCATGGATTCCATGCAGGCAACCACTTCAAAGGACGTGCAAAACGGAAGTACCTATCTTGGGATCATGGAAGAAAACCTGAAGGTGCTGACAGAAGCGCTTAACTGAGCTTTTTGTAAGGAGGATGTATTATGGCTTTGATCACTGCTACAGATCTGTGTCTTGGATATGACGGACATGCAATAGCAGAGCATTTAAACTTCACCGTTAATGCCGGGGATTATCTGTGCATTGTCGGTGAAAACGGATCCGGCAAATCAACTCTTATGAAGACCATTCTGGGACTTAAGACCCCCATAGACGGGCAGATATGTTTTGGGGATGGGCTCAAAGCCAGAGAAATAGGTTATCTTCCGCAGCAGACTGTTATCCAAAAGGATTTCCCTGCATCCGTGAGAGAGATTGTTCTCTCCGGATGCCAGGGGCGCTGCGGCCTAAGGCCCTTTTATAACAGAGCTGAAAAAGAGCTGGCGGATAAAAACATGAAGCGTATGGAGATCTTTGATCTAAAGGATCGTCCGTACAGAGAGCTTTCCGGAGGACAGCAGCAGAGGGTGCTTTTGGCAAGAGCACTGTGTGCTGCAAAAGATGCAATTCTTTTGGATGAGCCTGTAGCCGGGCTTGATCCGAATGTCACGGCAAAGATGTACGATCTGATAGAAAAACTGAATAAAGAGGGCGTTACCATCATAATGATCTCTCACGATATTTACGCCGCAGTAAGATATGCGGATCATATTCTGCATATTGGCGAAAAACTGTTTTTCGGAAGCAAAGAAGATTATCTGAAAAGTGAAGCCGGAAAGGCTTTTCTTAGGCAGTACGGAGAGGGGGAAATGCATTATGCTTGAAAAGATGACGCTTTATATGCAGTATCCTTTTGTGAGATACGCTCTTGTGGTAGGTGTGCTGATAGCTTTGTGCTCATCTCTTCTTGGGGTGACGCTGGTTCTTAAGAGGTTTTCCTATATAGGAGACGGACTGTCACATGTGGCTTTCGGCGCCATGGCTGTTGCTACAGTGGTCGGGCTTACAAATAAGATGATCATAATACTGCCTGTTACTATCATATGCGCCGTGATGCTCTTAAAAACAGGGCAAAGTGCAAAAATCAGGGGTGATGCTGCCATCGCCATGTTATCTGTGGGTGCGCTGGCATTTGGATATCTGCTTATGAATATCTTTTCCACCTCATCGAATCTTACAGGTGATGTTTGCAGTACCTTGTTCGGATCCACATCAATCCTTACTCTTACTGCGGGAGAGGTGAGGCTTTGCGTTGTTCTGTCAGTGGTCGTAGTACTTATTTTTGTCCTTTTTTATAACAGGATATTTGCAGTGACCTTTGATGAGGAATTTTCAAGGGCAGTGGGAACAAAGGTTGATCCCATAAACCTTCTTGTTGCTGTTGTGATCGCGGTGATAATTGTTCTTGCAATGAATCTTGTAGGGTCCCTTCTGATCTCAGCTCTTGTGATCTTTCCTGCGCTTTCCGCCATGAGGCTTTTTTGCAATTTCAAGGCTGTGACTGTCTTTTCAGCTGTTCTTTCCGTGGCTTGCGCTCTTATCGGAATGCTGATATCTATCCTTGCGGGAACCCCTGTGGGTTCTACGATCGTAGCGGCAGATGCGGTGGCCTTCGGCGTATGCTGTTTGGCGGGAGTTGTCAGGAGAGGAGTAAGGGCGTGAAAAAGAGGATGATATGTCGGCTGCAGTTGATGGCTATTACAATAATGATCCTTGGCTGCGGGAAGAGCAACGAGGATGCCAGCAAGGCTGTTGAGTTTGAAACTGTAGAAAAGGCAGAGACAGAACAAACGCAGGAAAATACAGGAAAAGAACCGATAGAAAAAACAGAGCCGGGTTTGGCAGAAACTGAAGATGTTTCAGAAGTGCAATTCTTGGAACCGGAAGAAACAATGCAGGATAGCGGAATAGATGTCGACCTTACGCTCTTATCAAGCACCATGGTTTACTCTGAAGTCTACAACATGATGATCATGCCTGACAGCTACAAGGGCAAGGTGATAAAAATGAAAGGCCAGTATGTTCCCTACTTTGATGAGGCTACGGGCAAGCGTTACTTTTGCTGTTTCATATCCGACGCCACAGCCTGCTGTTCCCAGGGAATTGAGTTCATACTTACGGATGATTACTCATATCCTGAGGACTATCCGCAGGAAGGAGATGATATCTGCGTTATCGGGACCTTTGATACTTACATGGAGGATAATAATATGTACTGTACTTTGAGAGATGCCTCTTTGAGTGTATAATGTACAGATATATATTCCCGGAGGTAAGTAATAAATGGGTTTTTGGATAGTTGCAACCCTTTGCGCCTTTTTTGTTAAGGGCTTATGCGGTTTTGCTAATACACTTGTTTTTACATCGATACTAAGCTTTGGCGCATCCAATATAAACATATCTCCCGTGGAACTTATCCTTGGATATCCGTCCAATCTGATCATCAGTTTCAAAGAGCGCAGATCCATAAATCCGAAAGTATGCATTCCGCTATCGCTGATGGTGATAACCGGAAGCCTTGCCGGAGTTCTTTTCCTGAAAAAAGCCGATATCACGCTGGTAAAGATCATCTTCGGAGTGCTGGTGATACTGGTTGGCTTGGAAATGCTTCTTAGGGAATTGTCAAAAAAAGAAGCAAAGCCCTCCAGGGTTCTTTTGACTGTAATAGGTATTTTGTCCGGATTTTTGTGTGGCCTATACGGAGTGGGAGCTTTGCTTGGGGCATATATCGGAAGGACTACGGACAACGCCGGAGCTTTCAAAGCCAATATCTGCACCGTGTTTTTTATAGAGAACACTTTTCGATTGATTCTTTACGGTATCTATGGGATTATAACAATTGATGCGATAAAAAGAGCATTTACTCTGGCTCCTTTTATGCTGGTGGGGCTTTTGGCGGGAATGTTCTGCGCCGGCAGGATCGATGACAGGGGCGTAAAAAAGCTGGTTATCATCATGCTGATAGTCTCAGGTATAGCACTGATACTGACAAATACTTTATAAGGCGGTTTATTATGAGGATTTATGTGGATTTTGACGATTGTCTGTGCGAAACGGCAGTGGCATTTACGGATCTGGTAAAGAGACTTTTCGGAAAAGATGTTCCTTATGAGGAGGTTCGCTTTTTTAACCTTCAAAAGTCCTTTGATCTTACGGATGAAGAGTATGAGAAGATGATGCTTGAAGGTCATACGCCGGAAGTGCTTCTTTCCTACGAGGAGACTCCCGGAGCTATAGAGACTTTAAATGAGTGGATCGACCTTGGACATGAGGTTTTTGTCATAACAGGCCGACCTTTCAGCGCCTATGATGCTTCAAGGCAATGGCTCAACGAGCACGGTCTTGAGCGTGCACCTCTCTATACTCTGAATAAATACGGCAGGGACTCATTTATCAAAAACAGCGATTTCAATCTTGAACTGGAAGATTATTATAAGATGCATTTTGATATTGCTATTGAGGACTCGCCCATGGCGTTTAAGTTCTTTGATCACCTGCCTGATCTTAAGGTCATGGTCATCGATAGACCCTGGAATCATGAATGCGAACTGCCGGGAGATAATTTCCTTCGCTGCAGCGGATGGGATATGATAAGCGAAAAATTAGCATTATGAATGAATTAAAAGACATCTTCGGATGTCTTTTTTTCATAATCGGCAAAATAGGGCTTTTGTTTTTGCAACATAAACGATATATTCCACGTTCCTTCGACGATAAAATGTATTCATACAAGAGCACATGATGACAATGGTTGTTACGAAAGGAAGGTGAAGGATCATGTTGTCGCTGCTTTTTACTATATTTTTCTTTATTATCTTCGGAAAAATGATTGGCTTTGCTTTCAGAGCAAGCTGGAGCATTTTCAGAGTTATATTTTCTCTGGTGTTCCTTCCGCTGATCCTTATATCACTTGTAGTCGGCGGACTTGTATATGTGGCATTGCCGGTACTGTTGGTGGTTGGGCTCGTAAGTCTTTTATCAAGAGCCTGATGAATGAAAGGAGAAAAGGATATGAATATTACATTGGAAGCTGTTGAAAAAGTAATGGAGCAGACAGGCGTTGAATACATGGCAGCCAAAGAAGCTCTCTTAAAGACCGACGGAGATGTTGATGCAGCAATTAAGCTTATCAGACCTGATACAAAAGATATCAGTGAAGATATCAATGATGCTATGGATAAGCTTAAAAAGAAGGTTGAGGAAGGAAACGTTGACAGGATCCAGATCAAGAAGGGTGATGAAGTAGTATTCAGCGTTCCCGTTAACGTGGGTATCGTCGGCGGAATCATTGGACTTACAGCTGCACCCTGGGCTCTTATCGCAGGTTCCGTAGCAGCATTCGGACTTGGATGCAGACTTGAAGTAGTCAAAAAGGACGGAACAACAGACGAGATCAACTAAATTTTATATGTCTTGAAGTGGTTACCCACCTGTGCTATACTAACATAGCTTGCTCATTTCACATGCCGGCATGTCGGAATGGCAGACGATGCAGACTCAAAATCTGTTGTGGGTAACCACGTGTGGGTTCAAGTCCCACTGCCGGCACTCCCCTAACCGTATCGGTTAGGGGATTTTTTTATGCTTGTAATATACATTTGCCCATTCTAAAATTAAGTTGTGCATGAATTTGTTTGAGTAAAAACGGAGGTTTCTTAATGGAGAAGGCAAAGGTTTATTTTACTGATTTCAGAACGAGGCTTGATGTGAGCCAGGGAGTAAAGCTCCAGCAGCTCATAAAAAAAGCAGGTATCGGAAACATTGATTTTGATGGCAAGTTTGTTGCCATAAAGATGCATTTCGGAGAACTTGGCAATTTCTCCTATATCAGACCCAATTATGTAAAGGCAGTGGCAGATGTCATAAAAGAGCTTGGCGGAAAGCCCTTCCTTACAGACTGTAATACACTTTATCCCGGAAGCCGCAAAAACGCTGTCGACCACCTTTATAACGCAGAGGTCAACGGCTTTAACAGCGTTACTACGGGATGCTATGTAATAATCGCTGACGGACTTAAAGGTACCGATGAAGCTGTTGTTCCTGTTCCGAACGGAGAATACTGCAAAGAAGCTCAGATAGGACGAGCTCTTTATGATGCTGATGTGATCATTTCATTGTCTCATTTTAAAGGTCATGAGATGACAGGCTTTGGCGGTGCTATCAAAAATATCGGCATGGGCGGCGGAAGCCGTGCCGGCAAGATGCAGCAGCACAATGACGGAAAGCCCATTGTAGATCCTGAGCTTTGCAGAACCTGCCGTATCTGCGCAAGAGAGTGCGGTTCTGATGCTATTTCTTATGATACAGGCAAGGCTTTTATCGATCAGGATCTTTGCAAAGGCTGCGGACGCTGCATAGGAGCCTGTGCTTTTGATGCTATCAGTGCTCAGCAGGGAAGCGCAAAAGAAGCTCTTTGCTGCAAGATGGCAGAGTACACCGCTGCGATCTGCGAAGGAAAGCCTACCTTCCACATCAGCCTTATTATGGACGTTTCTCCCAACTGCGACTGCCACGGAGAAAATGATGCGCCTATCCTGCCCAATATCGGCATGCTGGCATCTTTTGACCCTGTAGCCATCGATCAGGCATGCGCCGATCTTTGCCTTGCTGCAGAGCCTATACGCAACAGCCAGCTTGGGGACAATCTTGCAAAGGAAAACTGGCATCATCACCACGATCACTTCCTTGATTCCAACCCCAACGTTAAGTGGAAGGAGACTCTCGAGCACGGAGAGAAGATCGGACTTGGCACAAGAGACTACGAACTTATAAAGATCTAAATCATAAAATACTCCCGATTTGCTCGGGAGTATTTTTATTATGACAAGACGGCAGATTTTTTGTTATAATGTTGTTACAGTATATTTTTTTTACTATAGAATGTGGGGAAGCATATGAAACTGGTATCTGTTGATAAACTAGAACCCGGACTTGTGGTATCTGAAAACATTTACACCCTGGATGACAGACTGGTCCTTCCTAAGGGGACAGTTCTTGATGAGAGGGATATCGAGAGGATACGCCTGTATTCTCTTTACAATATCTTTGTGGAGGATGAAAAGAGGGAGGTTCCCAAGAAGGCACCCGGTACACCCACCACTTTGTCTTATTCCGAGAAACTCAGGACCACAGAGGATTTCGTAAAGTTTAAACAGCATATCGAGGAAAACGCTGATGCGCTGGAAGAGTCCTTTAGGATGATCGCCAACGGCACCATGGAGCTTGATGTCAACAAGCTTACCGACCCTGTTTACCATCTCTTTGTTGAGGCCGGCGGAACAGCAGGTATTTTTGACATGCTCCACAATCTTAGGGACAACAGTGATGCAGTATATATGCACAGTCTTAACGTTTCTCTTATCGCCAATACCATCGCTACATGGATGAGGCTTCCCGAGGACAAGATCTATCTTGCAACTGCAGGCGGACTTCTCCATGACATAGGCAAGACTCTTTATCCGGAAGAGCTTCTCAACAAAAAAGAAGAGCTTTCCAATCTTGAAAGAAGGGCCCTTAACGAGCATGTTATCAAAGGTTATGACCTGGTTAAGGACCTTGATATAGATGACCACATCAAAAACTGTATCCTTATGCACCATGAGCTCAGAGACGGCTCCGGATTCCCCTTCCATATCAAAGGGGAAAAGATCGACGAGATCGCGTCCATCGTTACCGTTGCCAATGTTTACGACGAGCTCACATCCAGAAGGAGCTACAGGGATGAAATCTGTCCTTTCACTGTTATTTCCCAGTTTGAGAATAACGGTATCGAAAAATACGATCCCAATGTAATACTCACGTTCCTTAGTAATATCGTGAACACCTTTATCGCTAACCGTGTTATGCTCAACAACGGTCTTACCGGCGATATCATCTTTATCAATCCCAATCATCTTGCAATGCCCGTTATCAAGTGCGGCGAGCAGTTCATTGACCTTGCGGCAAACAGAGGTCTTTCCATAGTTGCCGTAGTATAAGTCAATTTGCACAAAACGGGGAAACGAAAATTGTAAAAAGCGTTTCTTGTAATGAGAAGCGCTTTATATTAGTATGTAATCGTGGAAACTTTGAGATAATATTTCGGTTTCCTTGATTGCATTATTTTTATGTAAAAAAGCCTGTATATGGCGGAACGGATGTGAATATGACAGACAGATCAAAAGTGATTTTTGGCAATGTCTTAAGCGACGGGGATTATAAAAAAGCCCTGAAGTCCAAAAGAAAATTTGCTGCAAAATATGGTGACGACAAGGATGTGGATTACAAGGTAAGCGTCAGGGATAACGGAGTTATCGGAAATCTTCTTGGAGTAAAGAACATCGAGATAGGAACACAGGACTGCGGCGGCAGTATAGACACAGACAAGGGTATCATCGTCGGTAATATCAGAATGGGCTTTGGTCATTACCGTATTTCCATGGCGATGGCTTCTTATGCTCATCACCTTGGCTATACTCCTTACTGGATGGATCTTAATTCCTACAAAGAGACCACCTGCACCAAGGTGATCAGCGCACAGAACGACCTTTATTCATTGGGATCGCGTCTTTCAAAAAATCCCATATTCAACAAGCTGGTTTGGGAGCCTACCAATTACGAGGGCTTCAGAGCTCTTTCCTATAACAGCGCAGATCAGAAAAACGCCGAGCTTATGGCACCGGTATACAGAAATGTTCCCAAGGACGTTCCTGTTATCGCAACCCACGTATGGCCTGCTCAGGCAGCGATCCATGCGGGTATGAAGTATGTTGTAAATGCGATCCCCGATAACTGGCCCATGGCCCTTCACTTATCTGAGGGAAGCGTTCATACCATCCAGTGTAGAAATGCTTACATGGGATACCGCATCTTAAACGGTATGGCAAAGAAAAAGGTCTTAAAGCCCATGCCCCAGGACAGCCTTGTTTATACAGGTCATTACATTGACTACGAGCTTGTGAGCAATATTGAAAAGGACTGCGAAGCAAGAATAAACAGAAAGAAACACAAACAGCCCATGAGATTTCTTTTGACCATCGGCGGAGCCGGAGCTCAGAAGGAGATCTTTGCGGAGATTATAAAGCACCTTATGCCAATGATCAAAGACGGAAAAGCGGCTCTTTATGTGAATGTGGGTGACTACAGAAATGTGTGGGGTGAGCTTATAAAAGAGATCCCCGGCATGAAGGAGCTTTCAACGGAGCATATGGACAACTGGGAAGATACCCTTGCTTTTTCAGAGACGGCTCTTAATGAGAATGTGGAAGTTACAGGTATTCACGGCTTTTGGCACAAGGATATTTTCAAGGCAGTGTACACCACCAATCTTCTTATGAGAAGTGCGGACGTACTTGTGACAAAGCCAAGCGAGCTTGCATTTTATCCTGTTCCCAAGCTCTTTATAAAAAGAGTCGGCAAGCATGAGATGTGGGGAGCCATCCACTCTGCGGAGATCGGAGACGGAACCCTTGAGTGCAGGGATATTCCTCATACCATTCAGATGCTTGACCAGTTTCTTGAAACAAATCTTTTGGAAGAAATGTGCGGGTGCATAGTGGCAAACAAAGTCGCCGGAACCTACGACGGAGCAAAGAAGGTAGTAGGGCTTGCGATAGAGCTTAGAGAGGGATAAAAATATTGATAAAGACGGCCGTTTGATGTATGCTATATGTTGTATAAAAAGATGAATAATTGTGTTTTTGAAGCACAACATGTAGAAGACTATGGAAATGACCTGCAAAGAAGTTGAAAAACTGATACCGCTTTTTTTGGATGACGATCTTGATAACAGGGATCTGTCGGATTTTCTTGCCCATGTGGAAAACTGCAACGAATGCAGGGAAGAGCTGACTATTCAGTTCCTTGTAAAGGTGGGTATGAAGAGGCTTGAGGACGGCAACACCTTTAACCTTAGGATGGAGCTTGACTCAATGCTTAAGGATGCATCCAGAAGGCTTAAAAAGCGCAAATATCTGGTGTATATGAGCTATTGCCTCCAGATAGCGGTTGCCGCGCTTGCAGGCGTGTGTCTTCTCCTTGCCGTTGCATTATAATATAGCGTATTTGTTGGTGGTTTATGTCTGAAAAGAGCTTTTTAATCCAGGGGGACAACTTAATAAAAGATGCTTTTTATGCGCTTCCCGATACCTTTGATCCTGAGGGGGATCATATCGGAGGCATCTGCGGCGCATTATATAAGATAATAAGCCTTGTTAAGAGCGGGCAGTATGATACGGTTACTGTTTCCTTTGACAAGGCTTCTTTTGATACCTGCACGGAAGCTGTCAGGAGTCAGATAAGCCGCTTGTCCGCTGATCTTACGGCGGCATTCGGGGATGACTGCAACATCTCCTGCAGCGGAGAAGCTTCTTCGGTTCTTGAAGGTCTTTATGGCAAATACACAGGTGGCGGCGCCGGAGCGGTATTTAATCTGAAAACCACTGTTGTAAATGACTTTTTGCTGGTTCAGGATATATTCAAAAAAGCCGGGGAGCGCCTTGGGGGCAAAAAGGATGAGTACCTTGGCTGCTATGTCCTTACAGACAGCGTTTCAGGTGATGGCACCAAGGAAAAGGATATTCTTGGTGTTTCCATATGCTTTGACGATGAAGAGGGCTATTACATCCCTGTCAGGGGATTTGTAACAGCCGATGAGATAGGGCGTCTTTTAAAAGAACTTTCAAATACCTGCAATATTTCGACCTTTGATATCAAGAGCGCCTATCGGATATTTGAGCCTTTTGAAATAGAAAAAAGAGATTTTGGCTATGACAACGGCACTTCCTATGAGAGCGAGGTGCGCTGCTTTGACGTGCTCATAGGGGCATATCTTTTAAATCCTCTTAAAAATGACTATCTGCCCGGGGATATTGCAAAAGAATACCTTGATATGAATATTGAAAAGCTATCAGACCTTTTTGGGAAGGGCGCTTTGAAAGATGCCGATGAGGGCAAAATTTCGACCTATGTCTGCAAGCTTTCCTACATTTGCAGAATGGCTGCGCCTCTTATCAGGGCAGGACTTAAAAAGACAGGAATGGAGAATCTCTTTTACAATATCGAGATGCCTCTTTCTTATATACTCTATGCCATGGAAAAAGAAGGCATAATTGCAAAAAGAGATGAGCTAAAAACCTACGGCGACGGCCTCCAGGTCAGGATAAATGAGCTTGAGAAGCTAATCTACGAAGCCGCAGGCTGCGAATTTAATATAAACTCTCCCAAGCAGCTTGGAGAGATACTTTTTGAAAAGCTTGGACTCCCTGCGGAGAAAAAGACAAAGTCAGGTTATTCCACCGCTGCGGATGTACTTGAAAAGCTTGCTCCTGAGCATAAGATAGTAAAAGATATTCTTGAATACAGAGGCCTTGCAAAGTTAAAGTCCACCTACGCAGACGGACTTGCTGCATTTATTGAGGCGGACGGAAGGATTCATACAAGCTTTAATCAGACCATAACCGCAACCGGAAGGATCAGCTCAACAGAGCCCAATCTTCAGAACATTCCAATGAGGACGGAAGAGGGAAGGCTCATCAGAAAGGTATTTGTTCCAAAAGAGGGATATCTTTTCTCTGATGCGGACTATTCCCAGATAGAACTTAGGATCCTGGCTCATATGTCGGAGGATCCGGGGCTTATAGCTGCTTACCGTGAAGGAAGTGATATTCACAGTATGACGGCGTCCAAGGTGTTCCATGTACCTTTTGAAGAGGTTACGCCCCTTCAGAGAAGAAACGCCAAGGCGGTTAACTTTGGAATAGTATACGGTATCAGCTCCTTTGGACTTTCTCAGGATCTGTCAATTTCCGTTGGCGAAGCCAAAGACTATATGGAAAAATATTTCGAGACTTATCCCGGGGTTAAAGCCTATCAGGAAAAGGCTATTGCAGATGCCAGGGCAAAAGGCTACAGCGAGACACTTTTCGGGCGAAGAAGGCCCATACCGGAGCTTAAGTCAGGCAATTTCAATCTCAGGCAGTTTGGAGAAAGAGTAGCCATGAATGCGCCCATTCAGGGAACTGCGGCAGATATTATGAAGATCGCCATGATAAATGTCTTTTTCCGAATGAAAAAGGAAAAGCTTGAGTCACGGCTCATACTTCAGATTCATGATGAACTGGTCATAGAGACAGCACCTTTTGAAACAGATAAAATAAAGGATATACTTGAAGAAGAAATGACAAATGCTGTGATCCTTTCTGTTCCCATGGAAGCAGAATGCCACAGGGGAAGTGACTGGTATGAAGCAAAGTAAGCTCTCTTTGGACAAAACAAACGTAATAGGAATAACAGGCGGAGTGGGAGCAGGAAAGAGCACTGTTCTTGAATACATCGGAGATAGGTACAACTGTAGGATAATCTACTCCGATGATGTGGCCAATGATATAAAGAAAAAGGGCTATCCGGCCTACGACGAGCTTGTTAAGCTCCTGGGAGAGGGAATCCTTGACAGAAAGGGCGAAATAGACAGAAAAAAGATGGCAGCAGCCATTTTCGGAGACGAAGAAAAGCTGATTGCCGTCAATAATATTTTGCATCCTGCGGTAAATACATTTATTATTGATATTATAGATGAAGAAAGATATAAGAATGAGCTTGACTTTGTTTTTGTGGAAGCAGCTCTTTTGATAGAAAACGGATATAAGACTGTGACTGATGAGCTGTGGTATATCTATGCGGATGAGAAATCCAGAAGGCAGCGCCTTAGGGAGAGCCGCGGATATTCCGACGAAAAGATAGACGAGATCCTAAAGAGTCAGTTGTCAGATGAGGAATTCAGGCAAAACTGCGATTTTGTAATAGACAACAGCGGCGATTTCGAAAGCGCCAGATCACAGATAGATAATAAACTTGGAAAATGGAGAAGATGATGGCAAGTTTGGAACAAGCAGATCAGAAAGTGGTTTTCGGACTGGACATAGGTACCAGAAGCGTTGTGGGAACTGTGGGTTATATGAATGACGGACAGTTCAATGTTATTGCCCAGAGCCTTGAGACCCATGAGACCAGAGCCATGCTCGATGGACAAATCCATGACATCGGCAAGGTCGGATCCACCATAAAAAGTGTAAAAGAAAAGCTGGAGCAGCAGACGGATATTCATCTGACTGATGTATGTATAGCAGCTGCGGGACGTGTTCTTCGCACTGTAAGGACAACCTATGACTACGAATATCCCGACGGACATGAGATCACTGACGAGGATATCTACAATCTTGATTCCGGTGCTGTAGAGCAGGCATACAGGGAGTTCCTGGCAGAGAACACTACGGAGCTTAAGTTTTATCTGGTAGGTTATTCTGTAATGCACTACTATCTGGACGGTTACCAGATCGCCAATCTTGAAGGACATAATGCGGGCAAGGTAAGCGTTGAGCTTATCGCAACCTTCCTTCCCGATGACTGTGTAGACGGTCTTTACAAGGCCTGCGAAAGAGCTGACCTTAATGTTGCAAACCTTACACTCGAGCCTATCGCTGCTATGATGGTTGCTATCCCTGACAGATTCAGGATGCTGAATCTTGCTCTTGTGGACGTTGGTGCGGGTACATCCGATATCTGTGTTACCGATGACGGCTCCATTACTGCATACGGAATGCTTCCCATTGCGGGTGATGATATTACCGAGCTTATTGCTCAGCACTGCCTTGTTGACTTTAACACAGCCGATGATATCAAGATCAAGGCAAGTCACAACGACAAGGTGGAATACACTGATATCATGGGCCTTAAAAAGGTCATTACCGCAAAAGAGATCGCAAGGATCGTAAAACCCAAGGTTGAGGAGATGGCTCAGAAGGCCACCGACGAGATCAAGAGACTCAACGGCGACAAGCCCGTAAGCGCCGTATTTGTAGTAGGCGGAGGCGGATGCGTTCCCGGATATACCAAGGCTATCGCCAAGGATATGGACATTCCCGAAGAGCGTGTTGCCTTAAGAGGCGAGGAGGTAATGAAGAACATTACTTTCCTTAATAACGATGGAATTGAGAGGGATTCACTCCTTGTAACCCCTCTTGGAATATGTATCAGTTTCTATGAAGAGGCCAATAACTTTATCTTTGTTTCCTTTAACGGAACACAGACCAAGATTTACGATAACGGCAAGCTTCAGATCGTTGATGCCGCCATGCAGGCATCCTTCTCCAATGAGGATCTGTTCCCCAAGAGAGGTGAGGAGCTTCGCTATACCGTTAACGGAAAAGAGAGAGCATCAAGAGGTGAGCCCGGTGAGGCTGCGGTTATTTCCCTTAACGGCAAGCCTGCTGATATCCATACTAAGATCCATGCAAACGATATCATAAATGTTGTTCCTTCAACTGCAGGTGCTCCCGGAAAAGCTACAATTGACAGCATTCCTGAGTTTAAGACCAAATTCAACGTCAATGTAAACGGCAAAAACGTTGAGGCTTCAAGGTTTGCTACCGTAAACGGAGAGCCTCAGACAGGTTACTACAGTATTTCGGCAGGTGATGATGTCAAGATCCTTGACTACAATACAGCTGCTCAGATCGCAGAGCTTATGGATATCCAGATCACAGAGGATACAGTGATCATCGTAAACAACGAAAGAGGAGATGCCACAACACCTGTTTACGAGAACTTCAAGATCGAGTTCAAGGACCAGGAAGAAGTCCTCATGGATTATTACAAGGACTTCCCTGATGCGGATAGCGAGGCTGTAAGCCAGGAAAATGCGTCTTCCTCCAAGGGTGATCAGATAAGCTTTGAGGATCTTCCCGATGATGACGGAACTTATGTTAAGTCAAACGATCCTTCGGGAGAAGCAACCCTTAGAAATGTCCTTGCCCATGATCTGCACGTTGTAGTAAACAACGAAGCCGTGACTCTTCATGGCAAGAATGAATATGTATTTGTGGATATTTTTGATGTAATAGACTTTGATCTGTCCCAGCCACAGGGCAGAGCCATTGTCACCACCTTAAACGGTGCAACTCCCGATTATATGCAAAAGATAAACGAGGGTGACAAGATAGAAGTATATTGGAAGTAATGTTGGGAGAGTAGTTTTAATGCGTTTTACCAGTATTGTCAGCGGCAGTAGCGGCAACTGTACCTATGTGGGATCGGATAATACCCACATCCTCATAGATGCGGGAACCAGCAAAAAAAAGATAGAGGAGGGCCTTAACACTCTTGGCCTTACCCTTTCCGATATAAGTGCCATCTTTGTAACACATGAGCATGTAGACCACATCGCCGCTATACATACCATCCTGAAAAAGTACCCTATTCCTGTTTACGGAACAGCAGGTACAATAGAAGGAATAAAAAGAAGTGACAAGAAATGCGAGATGACAGACTGTGAGTTTATCACTGTCAGAGCTGATGAAAAGACAATTGTGGGCGATATGACCATCGATCCCATGACAATTTCTCACGATGCCCTGGATCCTTGCGGATACAGGGTTTATCATGGAAACAAAAAAGTCGGTATCGCAACGGACCTTGGCTGTTATGATGATTATACTGTAGAATGTCTGAAAGGCTGTGATGCTCTTTTGGTTGAGGCTAACCACGACGTACGTATGCTGCAGACAGGTCCTTATCCATATCAGCTAAAGACCAGGATCCTTGGGGACAAGGGACATCTGTCCAACGACAAGAGCGGGGAACTTCTCTGCAAGCTTTTGCACGACGGCCTGCAGGGAATTTTTTTGGGACATCTGTCCAAGGAAAACAACCTGCCTGAACTTGCCTTTGAAACCGTCAGGCTTGGAATAGAAATGGGAGATACACCTTTTGGGGGAAATGACTTCCCAATTATGGTGGCAAATAGATCCGAGATTTCAAAAATCTTAGAGTTTTGATTTAGGGAGGATAGTATGAACAAATCTATTATTACTGTTGTTGGTAAGGACACTGTAGGTATCATCGCCAAGGTCTGCGCTTATCTTGCAGAGGCAAACATCAATATCCTTGATATTTCCCAGACCATAGTAAGCGGATATTTCAACATGATGATGATCGTTGATATGTCCGGAACTTCCAAAGAGTTCAATACTGTAGCTGATGATCTTGAAAGTCTCGGCGAAGGCATCGGAGTTGTTATAAAGTGCCAGCGCGAGGAGATCTTTGACTCCATGCACAGAGTCTGATGTCAGGGGGAAAACTATGATAAACATACATGAGGTCGTTGAGACCAATGCAATGATAGAAAAAGAAAATCTTGATGTCAGGACCATAACACTTGGCATCAGTCTTTTGGACTGCATCAGTTCAGATCTTGATACTCTCTGCAAAAACATCCATGACAAGATCTACAACATGGCAAAAGACCTGGTTTCAACAGGAGATCAGATAGCAAGAGAGTTTGGCGTTCCCATTGTAAATAAGAGAATATCCGTTACTCCCATCGCTCTTGTGGGCGGAGCTGCCTGCAAAAGCCCCGAGGACTTTGCAAAGATAGCAAAGACCCTGGACAGCGTTGCCAAGGAAGTTGGAGTTAACTTTATCGGCGGTTATTCAGCCCTTGTGAGCAAAGGCATGACAGAGGCGGACAGACTTCTTATAGAGTCCATTCCTCTTGCACTTTCTACAACAGATGTTGTTTGTTCATCAATAAATGTGGGTTCCACCAAAACCGGAATAAACATGGACGCCGTAAGGCTCATGGGCAGGATCGTAAAAGATACTGCAAGAGCCACAAAAGAAGCTGATTCACTTGGCTGTGCCAAGCTTGTTATATTCTGCAATGCACCTGATGACAACCCCTTCATGGCAGGAGCCTTCCATGGCGTGACGGAAGAGGATGCCATCATAAACGTTGGTGTAAGCGGACCCGGCGTAGTAAAAACAGCTCTTGAAAAGGTAAGAGGAGAGAGTTTTGAAATTCTCTGCGAAACCATAAAAAAGACAGCCTTTAAGGTTACACGTGTGGGACAGCTTGTGGCTCAGGAAGCTTCCAAGAGACTTGGAGTTCCCTTCGGTATCATAGATCTTTCACTGGCACCTACACCTGCCATCGGAGACAGTGTTGCCGATATCCTTCACGAGATCGGTGTTGAGCATGCAGGTGCTCCCGGAACCACAGCAGCTCTGGCTCTTTTGAACGACCAGGTTAAAAAGGGCGGAGTTATGGCATCTTCCTATGTGGGAGGTCTTTCCGGAGCATTTATCCCCGTAAGTGAAGACCAGGGAATGATAAATGCCGTTGAGGCAGGAGCCCTTACCCTTGAAAAGCTTGAAGCCATGACCTGCGTATGCTCTGTTGGTCTTGATATGATAGCGATTCCCGGAGAAACAAAAGAGACAACAATTGCCGGTATCATTGCCGATGAAATGGCTATCGGTATGATAAATCAGAAGACCACGGCAGTGAGACTCATCCCTGTTATCGGAAAGGGTGTTGGAGAGACCGTGGAGTTTGGCGGACTTTTGGGATATGCGCCCATCATGCCTGTTAACAACTTCTCATGTGATGATTTTGTAAACCGCACAGGCAGGATTCCCGCTCCTGTTCACAGCTTCAAGAACTGATAAAAAACAGTTGCAAAGTGTAAAAATATGGGATAAGATACAAGTGTACTAGTAATCCTAGTACACTTGTTTTTTTATTTGTAACTTGTCAATGACTATAGGTGAGACGTATGAAGTTAATTGATTATCAGGACAGCAGACCTATCTACGAACAGATAGTGGAAAACTTCAAACTGCAGATGCTAAAGGGAATACTGCAGGCAGGTGATCAGATGCCATCAGTAAGGAGCCTTGCGGTTGAACTTTCAACCAATCCCAACACGGTACAAAAAGCCTATACGGAGCTTGAACGCCAGGGCTTTATCTATACCGTAAAGGGCAGGGGCAACTTTGTTAAGGGCGATACGCTTTTGATGGAAAACAAAAAGCGCGAACTCCTTACGGCAATCGTCAAACTCTTCCGTGAAGCAGGGGACATCGGAATATCTTTTGATGAGCTTTTGGAAGATATCAGGAAAGAAATGGGAGGCAACGCATGATTGAGATATTAGACATACAGAAATCTTTTGACGACATCAAGGCTGTCAATCGTGTTTCGCTGAATATCCTTGATGGAGAGGTCTTCGGACTGGTTGGTACCAACGGCGCCGGCAAGAGTACACTTCTTAGGATGATGGCCGGAGTATTAAAACCCGATGCGGGAGTTGTTCTCGTGGACAAGAGACCCGTATTCGATAACCCTGATGTAAAGAAGGATATCTTTTACATATCTGATGATCAGTACTTTTTACCCAATTCCACCCCGGAAGAAATGGCAGACTATTTCGAGGGTATCTACAAGGGATTTGACAAGTTGAAATTCCACAAGCTTTGTGGCGGATTCGGGCTTGATGTAAAAAGAAAGATCAGTACCTTCTCAAAGGGAATGAAAAAGCAGACAGCTATCCTTTTAGGCCTTTGCGCAGGTACAAAATACATTCTTTGTGATGAGACCTTTGACGGCCTCGACCCGGTAGTAAGACAGGGAGTAAAGAGCCTTTTTGCTGCTGAGATGTCAGACAGGGGACTTACACCTCTTATTTCATCACATAACCTCAGAGAGCTTGAGGATATATGCGATCACGTGGGACTTTTGCATGAAGGAGGAGTTATCCTTTCCGAGGATATAGCAGATATGAAGCTCAAGATGCAGAAGATCCAGTGCGTATTCAACAGTAAAGAGGATGAGGACAGAGTTCTTAAAGATCTTGACGTACTTCTTCATGAGACAAGAGGACGACTTCACACTATCACCGTAAGAGGTGAGAGAGAAGAAGTGGAAGCTGCATTTAAAAAGGGCAATCCTTTGTTCTTTGAAATTCTCGGACTTACTCTTGAAGAGATATTTATCAGTGAAACGGAGGTAGTTGGATATGACATCCGTAAGTTTGTCCTTGGCGGACAGGATTAAAAACCGCAAAAAGTACATAAACAGAACTTTGTGGACATCCCTTGTGGCATTTCCCATAATGGCTGCCTACTACGTTCTGGGCGTTATAATGATGGTTTCAAGGAGCATAAACTATGCCAGGATCTACCATCAGGCGGACAAGATTCTTCATCATGAAAAGCTTAAAGCAGTTTCGATGATCATGGGCTTTGAACAGATGGGAGTTCTGATCGTCGGCGCCATTGCTCTTGCATTCGCTTTTCAGGGATTTTCCTATGTGTTTAGTCAGAGCAGGATGGATTTTTACTTAAGCCAGCCCACTACCAGAAGGCAGAGGATGTTTACCAATTACATTAACGCCATAACAACATTTTTGGGAATGTATGTTATTTCTGTGGCTTTGGGACTAATAGCAGCAGCAGTTATGGGAGCTTTAAACCATGTGGTTTTGATTTCCGTACTTCTTGCTTCCCTTAGAAACCTTTTGTTTTTCATAGTTGTTTATAATATCGCGGTGATGTCGGTACTTCTTTCCGGAAGCCTGCCCATCGCCATGATCCTTACCGCATTCTTTTCATTCTTTACGTTTATATATGAATATGTATTTGCGATATACAAAAGAGTGTTTTTTGCCACATACAGCTATATGTCTGATTCCGGGCTTTGGTTTTCGCCTTTCTACGATATGCTTATCACCATAAAAAAAGGCGCTTCCCTGCGAAATTACGATTCATACAACGAGAGTATGGACACAGTAAAAGAATGGCTGAGGATCAGCTGGAAAGCGGATTTTGACCTTATCCTTCTGGTGATCATCACTTTTATTTTTGTAGAGATCTGCGGAAAACTCAGAAAAACAGAGTGGGCAGGAAAAAGTATTGCGCTTAAGCCCTGCAGATGGTTTGTGAAGATCTCTGTATGTCTTCTTGCAGGACTTTCGGCAGGTGCCATTGTTTATTACATTTATCAGTCGGTTTGGAGCAACACACTTATCATGATGATGAGCCTGTTTATGCTCATTGCATGTATTGCAACCGGAATGGTCTGCGAGATCGTTCTTGATTCCAATATTCGAAGCGCCTTTAGAGGAAAAGCACAGACTCTTATGGCAGTGGCCCTTATGATTTTGATATTTGTGATTTTTAAAGGCGATCTTCTTGGATTTGACAGCTATGTACCTGCTCCGGAAAAGATCGAGAGCTGCTCTGTTATAGATGACTCTTACTATTACAGCGCAATTGATATGGATGACGGTGAAAACGCCGATTTCATGAAATTTACAGATACCAAGACTTTTACTGAGTTTGCAAGGATCGGAATGAAAGCCCAGAAAACCGCTGCGAAGACAAAATTTAAAGATGTCCAGGGCTACAGCCTTAATATCAAGTACAGATTAAAGAGCGGACGCGAAGTATACAGATGCATTTTGATACCCTATGACACCGATAAAGAACTGATGAACAGAGTTCTTGACAGCGAAGAGTTCATACGCGGATTCTTTATTTGCTTTAATGACGAAACGGTAAGGAAAGCCGATACGGATCCTGATAGCAGGGAAGTGGTTTACAGAAGCTTTACGGATAACAAGACCACCAAGAATCTTCCTTATGCGGAGCTGAGCGATGCTTACAGACAGGATCTTTTGGATAACTTCTCTTTTTCCTATATGAAAGATCATCTTCCTATCGGAACTGCCGAGTATACTCATATGGGATACAGATATTACACTGTTCAGTTCCCTGTATATGAGACCTTTACAAGAACACTTGAGCTTTTGAAAAAGTATGAGATCTATTCGGACAGCACACTGAACCTGGATGAAGTAAGAGAAGTAAAAGTAGTTAACTACTATCCCGGCTATGACCTTGAAGTTACCGATATTGATGATATTTCCGGCGATCTTGACAGCGTTGAAAAAATATACACAGATGAAGCTCAGATCAAAGAGATCGTCGAAGGTGCCGTATGCACGGAGTATTACAATCAGTGGTATGATTATAGTCGAAACAACGATCAGTATAATATAATCGTTAACAGAACGGGAGAGTTCAGAGGAAACGATTACGCAGGAACTTACTACACATTCCTGAAGGGTAGTGTTCCGGAATTCGTAATCTCTGACACTAACTGATAAGGTGAAGAAGCTTTTTTACGGAAAAAAGAACTTCATAGGGAGACTGTTTAAGGGGAAGCTTACAGCGGTTGAGAGAAAAGGCCTTATTTCCTGGCTTTTTCTCCTTCCATCGCTTTTGGGTGTTACTTTGTTTTTTGTTGCCCCCTTCTTTGTGATCATTTATTATTCCGTGATCAACAACCCGATACAGAAATATTTTGTGGGATTTGCCAACTTTGTTAATGTATGGAACAATGCGGCATTTAAAGCTGCGGCAGTTAATAGCCTCAGGTTTTCTCTTGTTTCGGTTCCTCTTGCGGTTGTTTTATCCCTTGTGCTTGCCACGGTTATGGAATCAAGGATTCCCGGAAAAAGCTATTTCAGAAGCTTTTTCCTGAGCCCTCTTATGGTTCCCACGGCTTCTGTTGTGCTTATCTGGCAGGTGCTTTTCCACTACGGCGGAATTGTTAACAGAGCCCTTGAGATATTTGGAGCAGGTCGCACAGACTGGCTCAAATCCCCCAAGGCACAGATAGTTATAGTAACATTGTTTTTGTGGAAGAACCTTGGATATAACATGATACTTTTCATGGCGGCTCTTTCCAGTATTCCCAAGGACCTTTTAGAGGTTGCAGCACTTGAAAACGCCAGCAGATGGCAGGTTTTCTGGCATATAAAACTAAGGTTCATGACTT
This sequence comes from Butyrivibrio sp., assembly GCA_024690635.1. Next base: position 40,848 of record JAILOW010000058.1, read on the forward strand.
CAACGGTTTTGTTTGTGACCATCATGTCCCTTATCAATTCCTTTAAGGTATTCAGGGAGGTTTACCTAATGGCGGGTGATTACCCCTATGACTCCCTTTATATGCTGCAGCATTTTATGAACAATAC
>JAILOW010000094.1 GCA_024690635.1 Butyrivibrio sp.
CAAAAATGGATGTGATGAATATAGCCTATGGATGTATTGAATTTGCAAAGGACAAGATCGACCGCGTTGTGGACTTTTGGGATGATCTTGAACCCGAAAAAAAGAAACTCTTCATCGGATGCGCCTGTGCTGCGATAGCCATTATATTAGTGGCAGCCGTTGCATATGGAATAGGCAGGTCCGCAGCCAGAAAAGAGCTTATGGAGGATGAAGATTTCTGATATCCTGTAAGATCTGAGAGGACTTCTATCATTATAGAAGTCCTTTTTGTGTATTATTTGGGGGGTTACATGAAACAGCTGAAATATTTACTGATAAGTTTAATACTTATTGCGGCTCTTTTGGTACTGACTGTTCTAGGGTATCTTACTGTGGATGAGTATCAGCCTGAGGATGAGGAATACGCTGAGGTTGAGGGCAGCAGCTTTAAAATTCCCGTAAGAGGAACATCCATGAGACTGCTTTCCTGGAATATAGGCTACGGCGGCCTTGGAGATAATGCGGACTTTTTCATGGACGGCGGACATATGGTTTATACCGCTGATAAAGAAAGAGTTTACGCAAATCTTGACGGTATCATCAGTGAGATAGAAAAGATAAAGCCTTCTGCCGTAATGCTCCAGGAGGTGGACAGAAATTCCGCAAGGACTTATTTTACCGATGATATGGAATATCTTACGGACAATTCGGACAGCGAAGTATTGCATGGAGAGAGCGTATATTCCTCCAACTACAGAGTATCTTTCGTGCCCCTTCCCGTTCCTCCTATAGGAAGGGTGGAGGCAGGCATAGCAACCTTTTGCGAGTTTGATATCGATAAGGCTGAGAGGATCAGCCTTCCATGCTCTTTTTCCTGGCCCTACAGAACCATCAATTTAAAGAGGTGTATTCAGATATCCAGAACAAGTGTTGCGGATAGCGATAAAGAGCTGGTTCTCATAAACCTCCATCTGGAGGCCTATGACGAGGGCGAAGGCAAGATTGCCCAGACCAAAATCCTCAAGGATATAATCCAGAAGGAAGTTGACAAAGGCAATTATGTCATTGCGGGAGGAGATTTTAATCAGTGCTTTTCAGGCACCGATACTAGTGCTTTTCCCGCGCTTGATGTTCCCTGGCAGGCAGGAAGAATCGATGAAAGTGAATTTGGGCCTGATGTGACATTTTATGCGGATGAAAGTACCGCCAGCTGCAGGTCTTTGGACAGACCGCTTGATACAGCGCCGGATAAAAGTCCTAACGGTTTTCAGTATTATATTATTGATGGATTTATCGTCTCTTCAAACATTGAGGTAATGGGCATGTATACGGATGATCTTGGGTTTGTTTCCGCTGACCATAACCCTGTCATTCTGGACTTTACTCTCAAATGATTTTGATGACAGTAGACGATTTATCGCATATAATGTATAAAGTATAAACTTTCGAAAGGGGACGGGCACAAATGCAACACAAAGCAAAAAGAAATGTAATTGTTGGACAGTCGGGAGGACCTACGGCAGCGATCAATTCGTCGCTTGCAGGCGTTTACAGAACAGCCATTGACCGTGGGTACAAAAAAGTTTACGGAATGATCCATGGGGTACAGGGTCTTATGGAAGGCAGATATGTCGACCTATCAGACCACATCCAGAGCGGACTGGATATCGAGCTCCTTAAGAGAACTCCTTCAGCTTATCTTGGATCTTGCAGATTCAAGCTTCCTGAGATTTTCGAGAGCAAGGAGATCTATGAAAAGATATTTGAGATCCTCAACAAGCTTGAGATTGACTGCTTTATCTACATCGGTGGCAATGACTCAATGGATACCATCAAAAAGCTCTCTGATTACGCCATCATCTCAGGTTCAGCCATCAGATTCGTTGGCTGCCCCAAGACTATTGACAACGATCTGGCTCTTACGGATCACACACCGGGTTACGGGTCCGCAGCCAAGTACATCGGTACTTCTGTAAAAGAGATCATCAGAGACAGCTGGTCACTTGAGACCACAAACGGACAGGTTATCATCGTAGAAGTAATGGGACGTAATGCAGGATGGCTCACAGGCGCAACCGCTCTTGCAAAGGGCGAGGACTGTGACGGACCTGATGCAATTTACCTTCCCGAGCTTCCTTTTGATATGGACACCTTCATTAAAAAGATCAAAGGTCTTCTTAAGACCAAGGCTTCAATCGTTGTAGCCGTATCTGAAGGTATCAGGACCAAGGACGGCAAGTACATCAGCGAGCTTGGCAGCAGCATCGAGTATGTAGATGCTTTCGGACACAAGCAGCTTACAGGAACAGCCAGATATCTTTGCGACGTAGTAGCAAAGGAGTGCGGCTGCAAGACTCGTCCTATCGAGCTTTCAACACTTCAGAGAGCAGCAAGCCACTGTGCATCACGAGTTGATATTCTTGAGGCATATGAGGTTGGTGGTGCAGCCATGAAGGCAGCAGATGAAGGCGACAGCGGCAAGATGGTTGTTATCGAGAGACTTTCAGATGATCCTTATCAGGCAGGAACAGAGGTTAAGGACGTTCACAAGATCGCTAACGATGAGCGTACAGTTCCCAGAGAGTGGATCAACAAGGACGGTACATACGTAACCAACGAGTTCATCACATATGTAAGACCTCTTATCCAGGGTGATGTAGGACCTATCATGGTTGATGGTATTCCGAGACACCTCTACAGACCCGGATTCCAGGATATTTTGTGATGATTTGGCAATAAGTATGCGGTAGAAACCGACTTTTTTGAAAAAAAATTATGAAATTTCCCGTTTTTTAGGCATTTATGTGTTGTTATGAGTACATAATGGTGGTAAAATGGGCAATGTAGTAAATTTTATTCTTTTTGGAGGGAAATTAAATGAACAAGACAGAACTTATCGATGCAATTGCAAAGGAAGCTAATCTTTCAAAGAAGGATGCAACTGCAGCACTGAACGCGTTCACAGACACAGTAACAAAGGAGCTCAAGAAGAAGGGTAAGGTTCAGCTTGTTGGATTCGGTACATTCGAGACAACAAAGAGAGCAGCTAGAACAGGTAAGAATCCTCAGACTGGCGCAGCTATCAAGATTCCTGCTTCTGTAGCACCTAAGTTCAAGGCTGGTAAGGCTCTTAAGGATCTTGTAAACAAGAAATAATTTAATATCCAATAGATAAAAAAGCTGTCGCTTAGGCGACAGCTTTTTTTCTCTGTCTTGTAAAAATTAGAAAAATTTTATAAAATTAAAATAAATATTTATATTTGGGGTTTGAATATGACATTTGAGAAGAGTTTTGAAAACTTTGTCAGAATACTGTCTGAAGAGAATGTTACTCCTGACATTGCTCCCGGCGCTCTTGCGGACTTGTCCAAGGAGTTTTTTCTGCGCTCGATTGTAGCATTCATTTCCCATTTTGACGATGACGGAGAGGCTATCGAGCCTGATAAGGTTATTCCGTTATTTGGCCCTGTTCCCGATGATGAGGCGCCTGCGTTCTTTTTTAAGGACAATATGGCAGGAAACAGGAGCGTCACTTACAACGTTTATCTTCAGAGCGGTAACAACTGGAATGATGAGCAGTACAAGAACTTTTCCATTATCATGGATGTTCTTTCTTTTCACATGGAAAGATTTCTTTTGGCAAACGTGGTCAAAAAGAGTGCTCTTACCCAGTATCTGACTGGACTTCCCAATGCCGGCGGCTTTATGGCATTTATTAACAGTACCTATGAAGCCGGCAATATCATGAAGTATGACTCCTTCTATTTCAATCTAAAGAGCTTTGGTCTTTACAGCAGAAGATACGGCTCTGCAGAGGGTGATGAGATCTTAAAACGCTATGCCCTTGCGCTTCGCAGGTTCTGCGAAGAGGATGAGATCGTAGCTCACCTTGGAGGAGATAATTTTACTGCTCTTATCAAAAAGGAAAGAACAAAGGAATTCCTTAAGTTTATTTCCGCAGTGCCTGTTTATGGAAAGAAAAACGAAAAAAAAGAAGAGTTTACCATTGCTGCGGTTACAGGTGTATATGCCATCGATGAGTCTTTAAATAACCCCGGACAGGTTATTTCAAGAGCCAATATGGCGCTTTCCTATGCAAAGAATGTAGCAAACAAACCCTACGTCTTTGTAAACAAGGCCATGAGCACCAGGATCTACAGGCAAAAGCAGATCGAGGACAGATATGAAGAAGCCCTTGAAAACGGCGAATTCAAGCTGTATTTTCAGCCCAAGGTTGATATAAACACAGGAAGGATCGTAGGAGGAGAGTCTCTTGCAAGATGGTTCTGCCAGGGAATAGTTCTTTATCCTTCGGAATTTGTGCCTATCCTCGAGCAGGAGGGAATTGTAGCTTCTCTTGATCTGTATGTTCTTAGAAAGACCTGTGAATACATCAAGGAGTGGATGGAAAAGGGAATCCAGCCGGTTCAGATGTCTGTGAATTTCTCCAGAAGAGATCTAGGATACAAGGATCTGGCAAAAGAAATCGTTTCCATTATCGACAGCTACGGCATAGACAGAAAATATATAGAGGTTGAAGTTACGGAGACAGCGGGAGAGGATGAAAGAAATCTTATGACCGCGTTCCTGTACAAGCTTAAAGGCTATGAAGTGGCTACAGCCATAGATGATTTCGGAACAGGATTTTCATCCCTGTCTACCCTGAGAGATTTCCCTGTTTCCGTTATTAAGATCGACAGATCTTTTATCAACAGCGAGACTCTTAACAATAATGATGAGGTTGTCCTTAGAAACGTTATTTCCATGGCAAGACAGCTTGGAATAGATGTTGTGACAGAGGGCGTTGAAAGACCTGATCAGACGGATATGTTAAAGAGTGTGGGATGTAACATAGCCCAGGGATTTTTGTTTGACAATCCCATGCCCAAGGAAGACTTTGAAAAGCGTCTCATAAGAGGCGGATATGAAGAATAAAGAATGGAATAAAAAAGAAAGCTGCCCGATATGGGCAGCTTTTTTGATGTTTGGATCAGTCAACTCGTTTTGATCCCCAGAAGAACAATGCTACTGTTCCGGGGCCTGTGTGGCTTCCGATGGTGGTGCCGATGCTGTAGATTTTTACTCTTCCCTTAAGCTTGGGGAATTTTGACTCTACAAGGTCTGCAACAGCCTTGGCATCTTCATAGCAGTCCGAATTGGAGATATAGCATTCTCCGTCGTAATCAAGGCCGTTCTCGGCAAGCTCTTCCATTTTGGCAACCTGAGCCTTGATAACTGCGCTCTTTCCGCGAAGCTTGGAACGAACGATAAGCCTTCCCTGATAATCAACATTCATAAGAGGGCAGATGTTCAATACACCTCCGATAAGGCCTGCAGCCTTGGAAACACGTCCGCCTCTAACGAGATAAGTAAGATCTGAAACAAAGAACCAGTGCTGACATTCGAGACGGTGCTCGATAACCCACTCGTAAAGCTCGTCGATGGTAAGACCGCTGTCACGAAGATCGGCAAGCTTGTTCATCAAAAGACCAAAACCTGCAGAAGCCGCAAGAGAATCCACAACATAGATCTTGCGCTGGGGATAGAGGACCTTAAGCTGGTCTCTTGCAAGGATAGCGGAATTGAGAGTTCCGGAAATACCTGATGAAAGAGTAAGGTGAAGTATATCCTTGCCTTCTTTAAGAATGTTTTCGAAGTACTGAAGATATTCACCAACGCTGACCTGAGATGTCATGGTCTTGGCGCCCTCTGCCATGGCCTTGTAGAAATCCTTGAAAGGATAGGAAATACCCAGATCATCGGGATAATCCTTGCCATCTACATTAAAATGGAAACAGACATAGCTGATGTCTCTTTTCTTAAAATGCTCAGCCGAAAGATCGGCAGTTGAGCAACAACTAAGTACATAATCACTCATTACACCAATAACCTCCATGCGCTATAAAAGCTACTAAATATAATAGCATCTGCGCAGGGAAGTGGCAAGGCTTGGCTGCTGCAGTTGTTTGAATATTCTGAAAATAAGAACAATTTTGAAGAAGTGTTGACAATATTTACTTCTGATGGTATATTTATCTATACAACCATTGATGATAAAACCTACGCAGCGAAGGTGGCTTAAGCTTCACCGGATGCCTGTAGCGGGTTATCGGGGCGACTGACATTTACAGCGAGAGTGGCGATGCTTCACTGGAGCCGGGGAATGTCGATCTGTCGCTAAGGAGATGGTTTGGAATATAAAAGGCAGCTAAGGCTGCGGAAAGAAGAGGATAAACCCTTGGAATTTCATCAGTAAAGGGCGGGTGTTCATCGGATGAATGGATGCCCGCTTTTTCGTTGCCCTTTTGGAGTTGTTTTATAGATATTTCTTAATCAAATTGGATAAAATGAAAAATAGCTTGACTTTTTTTATTGTGAAGGTATAATACATTTTTAGAAACAGCGGCACGAGCTTTTGTTAGTTTAATATATGAAGCGATGATGGTGTCGGGCATGTCCCGAAGATGACATGTATTCCTTCCAGAGAACGGGAGTCACTGGCTGAGAGCTCCCCGGGTAAAACATGATCGGAAATTTCACACTGTAGCTTTTCCGGTGAGGCTGCCCTCCTCAAGGCAGATGTAGTCGGAAACGTGATTCGCGCGTTAAGCGACAGAAAAGTGCCCGTAGTATTTTTATGCTACGGGAATTTGGGTGGTACCACGGATTAATTCGTCCCTTATGCATTTACTTGCATAAGGGATTTTTTTATTTCCTCAACTACTATTTCCAATAAAAAAAGGAGAAAAGATATGATAAGTGAACAGCTTGAAAAGATTAGGGAAGAGGCTCTGAAACAGATAGCTGAGACCGATGCCCTGGACAGACTCAATGAGATCAGAGTAAACGTCCTTGGAAAAAAAGGTGAGCTCACAAGCATTCTTAAGAGTATGAAGGATGTTGCTCCCGAGGACAGGCCAAAGGTTGGACAGCTTGTTAATGAGACAAGAGAGGCCATCGAGAGTGTTTTTGAAGAGACAAAGAACAGACTTGAATCTGCGGCAAGAGATGCAAAGCTCAGATCCGAGGTTATCGATGTTACGCTTCCTGCAAAGAAAAACAAGGTAGGACACAAACATCCCAACACCATAGCTCTTGAAGAGATGGAGAGAATCTTTACAGGCATGGGCTATGAGGTTGTTGAAGGTCCCGAGGTTGAAAAGGACTACTACAACTTTGAGGCCCTCAATATTCCTGCAGATCACCCTGCAAAGGACGAGCAGGACACTTTCTATATAAACGGTGATCTTTTATTAAGAACACAGACTTCCTCAACACAGGTTCATGAGATGGAAAAGGGAAGGATCCCCATCAAGATGATCGCACCCGGAAGAGTATTCCGTGCGGACGAGGTTGATGCCACACATTCACCTTCCTTCCATCAGGTTGAGGGACTTGTAATAGACAAGGATATTACCTTTGCTGATCTTAAGGGAACACTTACAGAGTTCTCCAGACAGCTCTTTGGTCCCGAGACAAAGACCAAATTCAGACCTCATCACTTCCCTTTCACAGAGCCCAGTGCGGAAATGGATGTGAGCTGCTTTAAGTGCGGAGGAAAGGGCTGCAGATTCTGTAAGGGCGAAGGCTGGATCGAGATCCTTGGCTGCGGAATGGTTCACCCTCATGTTCTTGAGATGAGCGGTATCGATCCCAACGAGTACACCGGATTTGCTTTTGGTGTAGGTCTTGAGAGAATCGCACTTCTTAAGTATGAGATCGACGATATGCGTCTTCTCTACGAAAACGACATCAGATTTTTGAATCAGTTCTAATTAAACAAGGATTCCAAAAGGAGAAAAACGATGAATTCATCTAAATCATGGATAAAAGCCTATGTTCCGGAATTAAGCTGCACAGATCAGGAGTTCTTTGACGCAATGACGCTCTCCGGAACAAAGAGCGAAACATATACAAAACTTGACAAGAACCTGGACAAGATCGTTGTGGGACAGATAAAAGAGATAGCTCCTCATCCCGATGCAGACAAACTGGTTATCTGCCAGGTTGATATCGGATCCGAGACGATCCAGATCGTTACAGGTGCAAATAACATGAAGGAAGGCGACAAGGTTCCTGTTGTTCTTGACGGAGGAAGAGTTGCCGGAGGTCATGACGGAAGTCCCCTTCCTGAGGACGGAATAAAGATCAAGGCAGGCAAGCTTCGTGGAGTTCCCAGCCAGGGAATGATGTGCTCCATCGAAGAGCTTGGATCAACAAGAGAGTTCTATCCCGATGCTCCCGAGGATGGTCTTTACATCCTTCCCGAGGATACTGAGGTCGGAGCCGATGCGGTAGAGGTACTGGGACTTCACGATACTGTATTCGAATTTGAAGTAACATCCAACAGAGTAGACTGCTACAGCGTTCTTGGTATTGCAAGAGAGGCTGCCGCTACCTACAGGCTTGACTTCAAGCCCCCTGTTGTAGAGGTAAAAGAGGACGGCGAAGGCAAGGCCTCCGATTACATCAGTGTTGAGATCAAAGATACAGATCTTTGCACCAACTACTGCGCAAGAGTTGCTACAGATATCAAGATCGCTCCTTCACCCAAGTGGCTTCAGAGAAGGCTTTCAAGTTGTGGCATCAGACCCATCAACAACCTGGTTGATATTACCAACTACGTAATGATGGAGTACGGCCAGCCTATGCATGCTTACGATCTTTCCACCATTGCAGGTAACAAGATCGTAGTAAAAAGAGCTGTTGACGGAGAGACCTTCGTTACTCTCGACGGACAGGAAAGAAAGCTTGACAGCGAAGTCCTTATGATCTGTGACGGTGAGAAGGAAGTTGGAATCGCCGGAATCATGGGCGGTGAAAACTCCATGATCACAGATGATGTAAAGACAGTTCTTTTCGAGGCTGCTACCTTTAACGGCCCCAATATCAGAAAGAGTGCAAAGAGAGTAGGTCTTCGTACCGATGCATCAGGATTCTTTGAAAAAGGTCTTGATCCCGCCAATGCTCTTGATGCCATCAACAGAGCATGCCAGCTTATCAACGAGCTTGGCTGCGGTAAGGTTGTTCCCGGCGTTGTTCAGGAAGGCCTTCCCATTAAGCCTTTAAAGAGGATCCCTCTTGAGGCTGACAGGATCAACAAGCTCCTTGGTACAGATATTTCCAAGGATGAGATGATCGCAATATTAAATAGAGAGCAGGTTAATTATGATGCTGCAACTGATGAAGTTATCATTCCTTCCTTCAGACAGGATCTTAATCAGATGTGCGATATAGCTGAGGAAGTTGCAAGATTCTCAGGATACGACAAGATCCCTACAACACTTCCCAGAAACAGCGCAACAACAGGCGGCATCACCTTCAAGATGACCGTTGAAAAGAAGGCAAGAGAAGTTGCCCAGTTCTGCGGATTTTCACAGGGCTATACCTATTCATTTGAGAGCCCCAAGGTATTTGACAAGCTTCTTTTTCCTGCGGATGCTCCCGAGAGAAACGCCATCAGGATCTCTAACCCTCTTGGTGAGGACTTCTCTATCATGAGAACAATTCCTTTAAACGGAATGATGCTCAGCCTTGCAACCAACTACAACAGAAGAAACAAAGACGTTCGTCTTTATGAGATGGGTAACATTTATGTTCCCAAGAGTCTTCCTCTTACAGAACTTCCCGATGAGAGAATGCAGTTTACTCTCGGATTCTACGGAGAGGGCGACTTCTACACCATGAAGGGTGTTGTTGAGGAGTTCCTTGACAGTGTCGGCATGATGGACAAGATCTCCTACGATCCCAATGCAGGAAAGAGCTTCCTTCACCCCGGCAGACAGGCACTTATCCTTCACGGAGACGCCGTTGTGGGATACCTTGGAGAGGTACATCCTGCGGTTTGCGATAATTACGATATCGACACCAGAGTATATGTGGCTGTTATCGATATGCCTGTGGTTGTTGAGAATGCAAGCTTTGACATTACCTACAAGGGAATTGCCAAGTTCCCTGCAGTTACAAGAGATATCAGTATGGTAGTACCCAAGGAGGTTCTTGCAGGCGATATCGAAAAGATGATCGGTCAGCGCGGCGGCAAAAAGCTTGAGAGCCTTGAACTCTTTGATATCTATGAGGGATCACAGATCAAAGAAGGCTTTAAGTCAATGGCTTATTCTCTTGTATTCAGGGACAAGGAAAAGACCCTTGAAGAGGAAGAGATAAATGCAGCAATGAAAAAGATCCTTAACGGACTTGAGTCCTTGGGAATTGAGCTTCGTTCATAAGAAGCTCGGACAGGAGAAGAAATGAACAGAAAAAACGTTTGGACTACATACAATCAGACACAGCTTAAGGCTGTAGATAAATTTGCCGAGGATTACAAGGCTTTCCTTGATAATTCCAAGACAGAGCGTGAAGCCATCGATACTATTGTCAACGAGATCGAGGCTGCAGGCTACAGAGAGCTTTCCACACTTATCGGCGGAAAAAAGAAGCTTGCCAAGGGAGATAAGGTTTATTCAGTCTGGATGAACAAGACAATTGTTATGTTCCAACTTGGAAGCGATCCTATCGAGGCAGGACTTAACATTCTCGGAGCACATATCGACTCTCCCAGAATGGATGTAAAGCAGAACCCTCTTTATGAGGACAACGGCATTGCTTATCTTGATACCCATTACTACGGCGGTATCAAAAAGTATCAGTATGTGACCATCCCTCTTGCCATCCACGGCGTAGTTGTTAAAAAGGACGGCACCACAGTACAGCTTAATGTAGGTGAGGATGAGGATGATCCTGTATTCTTCATCTCGGATCTTTTGATCCACCTTTCTCAGGAACAGCTTGGCAAGAAGGCTTCAAATGTTATTGAAGGTGAGGCTCTTGACCTTATCGTTGGTAACAGACCTTTTGTCATCGACAACAAGCCTGAGAAGGCTGAAAAAGCCCAGAAGGCAAACAGCAAGTTAAGCGCCGGCGAAAAGTACGCTATGGAATATGAAAAGGCTGAAAAGGCTGAGAGCGGAAAAGTTTCAGGTGCTGTTAAGAGAGGCATTCTTGCTATCCTTAATGACCTTTACGGCATTGAAGAAGAGGATTTCATCTCAGCGGAGCTTGAGATCGTTCCTGCAGGAAAGAGCAGAGATGCAGGCTTTGACAGATCCATGATCCTTGGATACGGACATGATGACAGGGTTTGTGCATATCCTTCCATGAGAGCTCTTCTGGAGGCAGGAAACCTTAAGAGAACAGGCTGCTGCATCCTAGTTGACAAGGAGGAGATCGGAAGCGTAGGTGCTACCGGAATGCAGAGCAGATTCTTTGAAAACACTGTTGCTGAGCTTATGAACCTTACAAAAGAAGGATACAACGATCTTGCACTCAGAAGATGTCTTGCAAATTCCTGCATGCTTTCATCTGATGTAAGTGCAGGCTTTGATCCCACATACGCTTCAAGCTTTGAGAAAAAGAACGCAGCATTCCTCGGAGGCGGTCTTGTATTTAACAAGTTTACCGGCGCAAGAGGAAAGAGCGGATCCAACGATGCAAATGCCGAGTATATCGCAGAGATCAGACGTGCCTTTGACAAGGAAGGCATCGTATATCAGACTGCTGAGCTTGGCAAGGTAGATCTTGGCGGCGGCGGAACAATTGCCTACATTCTGGCTCTTTACGGAATGAACGTAATTGACAGCGGCGTTGCTGTTCTTAATATGCATGCACCTTGGGAAGCCATCAGTAAGGCTGATCTCTTTGAGGCAAAGAGAGGCTATGTTGCTTTCCTTAAAGAAATTGATTTCAGAAACGAGTGATTTATATGAGTAGTGAAGAAATGCTTGGGCTTTCCACGGCGGATTATTACTTTGATCTGCCCCAGGAGCTTATAGCCCAGGACCCTCTTGAGAGGAGGGATGAGTGCCGTCTTTTGGTGGTGGACAAAAACACCGGAGAGACAGAGCACCATGTATTTAGCGATATCATTGACTACCTTGAGCCCGGGGACTGCCTTGTACTTAATAATACCAAGGTTATCCCTGCAAGGCTTCTTGGCGTAAAAAAGGATACAGGAGCAGCTGTCGAGATACTTCTTTTGAAAAGAAAAGACAAGGACGTATGGGAGACACTGGTAAAACCCGGAAAGAAGCTACGTCCCGGTGCTGAGGTTACCTTTGGGAACGGCATATTAAACGCCACCATCCTTGATATTGTGGAAGACGGAAACAGACTTGTGAGATTTGAATACGAGGGTATCTGGGAAGAGGTTCTTGACCGTCTCGGAGAGATGCCCCTTCCTCCCTACATCACTCACAAGCTACAGAACAAGGACATGTACCAGACCGTATATGCCAAATATGAAGGCTCTGCGGCGGCTCCCACAGCGGGACTTCATTTTACCAATGAGCTCCTTGAAAAGATACAGAAAAAAGGCGTTGATCTTGCATTTGTAACTCTTCATGTGGGACTTGGAACCTTCAGACCTGTAAAGGTTACCAACGTAAAAGAGCATCATATGCATTCTGAGTGGTATCAGGTAACTCAGGAGGCAGCAGACAAGATAAACAAGGCAAAAGAGTCGGGAAAAAGGGTTATATGCGTAGGTACCACCAGCTGCAGGACCATAGAGTCAGCAGCCGATGAAAACGGAAGGCTTACGGAGTGTAGCGCAGATACTTCGATCTTTATCTACCCCGGATACAGATTCAAGGTAACTGACTGTCTTATCACCAATTTCCACCTTCCCGAGTCCACTCTCGTGATGCTGGTTTCAGCTCTGGCAGGCAGAGAAAATGTCCTTTCCGCCTATGAGGAAGCCATCAGGGAAAAATACAGATTCTTCTCTTTCGGAGATGCCTGTTATTTTACAAATAAGCTTCATTAAGTTATTATTGTTATGGAGAGATGTTTGTTTTCTGAAACGGGGGTAAATTATGGAAGACAGAAGAAAACGCAAAAGACTTGAACTTTCCGGAGAAATTCTCCTCAAACAGCTTGGAGGAGGCGAGGCAGCAGAGTCTGCTCAGATCGAGATCACCGATTGCTCCAGCAACGGTATCGGATTTACTGCGGATGTTCAGCTTACCATCGGCAATAATTATGAGGCAAACCTGACTTTGTGGACAAAAGAAGTGCTTCATGTATTTATCCAGATCGTCAGAGCAACCAAGGAAAATGATGTTTTCCGTTACGGCGGCATCTTTATCGGAATGCCTGATGCAGACAAGATGAGGATAGATGTCTACGAGACCGTGGAAGATACTTTACACAGTCAGGAAGGCTGATATACTGTATTTTATAAAATGACATTCAAGTGGACAGTAAGATCCTTATTGTCCACTTATTTATTGAGGTGAAACAATGAAGATAGCAGTAGTGGGAACAGGATATGTGGGACTTTCCAATTCGGTTCTTTTGTCACAGTACAATGATGTGACGGCTGTTGATGTGATCCCTGAAAAGGTAGATATGGTCAATAGCAGAAAGTCTCCCATAGTGGATAAAGAGATAGAGGAGTACCTTAAAAAGGACTCTCTGAGGTTAAGAGCAACTTTAAATGCCTCCGAGGCCTATGAGGATGCGGATTTTGTTATTATCTCAACGCCCACCAATTATGATGAGAAGCTCAACTATTTTGATACTTCTTCTGTGGCAAGCGTGGTGGATCAGGTCCGCAAGGAAAATCCCGACGCCTATATTGTGATAAAGTCCACCATCCCCGTTGGATATACAGAGGAGCTTTGTGAAGCCTACCATACGGATCACATCATGTTTTCTCCCGAGTTTTTAAGGGAGGGGCATGCTCTTTATGACAATCTGTATCCTTCCCGTATCATCGTGGGTTACAACACCGACAGTGAGGAAGCGGCTGAAAAGGCACAGCTCTTTGCAGATCTGTTAAAACAGGGAGCATTAAAAGAGAAGGTTGATGTGCTCTTTATGAACCCCACAGAGGCTGAGTCCGTAAAGCTTTTCGCAAATACCTATCTGGCACTTCGAGTATCTTTCTTTAACGAGCTTGATACCTACGCTGAGGTGAGAGGACTTAATACCAGGAATATCATCGAGGGAGTCTGTCTTGACCCCAGAGTCGGTGATTTTTACAACAATCCGTCCTTTGGCTACGGTGGCTACTGCCTTCCCAAGGACACCAAGCAGCTTCTGGCAAACTATGACGATGTTCCAAACAACCTTATCACGGCTATTGTTGATGCCAACAGAACCCGTAAGGACTTCATTGCAGACAGGATATGGGCGCTTCATCCCAAGAAGGTTGGTGTTTACAGACTTACCATGAAGGCAGGAAGCGACAATTACAGACAGTCTGCCATCCAGGGTGTTATGAAGAGGATCAAATCAAGGGGCATTGAATGCGTTGTCTATGAGCCTACTTTAAAGGATGAGAGTTTCTTTAATTCAAGAGTTGAAAGAAATCTTGCAAAGTTCAAGGAGGAATGCGATTTCATCATAGCAAACCGCATTACGCCCGAACTGCAGGATGTAGTAGATAAGGTCTACACAAGAGACCTTTTTGGAAACGAATAAGAAATATTGTAAATAATGGCTTACAGAAGGTCTGTAAGATCTTTGAAAAAGCTGGGATAAGAAATACCTACGCAGGCATCATCCGGGATACGGGTGGTGCCTGTTGCTGCAAGTGCGGCAACAGCAAAGCTCATGGCAAGTCTGTGATCCTGATGAGCATCAATATCGGCGCCGTGTAGGGGCTTGCCGCCGTGGATGATCATTCCGTCATCTGTGGCTTCTATGTCGCAGCCCATGGCCTTTAAATTCTCTACAACGGTATCTATTCTGTTGGACTCTTTTACCTTGAGTTCCGAAGCATCTCTTATTATGGTGTCGCAGTCTGCTGTGGCAGCCAGAACGGCCAGAACAGGCAGTTCGTCTATCATGGTGGGAATGGTCTTTCCGCCAACTTCAAAAATGTGATTTTCACCGCCGTGAAGCTCGCTGTATTTTACGAGGATGTCCGCTCTGGGCTCTCCCTTGTCGGATTCGTTTAAAAGTGTGATATCTGCGCCCATCTGCTTTAATACCGTTAAAATTCCCGCTCTTGTTTTGTTTATGCCCACATTGTGAATAAGAAGCTCGGAACCCGGCACCATAAGAGCTGCAGCTATGAAATAGGCTGCTGAAGATATATCACCGGGAACATTGAGCTTTCTGCCGATGAGCGGCATGCCGGGATGAAGGATCGCTACAGCGCTTTCGTCTATTGCGATCTCGTTGTGAACGTCGGCGCCAAAAGAAGAGAGCATAAGCTCAGTGTGATTGCGGGAAAGAGCCGGCTCGAATACCACGGTATCACCGTCTGCGTAGAGACCTGCAAGGAGAATTGCGGATTTTACCTGAGCAGAAGCGATGGGACTTCTGTAGTCAATGCCGTGAAGGCGCTTTCCACCGCGGATCTGTAGAGGAGCACAGTCGTTACCCCTTACGGAAGTAATATCAGCACCCATGTGGGAAAGAGGTGTCATGACTCTTTTCATGGGACGCTGCTCTATAGACATATCACCTGTTATTATTGAATCAAAGGGCTGAGCTGCCAGAATGCCTGACATAAGCCTTGTGGTGGTGCCGCTGTTTCCGGTGTAAAGAGTGGAATCCGGAGCCTTAAGACCGTAAAGACCTCTTCCGTGTACGGTGATGGTGGGAACACCGTTGGTGGAGCTTACTGCATGCTCAATCTCAACACCAAGCTTTTTAAAGCATTCGATGGTGGAAAGGCAGTCTGCGCTCTGTAAAAAGCCCGTAACCTCGGTGGTACCCTTGGCAAGAGCTCCAAACATTATGCTGCGGTGTGATATGGATTTATCCCCGGGTACGAAAACGTCACCTTTTAAGGGTTTTGTTGCTTTTTCCAGAGTTATCATGTTTTTCCTCCGATTTGATCAACGTTTGTAGATATTATATCCTTCAGATTCAAGGAGCTCGCCGGCTTTTTCTCTGCCTGCCTTGTCGTGAAGCTCTATTCTGAGGGTTCCGCGTTCGTACTCTCTGTTATGTACGATACCGATATTTTTGATGTTTATGTTATTGCTGGACAAAAGAGTGGCAACTGCAGCCAGATTACCGGGTCTGTCGTCAATCTCCACGCTGATATCAAAGACTTCTTTGATGGGACCGCTTGCTGTTTCCGTAAAGGACTCTCTGTAGCCCCGGGCAGATTCAAAAAAGTCCGTTACCTTTTGGGCATCGTGTTCATCTATGGCAATCTTTATGTCATAGAGAGAGTCTATATATTTTGTAAGCAGCTCCGAGATGTTGCCTGAATTGGTCATGCATATCTGATTCCACATCTGGGGAGATGAGGAGGATATTCTGGTGATGTCCTTAAAACCGCCTGCGGCGATGGTCTTCATCAGCTCGTCCTCACAGTCATTGTTTTTTACCAGATTTACAAGGGAAGCTGAGATCACGTGAGGAACGTGGCTGATGGCAGCCGTAATGTAGTCATGCAGGGCATAGGGAACCACAAGAGGTATGGCGCCTATGGCCTTTACCAGCTCAACGTAAGCCTCAAGGCGCTCAGGCTGAGTCTTTTCTGTTTTGGTGATGATATAGTAGGCATTTTCAAGAAGGGAGGATTTGGAGTTGCCAAAGCCTATCCTCTCGGTGCCTGCCATGGGATGGCCTCCGATGAACTGATCTTCAAGACCAAGCTCTTCAACCTTTTTGTGGATGCCTGTTTTTACGCTTCCTATATCTGTAAGAGTTGTCTTTGGATCTATAAAAGGCCTCAATGTGTCGAGGTTTGTATTGTTTATTTCAACGGGAGCACAAAGAAAAATATAGTCGCATTCGGAAAAATCACGGCCTATCTCGTAGAGAGGTCTGTCGACTATGCCCTCGGAAAAAGCTCTGTCTACAGTCTCTTTGTGAGGAGTGTAGGCCATTATGTAACTGTCTTTTGAGTTTTCTCTGATAGCTTTTGCAATGGAACCGCCGATAAGACCAAGGCCTATAAAGCCGAAGGTTTTTGACTGCATTTCTTTTCCCCCTAAAGTTCGGAATTCTGTTCTATACTATATCACTTTAATGTGTGAAAATCAAACTTAATATATTTGTGCAAATAGCCCTAATATACTTGTACCGGTACCATATTTTTAGTAAAATAGCAGTATGAGATTTTTGGGGGACCAATTCATATCTCATGAATATACCCAAAATGTTGCGACTGGAGGACAAGATATGAACGTTTACACAACTGACAAGATTCGAAACGTAGTACTGCTGGGACATGGCGGCGCCGGCAAGACAAGTCTCTCTGAGGCAATGGCCTATCTGGCAGGTATTACATCCCGTATGGGAAAGGTTGAGGATGGAAACACTCTCAGCGATTTTGACAAGGAGGAGCAGAAGAGACATATTTCCATCAGCACATCAACCATTCCGCTTGAATGGGATGGACATAAGATCAATCTCTTGGACACTCCGGGATTTTTTGATTTTGTAGGTGAAGTTGAAGAGGCTCTTTCAGTAGCCGACGCAGCTATCATTGTTGTTTCCGGTAAGGCAGGAATAGAAGTCGGAACAGAGAAGGCATGGGACTTCTGTGAAAAGTACAAGATTCCCCGTATGTTCTTCGTATCCGACATGGATATAGATGATGTTTCCTACAGACAGGTAGTTCAGGATCTTACCGACAAATACGGCAAGAAGATGGCTCCTTTCAATCTTCCTATTCGTGAGAATGAGAAGTTTGTAGGTTATGTAAATGTTATACAGGAGAAGGGCTTTAGATGGGAAGGTAAGGAAGTTGTTGAGTGCCCCGTTCCCGAATACAATGAAGCAAACCTCCATCTTTTCAAGGACACTCTCATGGAGTCTGTAGCTGAGACTTCCGAGGAGTTCATGGACAGATACTTTGGCGGTGATACATTCTCAGAGGCTGAGATCAGAGCCGCAGTTCGCAGCAACGTTTGTGACGGAACCATCGTTCCCATCGAGATGGGTTCATCAACTCTTTGTCAGGGTATCTACACACTCCTTGATGATATCGTAAAATATATGCCCAGCCCTGAGAACCGCAAGATGGCAGGCATCAATACCAATACCAATGAGATCTTTGAGGCTGACTTTGATTTCTCCAAGCCCAAGACTGCTTTTGTATTCAAGACCATGATCGATCCTTTCATCGGAAAATATTCCCTTATAAAGGTTCGCTCAGGCGTTATCAAGCCCGATGATCAGATGTTCATCGCAAGCAAGGATGCAGAGGTCAAGATCGGCAAGCTCTATATCCTTCAGGGCAACAAGGCTACAGAAGTTCCTGAGCTTCACGCAGGTGATCTGGGAGCTCTTCAGAAGCTGGATATTGCAACAGGAGATACTCTTTCAACCAAGGCTAATCCCGTTCAGTACGCAAAGATGGATATTTCCACACCTTACACATACATGAGATATCATGCTCAGAACAAGAGCGATATCGACAAGATCGCTCAGTCACTGGCTAAGCTCGCTGCAGAGGATCAGACCATCAGAGTAGTCAACGATGCAGAGAACCGTCAGACACTTCTTTACGGAATGGGCGACATGCATCTTGAGGTTATCCAGAGCAAACTGCAGAACGTATACAAGGTTGCCATCGATCTTACAAAGCCCAAGGTAGCCTTCAGAGAGACCATCCGCAAGAACTCCGATGTGGAATACAAGTACAAAAAACAAACCGGTGGACATGGACAGTACGGTCATGTTAAAATGCGTTTTGAGCCTTCTGGAGATCCTACAACACCTTACGTATTCGACCAGGTAGTTGTGGGCGGAGCAGTTCCCAAGAACTTCTTCCCGGCTGTAGAAAAGGGTATCAATGAATCTGTTCAGAGAGGACCTCTTGCCGCTTACCCTGTAGTAGGCGTTAAGGCAACTCTTTACGACGGATCATACCATCCCGTAGATTCTTCCGAAATGGCATTCAAGGTTGCAGCATCAGGCGCATTCAAGAAGGGATTCATGGATGCTTCACCCGTGCTTCTTGAGCCTATTGTTTCTCTCAAGGTTACAGTACCGGACAGCTTTACCGGTGATGTAATGGGAGATCTCAACAAGAGAAGAGGACGTGTCCTCGGAATGAATCCTTCTCTTACCGGCAAGCAGGTCATTGAGGCAGAGGTTCCCATGATGGAACTCTTCGGATACTGCACACAGCTTCGCTCCATGACAGGCGGTAGCGGAGATTTTGAGTATGAATTTGCCAGATATGAGCAAGCTCCTTCGGACGTTCAGGCCAAGGAAGTTGCCGACAGAGCAGACAAGGTTGCTGCAGCAAATTCAGAGGAATGATTCATAATTCAGAGCATTATGAAGACCCTTCCGCTTTACGGCGGAAGGGCCTTTTCGTTTAACTATTTACACTATTTTTATTATCAACTGTTTTTTATTTGTGATAGTATAAGACCATGCAGATTTCAAATTACTTTTTTTACAATTCAGTGGGCGAGTATGTGAGTCTTCTCATTTCGGGATTACTCATGTTTGTCATGTTTTATACCAAGCCCAGAAAGACTTATGTTTACAAATACATATTTGTAGGCAATTTTTTGTCTATCATAGCAAGTCTATTGCAGATCATCATCCTCAGGATAGCCAGTGTTCCCGACAGATATTACAACAGATATATCTTTTTGGGACTTCTTTTGGCCTTCCTTCTTGTTTATAACGGCATACTTTACTTTATCTTTTCCTATGTGAACATGATGTCCATAGCAAGACGAGAGCAGAGAAAAGAATTTCTTTTGATGTACATTCTGCTGTCTATAGTTTACGTAGCAGGTGTTATTGTTGAAGTTGTGTCCGGAGGCCTTTATACAGTATCAGTGGAGGGCATAGATCTTACACGTTTTACAAGGTTTTACTGTACCGCAGGCATCATATGCTGCCTTGTGAGCTTTTATGCTTCTCTTACCAACAAGAGACATATTTCCAGAGTGATCTGGACTACGGTTTGCCTTATCGTTCCCATAGAGGTCATCATGCTTGTGGCTCAGATCATCACCGTAAAAACCTACGGAACCATGTTTACCGGTATCACTTATGCGCCGATATTTATGCTGGCATTTCTTCTTTTCCACGGCGTTCCCTATGATGAGGAGTCCGGCTGCGGAAGTCAGAGTGCACTTGATGATTTCCTTTTAAAAAACCTGGGAAGAAAGAGGTTCTACATCATGTATGTGCAGTTTGCAATACCTGCCCTTGATGTGATCTCTTTTGATGATAAAGATCTGACCATGACCGGCATAAACGCCTGCAGATCCATTGAGGCCATTAGCCCCAATGTTCACATGTTCAGACTTGAGCAGGAAAAATTCGTAAATATCATTGATGTATCCGACGAGAAAGAAGCATTCAGGATCGTCGAAGAAATAAGGGGAGTATTTGACAGGGTAAAGCTTCAGCTCAAGATCCCTTTCAACTACGCGATGATCGCCGGTGAGGCTGTGCCTGAGATAGAATCCACTCCCAAATACAGGCAGTTTATGGAATATATCTACAGGGTTCACAGCGATAAAGACAACAGTCATTATTATTACATACAGCCCTCTGATTATGAGGAATTTAGGGATATCTTTGAAATAACCGCTACACTAAAGGACATAAGGAACAGACTTGATCTTGAGGATGAGAGAGTGCTTGTTTATGCTCAGCCTATATTCAGTGTTGAGTCAGGCTCTTTCAAGGTTGCGGAAGCCCTTATGAGGATAAAGCTTGGAGACAGGATCATCACTCCGGACAAGTTTATTCCTATTGCTGAGGATACGGGTTGTGTTCATGCCCTTACCAGCATAATCCTCAATAAAGTCTGCAAAACGGTTGAGACACTTTCCGAGCACTATGATTTTGATGCCATATCAATAAATGTGTCGTCAAAAGAGCTGTCCGAGAAAAATATGCATGCCAACCTTTTGGAGATCATCGACAGTTATGACATCGATACTTCCAAGATAAGGATGGAGATCACAGAGTCTGCCATGTTTGACAAATATGATATTGCCAACAGGAACATGGAGATCCTCACAAACGCAGGTATCCAGTTCTATCTGGACGACTTTGGAACCGGATACTCATCTCTTGAGAGAGTAATGAACTGTCCTTTCAAGACTATCAAGTTTGATAAGACGCTTTTGTATAAATCTCTTGATGATAACAGAATGGACGATGTCATGGCTTATATGATCGAGGTATTTAAAAAGAACGGATTTGTTACCCTGGTTGAGGGTGTTGAGGATGAAGCCCAAAACAAGTACAGTATGGACAGAGGCTTTGATTATATTCAGGGTTATCATTATGCAAAGCCTGCTCCCATCGAGGAACTTCGAAAGTATTTCAATAAAAAGAGTTTATTCTGATATATTGTGGTATATTTTGATAAAAAAAGAGGCCTTTGGCCTCTTTTTTTTAGGCTTTGACCCTCCTTGACACTTGTGGTATGATTGTATACAATTATACCTAAAAGACAATTTATATCCCAAGAAAGGCTTTGCTATGAGTGATCTGAATACTTTCCAGAATCGTCCGGTGACAATGAATGACAAGAATAACCTGCTCCAGATCGAAGAGCATATGTACATTCTTGATGACGTCGCTAAACCCAATGTTTTCAGAAACATGTTCCCATATGAGGAAGTCCCCAAGATTCCTTTCAACGACAGGATCGTTCCCCACAATATGCCAAAAGAAATCTGGATCACGGATACCACTTTCCGTGACGGCCAGCAGTCCAGAGCACCTTACACCACAGAGCAGATCGTAAGGATCTATGACATGCTCCACGAGCTTGGCGGCCCCAACGGAATGATCAGGCAGAGTGAGTTCTTTTTATACAGTAAGAGCGATCGCGACGCCGTGTACAAATGTTTGGAGAAAGGTTATAAGTTTCCTGAGGTTACCAGCTGGATCAGAGCCAGTGAAGAGGATTTTAAGCTGGTAAAAGAGATTGGAATGAAGGAAACGGGTATTCTGGTCAGCTGTTCGGATTACCACATCTTTTTAAAGCTTAAGATGACAAGGCGTCAGGCTCTTGAGCATTACCTTAGCATTGTAAAGTCATGCCTGGATGAGGGCATAAGCCCCAGATGTCATCTTGAGGATATTACAAGAGCTGATATTTACGGCTTTGTTGTGCCTTTCTGTATCGAGCTTATGAAGCTCAAGGATGAGTACAAGATCCCTATCAAGGTCAGAGCTTGCGACACCATGGGATATGGGGTGAATTTCCCCGGTGCGGTTATCCCCAGAAGTGTTCAGGGTATTATATATGCCATCAATACCAATGCCAGTGTTCCCAGCGAGCTTATCGAGTGGCACGGTCATAACGACTTCTACAAGGCTGTTACCAATTCCACCACAGCCTGGCTTTACGGCTGTGCATCAGTTAACACTTCACTGTTTGGTATCGGTGAGAGAACAGGAAATACGCCTCTTGAGGCCATGGTCTTTGAGTATGCCCAGTTAAAGGGCCACTTAAACGGCATGAATACTCAGGTAATCACGGATATTGCTGAGTATTATGAAAAAGAGATAGGATATACGGTTCCTGCCAATACTCCTTTTGTCGGCAAAAACTTTAATGTTACAAGGGCCGGTATCCATGCAGACGGTCTTCTTAAGAACGAGGAGATCTACAATATCTTTGATACCGAAAAGTTCCTTCGTCGTCCGCCTGTAAGTGCGGTTTCGAACACATCGGGACTTGCGGGAATTGCCCATTGGATCAACATCCATTACAAGTTAAAGGACGAGCATGCGCTTGGCAAGCAGTCTCCTCTTGTGACAAGTATCAAGGAGTGGGTTGACAACGAGTACGCAAACGGAAGAGTAACCGTTATGACAGATAATGAGCTGGTAAATGAGATCGAAAAGGTTTCAGCCGAGCTTGGCATGGAGATCAAGGAAGGAGAGGTCATTACCAAAGGGTAATGAATACCTGACATGGAAAATCGAGATTTAAAACAGGAAGTAACAGATAAGTACTCTCTCAGAGGAAGAGTTTTTCACAGGATCAGAGAGGATATCCTAAACGGAAAATACAAGGACAATGAAGAACTCAAGGAAGTTGCCATAGGTAACGAACTTGGTGTCAGCAGAACCCCTGTAAGAGAGGCTTTCAGACAGCTTGAGCTGGAGGGACTCATTCAGATCATCCCCAACAGAGGAGCTTATGTTACAGGCATCAAGGTAAAGGACATCAAGGATATCTACCAGATCAGGTCCAAACTTGAGGGACTCTGTGCAAGATGGGCCTGCGAGCATATCACAAAAGAGCAGCTTGAGGAAATGGAAGAAGTCATTTACCTGGCTGAATTTCATGCTGCAAGAGGACATATGGATCAGATGGCGGAGCTTGATAACCGCTTCCACACCATCCTCTATGAGTCATGCGATTCCAAGATGCTTGAGCATCTTTTAAAAGATTACCATCAGTATGTATGGAGAGTCAGACAGAGGACTCTTTCAAGCTCAAGAGGTGCAGTATCCAATGTTGAGCATAAATACATCATGGAAGCCATCAGGGAAAACAATCCCGACAAGGCAGAAGAACTGGCCAATCAGCATATGTTAAATGCCTATGAGAACATGCTTGATAACGGCCTTTTGGATATGTTTGACTAAAAATATCATTACAGCATCGGAGGATAAAATGGCAAAGATTCAGATGAATACCCCCATAGTGGAGATGGACGGAGATGAGATGACAAGAGTCCTTTGGAAGATGATAAAGGACAAGCTTATTCTCCCTTATATCGATCTAAAGAGCGAGTACTACGACCTTGGTCTTAAACACAGGGACGAGACCGACGATCAGGTTACCGTGGACAGCGCTAACGCCACTTTAAAGTACGGCGTTGCCGTTAAATGCGCCACCATCACACCCAACAATGAAAGGGTTGAGGAATACAACCTCAAAAAGATGTGGAAGAGCCCCAACGGTACCATCAGAGCAATCCTTGACGGAACTGTTTTCAGAACTCCCATTATGGTTAAGGGCATCGAACCCAATGTAAGAACCTGGACTGAACCAATTACCCTTGCAAGACATGCCTACGGCGATGTTTACAAGAACGTTGAGATGAGGATTCCCGGTCCCGGCAAGGCTGAACTGGTATTTACAGGCGCAGACGGAAAAGAGGTCCGTGAGACCATCCATGAATTTAAAGGCCCCGGTATCATTCAGGGCGTTCACAATCTTGATGATTCCATCGAGAGCTTTGCAAGAGCCTGCTTTAAGTATGCTCTTTCCGAGAAAAAAGAACTCTGGCTGGGAACCAAGGATACCATCAGCAAAACCTATGACAGAAGGTTCCGCGAGATCTTTGATGAGGTTTTTGAAAAAGAGTTTAAGGCTGATTTTGAAAAGGCCGGAATCACCTACTTCTATACACTTATTGACGATGCGGTTGCAAGAGTCATGAAGTCCAAAGGTGGCTTTATCTGGGCCTGCAAGAACTACGACGGAGACGTTATGAGCGACATGGTTTCTTCTGCTTTTGGCTCACTTGCCATGATGACTTCCGTTCTTGTTTCCCCTACAGGTATATATGAGTACGAGGCTGCTCACGGAACAGTACAAAGGCACTATTATAAGTACCTCAAGGGAGAGCCTACATCCACCAATCCCGTAGCTACCATTTTTGCCTGGACAGGAGCTCTCAGAAAAAGAGGAGAGCTTGATAACATTCCGGAGCTTGGAGTATGGGCCGATAAAATGGAAAAGGCAACTCTTTCCGTTATCGAATCAGGCAGAATGACAGGCGATCTTGCGCTTATCACAACCCTTGAGAATCCCAAAAAGCTTGGAAGTGAAGAGTTTTTGGATGCTATTGCGGCTGAATACGACAGCATTGCATAAGAAGGAATTGTTAATATCTTTATGATATTACGTCAATTTTACCTCGCCCTGTTGCAATAATCATTTAAACATTATAAAATGATTAAAACGATTAACTAGGCATAAATGCTATAGTGTTTCTGTTATTGTATTGGTGAGGTAAAATGATAACTTTAAAAGAGATTGCAAAAGAGTGCGGTGTTTCCACCGCCACCGTGTCAAATATCCTTAACGGCAAGAAAAATGCCAGTGAGGAAACCAGAGAGAAGGTACTGAGCGTAGTTAAGAAAAGAGGTTACAAGCTTAACTACGTAGCTCAGGGTCTTCGCAAGCAAAAGACCCAGACCATCGGCGTTATCGCTGAGGATATAGCGCAGTTTACAACTCCCGCCATCATAGAGGGCATCATGGAGCTGTGCGAAGAAAACGGCTACAGGACTATCGTTCAGAACCTGCGTCTTTACTCAAGATGGCAGGATTCCTGGTTTGATAATGACAAGATGTATTATTCCGTAATGGATCCCGCTGTTCAGGAGATGGCTTCCATCAGAGTGGACGGCATCATTTATGTTGCAGGTCATGCCCGCAATATCCACAGATTTCCCAAAGATTACAATATTCCCGCTGTCCTTGCCTATGCCTATTCCCAGGAAAAGGATGTTCCTTCGGTTGTCATCGACGACGAAGAATCAGCCAAAAACGCTGTTGAATACCTGATAAAGAAAGGCCATAAAAAGATCGGCGTAATGGCAGGTGAACAGGAGAATATCCACTCCAAGCTCAGAATCCTCGGCTACCAGAGAGCTTTGTATGAGGCAGGTATACTGTATAATCCCGAGCTTGTGGTTTACTCCGGATGGGGAAAGGAGCTTAGCTACAGAAGCGCAGAGGCTCTTTTGGGCAAAGACATCACTGCTGTATTTTGCATGAGTGACCGAAATGCCGGCGGTGTATACAAATATCTTTTCGAAAAGGGAATGCAGGCAGGAAAAGACATATCTGTAATGGGCTTTGATAATGAGATGATCGCAGATTACATGACTCCGGGCCTTACAACAATGAAGATCGAACTTGGAAATATAGGCAAAAAGGCAGTGGAACTTCTCTTTGATAAAATGGCTGAAAAGCCTGTAGATGACAGGGTTAAGATACCCTGCAGCCTCATAGAGAGAGAATCGGTGTCTGATATCACGTGTTAAACGATTTAGATTTGTGCAAATTGTACATAAATGCAAAAGCAACATCATAGACAATTAACAATATGCATATTTTATGGCGAAATATAGTTGACAATCCAAATGGATTGTCATATATTTTATTCTAACAGTTAATCGATTAACAAAACTAAATATGTAAATTTTAGCACTAACTAAAATGATCATTGTGGGAGGACACCATGAAGAAGAAAATTGTTTCTTTATTACTGAGTGTAACAACTGCAGCTATGATCCTTACAGGATGTGGCAGTGCAGCAGGTGGCACCGATACAGGTGCAAAGGCAGATGAGACTTCAGCAGAGACAGCTGCTGAAAGCACAGATTCTGCAGAAGCTTCAGACAAGGCAGCTCAGGCTATTGCAGATCGTAAGGCTGAGGCTGAAAAGAGCGGAGAATATGAAAAGGTCATCGTTTCTTTCTTTGACTGGACAGGAAGACCTGCCGGACTTGACAGAATCAATGAAGCCCTTTCAGAACATACAAGAGAGTCCCTCGGACTTGACGTTGAACTTCAGATCATCGATTCCGCAGCTTACGGAGATGACATGAAGCTGATGCTTTCTTCAGGAGAGCAGGTTGATATTTTCTCAACATGTATTTTAGGTTACAACCCTTCTATCAATAACGGTTACTTACTTGACCTTGAAGAGGACGGAATGTTTGATGACTACTGTGCCGGAATCAAGAGCAAGGTTAGAGAAGACTATCTTGATGCCTGCAGAGTTGGCGGCGTGCTTTACGGAACTCCTCCCATCAAGGACTACGCTATCGAGACATGTGCTGTTTGTATCGGACAGGAATACCTTGATGCTATAGGCTATGATACATCCAAGCTCCAGACCGGTGCACTTGGATATCCCAAGGCTACATGGGATGACATCAATGATATTTACGCTCAGCTCCATGAGAAATTCCCTGACAAGTACGTTATGGCTATTCAGGACAACGAGCTTACACAGGGCAGTAGCGTAGATAACATCGCTGGCGACTACTTCGGAACACTTCTTGACCCTCAGAACTCTCTTAAGATCGAGGATGTTTACTCATCAGATATCTTTAAAGAGTGGGTACAGAGAGCATATGACTGGAATCAGGCAGGATATCTTTCACAGGATGCCCTTACAGATCAGACAGGTGCATCTGCCAAGGTTAAGTCAGGTTCTTACATGGCTATGATGGCTTGCTGCAAGCCCGGTTACAAGACACAGATCTCCGGTGAGTGCGGAAGAGATATGGCAGTATTTGATGTGGGCGAGAGCTTTATGAGCTCATCTTCAGTATCTTCATTCCCCTGGTGTGTAAACCAGAACACAGAAGATCCTGTAGCAGCTGTTCAGGTTCTTGATGCACTTTACACAGATCCTGTTATCGAAGGACTTATGTGCTGGGGACAGGAAGGCAAGGAGTACAAGGTTAACGACGACGGAACCATCACATATGCTGATGGCGTTGATGCAAACAACTCCGAGTACTATCCTAACGTTCTCTGGCTTATGCCCAACCCTTACGTAACATACGTATGGGAAGGCGATCCGCTTGATCTTGGTGAGCAGATGTCAGCATTCAACGATAACTGCACATGCAAGTCAAAGGCACTTGGATTTACATGGGACAACACAGACTATGCTTCTGAGTACACAGCTCTTAAGAACGCATATGATGAGTACGGCCCTAAGGTTGTTTTCGGTTTCGTAGAACCCGAACAGGGTATTGCAGAGCTTGAAGAGGCTTTGAAGGCTGCCGGACTTGAGACATACATGAACGGCAAGCAGGAAGCTTTGGATGCTTGGGCAGAGGAAAACGGAATTAAATAATTAAATTACAATAGCTCCGGCTACCGCGAAAGTACAGATAGCCGGAGCTATTTACCTAACAGGGGTAAGGACATGGCAGCTAAACAGGCAAAGAGCAAGAAAAAGAGTATTAAAAGATATATCCCGCTATATTTAATGGCACTTCCCGGACTTATTTATCTTTTTATCAACAATTACCTTCCGCTTCCGGGGCTGGTGCTTGCATTTAAAAAGTTCAACGCTAAAAAAGGAATCTACGGGTCTCCCTTTGTGGGCTTTAAGAACTTCAAATATCTTTTCGCCACAAAGGATGCCTTTGTAATAACAAGAAATACCATTCTTTATAACCTTGTGTTCATTATAGTGAACACGATCCTGGCCATTTTCGTGGCTATCATTCTGGCAGAGATGACTTCCAGAGCAAAAAAAGCTTACCAGTCATTTATTCTTTTGCCCTATATGATCTCCATGGTCATAGTCAGCTATCTGGTGTTTGGTTTCTTGTCCACGGAAAACGGATTTATCAACAACACGATCCTGAGGACCCTTGGAAAAGATCCCATCTCCTGGTATATGGAAAAGAAATACTGGCCCTTCATACTTGTGTTTGTAAGCGCATGGAAGGGCATTGGATATAACTGCGTTATCTATCTTGCCAGCATCCTTGGAATCGACAGAAGTATTTACGAATCCGCATCCATAGACGGTGCATCAAAATGGCAACAGATCTTTAAGATAACCATCCCGCTTCTTAAGCCAACCATCATCATGATGACGCTTCTTGCGGTGGGAAGGATCTTTTACTCGGATTTTGGTTTGTTTTACCAGGTGCCGCAGAACCAGGGAGCTCTGTTTAGTGTGACGAATACCATCGACACCTACGTGTACAGAGGACTTCTGGAGCTTGGTGATATGTCTATGTCATCAGCGGCAGGTCTTTACCAGTCTATCGTTGGTTTTATCCTGGTTCTTGGATCAAACCTTATTGTAAAAAAGATAGACCCGGAATACGCACTCTTCTAAGCAAAGACTATGAGGTAAATTCAGATGAAGACACGAGAAGAACAAAGATTTCAGATATTTGCTCATATAGTGATGATCATATTATCACTCCTGGCAGTTGTTCCTTTTATACTGCTTGTCATCTCATCCTTTACGGATAATGATGTGCTCATTGCAAACGGATATTCATTTACTCCCGAGAAGTGGAGCGTATATGCCTATGAGTACATATTCAAAACGGGTAATTCCGTTTTACATGCTTATTGGATATCGATCTGCCTTACACTGGTAGGAACTGTGCTGGCTCTGTCCATCACCACGCTTCTGGCTTATGCACTTTCAAAGCCGGACCTTCCCGGAAGGAACGTATTCATGTTCCTGGTGTTCTTTACACTTTTGTTTAACGGCGGACTGGTTCCTACTTATATCGTCTACACCAATATGCTGGGAATAAAGAACAGCTTCCTTGCGCTTTTAGTTCCCGGACTTTTGATGAACGGCTTTAACGTAATGCTGATGAAATCATATTTTTCCAGCAGCATTCCCACTGAGATCCTTGACGCAGCTTATATTGACGGCGCAACGGAATTCAAGACCTTTATGAGAGTGGTGCTTCCTTTGTCCAAGCCCATAGTTGCCACAATAGGACTTTTTGCGGGAATCGCATACTGGAACGACTGGATGAACGGCTATATCTATCTGACCAAGAGAACGGATCTTTATTCCGTACAGAACCTTCTTAACAGAATGATGCAGAACATCCAGTATCTTTCACAAAACAGCTCAAGAGTACAGGATGCGGGAGTGGGACTTGCTTCCATACCTTCAGCCTCAGTCAGAATGGCTATGGCAACTGTAGGCGTACTTCCGATCCTGATAACATATCCGTTTATACAGGGTAACTTTGTAAAAGGTATCACCCTTGGCGGCGTAAAAGGATAATTAAGGGGGATTTATGAAATTACACATTAATGAAAACCGCGTATTAAGCCATATTGAGCCTGAAGTTTACGGACATTTCAGCGAGCATCTTGGAAGATGCATCTACGGAGGTCTGTATGCAGGCGAAAACTCTGAGATTGCCAACGTTAACGGAATGCGTAAGGACGTTGTGGATGCCTTAAAAGAAATCAAGGTTCCCGTACTTCGCTGGCCCGGCGGCAATTTTGCAGATGAATATCACTGGATGGACGGAATCGGTCCCAAGGAAAAAAGAAAGAAAATGATAAATACACACTGGGGCGGAGTTATAGAAGACAACAGCTTCGGAACCCACGAGTACTTTGAACTGTGTAAGCAGCTTGGCTGCAAGACCTACGTTAACGGTAACGTTGGAAGCGGCAGCGTAAGAGAGATGAGCGAGTGGGTGGAGTATATGACCTTTAACGGCGTATCACCCATGGCAGAGCTCAGAAAAGAAAACGGTCACGAAGAGCCCTGGACTGTGGACTACTTTGGAGTAGGTAATGAAAACTGGGGCTGCGGCGGAAATATGACAGCTGACTACTACGGCAACAAGTACAGGGATTATCAGACTTATGTTCGCAACTATGACGGCAATAAGCCTATCAAGAAGGTATGCTGCGGACCTAACGGAGATGACTACAAGTGGACAAA
Organism: Butyrivibrio sp.; assembly: GCA_024690635.1. Next base: position 30,393 of record JAILOW010000094.1, read on the forward strand.
AGAGGTTCTTGAGACCTGCTACAGACATCCCGCACCTGCCGGAACTCACGGCTTTATGGAGGGATTCTCAGTTCACTACTATGTTGTAGTAAACAGCTGGGAGCATAAGGGAAGTGCCAAAGAGTTCACTGAAGAAGAGTACTACAGAGCACTTCGCAAGGCTTATTACATGGATGATATCATCTCAGGCAACGACCACATTCTCTCACAGTACGATCCCGAAAAGAAGATCGCTATGCTGGTTGATGAGTGGGGATGCTGGCATGATGTGGAAGAGGGAACCAATCCCGGATTCTTGTATCAGCAAAACTCCATGAGAGATGCTCAGGTTGCAGGTGCGACCCTTAACATATTCAACAAGCACTCCGACAGAGTAAAGATGGGCTGCCTTGCGCAGATCGTAAACGTGCTTCAGTCCGTTATCCTTACAGAGGATGACAAGATAGTGCTCACACCTACCTATCATGTATTCCATATGTACAGATTCCATCAGGATGCAGATCTTCTGGACAGCTATCTTGAAGGAAGCAAAAAAGTGGGACAGGGCGAAGATGAGTGCAACGGAATAAATGAGTCTGTTTCAGTTGATAAGGACGGAATCGTAACCATCACACTTAACAACGTTGATGCTGGGAACGAGACAGAGGTTGACATTGATTTCAGAAGAGCTGAGATTGAGAAAGTTACGGGATATATCCTTACAGGAAATACCACCGATCACAACACCTTCGAAAATCCTGACAAGGTTCAGGAAAAGAGCTTTGACGGCTTTGAATTTTCAGGCGTTGATCTCAAGGTTAAAATGCCTCCCTGCAGCTGCGTAACCCTTCGCGTAGCTCTTGCAAAATAAAAAAGATGAACAAAAATGAGAGGAGTTGCCGGATCATTCTTCCGACAACTCCTCCCATTTTTCGTAAAGACCGGAGAGCTTTTCCTGTATTTCATTCTGCTCGTCCGTAAGTTTTCTAAGTTTTGCAAGATCTGTTCCTATTGAAGGATCAGACAGCTCCTCGGTTATCTTGTTATCTCTTTCCTCAAGCTTTGCGATCTCTTCTTCGCATTTTTTTAGGGCCGCTTCCTGCTTTCTCTTTTTGGCCTGGGCTTCCTTTTGAGCCTTCCAGTCGTTAAGACCTGCTGACCTTGAATCAGTGGAAGGTACATCTGAATCAGTAGAAGAGCCTTCGTATTTGTAGCTGCTGTCTGCCATGGAGGCGTTTCCTTCCGCTACATTGGACTTTTCGCCAAAAAGACGCATGTTCTGTTCATCAGCATGCTCAAGGTAATAGTCATAATTACCTATGTAATTTACCAGGGTTCCGTGAGTAAGATCCATGATCCTGGTGGCGGTTTTGTTTATGAAATATCTGTCGTGGCTTACGTAAAGAACTGTTCCTTCATAGCCTGCCACAGCAGATTCAAGGATCTCTTTACTTGTGATATCCAGGTGGTTTGTAGGCTCATCAAGTATCAGGAAATTGGCATCGGAGAGCATGAGCTTTGCAAGTGAAACCCTGCCTTTTTCTCCGCCTGACAGATCGCCGATCCTCTTAAATACGTCATCTCCCGTAAAGAGGAAAGCCGCCAGAGTGTTCCTTATCTCGGTGTTATTCAGATTTGGATAAGCATCACTTATTTCCTGGAAAAGAGTCTTTTCGTCATGAAGCACGTGATGCTCCTGATCGTAGTAGCCTATCTTTACCTTTACGCCGAACTCGATCCTTCCGCTGTCCAAAGATTCTTTCCCGTTGATGATCTTTAAGAGAGTGGTTTTTCCTGTGCCGTTGTCGCCGATTATGGCAACGTGCTCGCCTTTTTTAATGGAAAAACCAAGACCTGAAAAGAGCTTTTCGCTTCCGAAGGACTTGGAGAGATCCTCGGCATCAAGCACGTCGTTACCGCTTTCATACACGGGCTTTAAGGTTATCTTCATGCTGTCGTTTACATCAAGAGGCTTATCCAGAACTTCGATCTTATCCAGCATCTTTTCGCGGCTCTCGGCTCTTTTGATGGATTTTTCACGGTTGAAGGACTTGAGCTTGGCTATGACTTCTTCCTGATGCTTTATCTCGGCCTGCTGCTTTATATATGCGTTCCATTCGATGGCTCGCTTTTGCTCTTTTTTAACGGCGTAGGCGCTGTAGTTGCCGGTAAATACGGAAACCCTGCAGTTTTCGACTTCGATTATCTTGCCGGCGATCTTATCAAGGAAATATCTGTCGTGGGATACGATAAGTACCGCACCTTTGTAATTAAGAAGATAGTTTTCCAGCCATCTGATGGAATTCATGTCCAGATGGTTGGTGGGCTCGTCCAGGATGATAAGATCCGGGCTCTGTAAAAGGAGCTTACCCAGGGCAACACGTGTCTTTTGTCCGCCGGAGAGAGTGCTGATCTTTTTATCAAACTCCTCCTCGATAAAGCCAAGACCTTTGGCAACACCTGTAACTTCGCTTTTCCAGGCATAGCCGGAAAGGCGCTGGTACTCCTCATTCATGCGGGTGTACCTGTCCATGAGATCTTCAAGCTCTTTTCCCTGAAGATGTTTCATGGCATCCTCTGCCGAGCGGATGTTTTCCTCAAGCTCTATGACGTTTTTCTTTACCGCCTTAAGCTCTTCGTAGATGGTGTTATCCGATGAAATGTCCTGATTCTGGGCAAGGTAGCCGTAGGTTACATTCTTGGAAAAGGTGATATCGCCCTCGTCGGGGGAGAGCTGACCCACGATCATTTTTATCAAAGTGGTCTTGCCTGCTCCGTTGATACCAACGATGGCAGCCTTTTCATTGTTTTCTATATGGAAAGAAGTCCCTGACAAAATATCTTTGCCGTCAAAGGACTTGGTTAAGTTGTGAACTGAAAGGATCATATCTGTTACTCCGTATTTTTATTGCGACAACACATTTTAGCATACAATCCGCCATATTGCCATTTGCCATTGACCTTGACTTTCTGCACAGATATAATAAATGAGGTTTGATTTGCATTATATGAGGTGATGGCCTTGAATCGATTATACATTCCTTTTCTATGGGAACTGCTTTTTGTCATAGCAACGGAACTTTTTCCCAAGCAAACCTATCATCTGTTCTTTGTTTTTTACTTGGGACTTCTATATTACTTTTATTATTTTTACAAGCAGTTTTCATTCCGAAAATTATATAAAAACCTTAAGCGGATCATTACTTTCTGGATCCCGGTAATATTTACATTTATGGGGCTTGTTATAGTCAATTACGTCAGGCTAAATATCCTGCCTGATGCATTGGCGGCGCTTATGCCCGGTACGTTATCCGCAGTAAGGGACGGAACAGTCAGTATTTTTGTTTCAAATGATATTTTTCCGACTATCGTATACGCATTTATGATGATAGTCATGAAGCCTGTGGCTGAAGAGCTTTTCTTCAGAAAGGCCATTATAAAATTCGGCAGTAAAAAGAAGGTTGTTGCCTTTACCATCTTAAGTCTGCTTCTGTGTGCGCTTTCCCGTGCACACGGATTTGTGGGGATAGCAGAGTGGATGCTTATGGCACTTCCCGTGACAATTGCATATCTGGCCACGAGAAATATCTATATTTCCGTTATGGCCCATGTTCTTTTTGAGTTCTACGACAACATTTATACCGTAGTTTACGCTATCGCAAGGATATTTAACAGATAACCTGCGATTTTGCTGTAAAGCACAATAAACTAATCTTTTAAAGAGGAGAAAAAAGTATGTTGGAGAATTTATTCAAACTCAAAGAGCACAACACAACCGTCAAGCAGGAAATCATTGCCGGCCTGACAACATTCCTTACAATGGCCTACATTTTGGCTGTTAACCCTAACATTCTCGGGGTTGTAATGAATGCCAACGGCGTATTCCTTGCTACAGCACTTGCATCTGCAATTGCTACATTCTGTATGGCATTTCTTGCCAACTATCCCATCGGCCTTTCCGCAGGTCTCGGACTTAATGCTTATTTCGCATATACAGTCTGCCTCGGAGAACTTGCTGACGAGGGAGCAAACGCTTTCACGATCGCTCTTACAGCTGTATTTGTAGAAGGTATTGTATTCATGGTACTTTCACTTTTCAAGTTCCGTGAGCAGATCATCAACAGCATTCCTCAGAATCTTAAATACGGTATCTCCGCAGGTATCGGTCTGTTCATCGCATTCATCGGTATGCAGAACGCACGCATCATCGTTGCAAACGATGCTACTATCGTAGGTCTCGGAAGCTTCTCAGATCTTGATATGGTACTTGCACTTATCGGTATCGTTGTTATAGCTATTCTGGTACATTATAATGTAACAGGTGGTGTTCTTATCGGTATCATCAGCATCTGGATCCTCGGAATGATCCTTCAGGCTGCAGGCGTATATGTTCCCGCAGAGGGCACAAGCCTCTTCCCTGATTTCTCAAGAGGACTTCAGCTCGGTGCTATTTCAGAGACAGCATTCAAGCTTAACTTCGGTTGGGCATTCTCTCACATGATCCAGTTCCTTGCTATCACCTTCAGCTTCCTGTATGTAGATCTTTTCGATACAGTGGGAACAGTAGTCGGTGTTGCTGACAAGGCAGGACTTCTTGACAAGGACGGCAACCTTCCCAGAGTTGGTAAGGTATTCATGTCAGATGCTATCGGAACAACAGCAGGTGCGCTCCTTGGTACATCAACCATCACAAGCTTTGTTGAGTCCAGCGCAGGTGTTGCAGCAGGCGGAAGAACAGGTCTTACAGCACTGACAACAGGTGTTATGTTCCTTGTTTCAATCGTTCTCAGCCCGCTGTTCCTTGCAATCCCTTCATTTGCAACAGCTCCCGCTCTTATCTACGTTGGTATGCTGATGCTCATGAGCGTAACTAAGATCAAATTTGACGGTGACATCGCCGATGCAGTAGGTGCTTACCTTGCAATCGTTATGATGCCCCTTGCATACTCAATCGCAACAGGTATCATGTTCGCAGTTATCGCCTGGGTAATCCTCAAGGTTTGCAGCAAGAAGACAAAGGACGTAAGCCCCATCATGTGGTGCGTATTTGTACTGTTTGCGCTGAGGATCATCGCACTTGTAACAAATTTCCAGTAAGAGGTAATGATGAAGATTTTTAACAAAGGACCAAAAACTTATACATACGACCCGGACAAGAAAAAGAAGAAGTTCAGCAAAAAGGGCATTATCATTGTTCTTGTTGTGATCTTTGTTTTCCTGTTTATAGGTCAGACCTACTATTCTGTAAAAGAGCAGGAACAGGCCATTCTGACCATGTTTGGCAAGGTCATCAGAGTGGATACTGCGGGTTTGTATTTTAAACTTCCTTTTGTTCAGAGTGTTCACAAGATCGACATGACCACCCATGGCATTGGAATCGGATACGAGATCAGGGACGGACAGAATATCACCATAGAGGATGAAGGGATCATGATCACTTCAGACTTTAACTTCGTTGACATTGACTTCTACCTTGAATACAAGGTCAGCGATCCCGTTGCCTGCTACTACAATTCGGACGAACCCGAGATGGTCATGAAGAACATGGCCCTTGCCTGCATCAGAAACACGGTTGTTAATTACCCTGTTGACGATGTCATCACTACAGCCAAGGGACAGATACAGTCTGAAGTAAAGGAAAAGCTTCAGCAGGAGCTTACCGAAAAGAACATAGGACTTACTGTGGTAAATATTTCAGTTCAGGATGCCGAGCCTCCCACAGAGGAGATCGTTCAGGCATTCAAGTCCGTTGAAACAGCCAAGCAGGGCAAAGAAACTGCTGTAAACAACGCTAAAAAGTACAAGAGCGAGGAGCTTCCCAAGGCGGAGGCTGCTGCAGACAAGATCCTTCAGGATGCAGAGGCCAAAAAACAGGCCAGAATAGCAGAAGCCGAAGGACAGGTGGCACGTTTCAACGAGATGTACGAACAGTATAAACTGCAGCCTTATATCACCAAGAAGCGTCTTTTCTTTGAAACCATGGAAGATGTGCTTCCGGATCTTAAAGTTATCATCTCAGATGGCAATACTCAGCAGCTTTTGCCATTGGAAGACTTTAATTAAAGGAGGCCGCCATGGAAGAAAAAAAGAAATCAGGTTTACTTAAATATTTGACCGTCGCTTTGGTGGTAGTCCTCATACTCGTTATCAGTTCAGGCTTCTATGTTGTTCACCAGAATGAGTATGTTACTGTAAGGCGTTTCGGCAAGATCATCAGCATTGCCACAGAACCGGGACTTCATTTCAAAGCACCTGTTATTGATGACACACAGACCATCAGCGGCAGGATAGTGCTTTATGATATTCCTTCTTCTGACGTTATTACCAAGGATAAAAAGTCCATGATCACGGACACTTATGTTATCTGGAGAGTTAACGATCCTCTGAAATATGTTCAGACCCTGAATGCCATAAGTGCAAGGGCAGAGGAAAGAATAGAAGCTTCTGTTTACAATGCTACAAAAAATGCTATTTCATCCATGTCTCAGGATGAAGTTATAGAAGCAAGAGGCGAGTATCTCACCAATCTCATCACAGAGGAAGCCAATTCGGATATGACCGGATACGGTATCACCATTGTACAGGCTCAGATCAAGGCACTTGACCTGCCTGATGACAACAAACAGGCAGTGTATGAGAGAATGATCTCAGAGCGTAACAACATTGCGGCATCTTATACCGCCGAGGGTGAAGCCGAGGCTCAGAAGATCCACAATGAGACTGACAAGCAGGTCGCTATCGTAAAGGCACAGGCCCAAAAGGACGCCGCTGTTCTTGAAGCAGAGGGAGAGTCATCCTATATGGCAACTCTTTCCAAGGCTTATGATACAGAGGACAAGGCAGACTTTTACAATTTCATCAGAGGCCTCGATGCACTTAAGGCTTCAATGGTGGGAGATAAAACCATCATACTTGATAAAAACTCAGAGATCGCCAGGATCCTCACAGGTGATTTCAACTAATGATCTTTTTCCCGCAAAGGGCTTGAAAAAGCCCCTTGCGGGTCTTTTTTTACAAGAAATCTTGATTTTTGTTCTGACTTGATGTATTTTGATTATGTAATCGCAAAAATACTATTTTCTTATAAACAAATGCAGCAATGCGGTCGTTTATTTTTCCCAAGAGATTATTTGTATTTACATAGTGTTTTTTATTGTGCCCGGGGAGTGGCACAGGAAATGGAGTTAATTTGAGAGAAAAATACGAGACATTAAAACTTAACGACCTTCGTGACATCGCAAAAAAGCGAGGCATTAAGGGTGCAACGGGCATGAAAAAGTCTGAGATCATCGACCTTATGTGTGAGCTCGATGAAAAGGAAAAGCAGGCTGCACAGGCTGCAGAGAAGCCCGCTGTAAAAAAGGAAAAGGCTCAGGATGCTGACAAGCCTGAGAAAAAGACTAAGGACGGAGCCGATACAGAAAAAGGAAAGATCAAAAAGAAGAGGATCGTTGTAACCACAGCGCAGCCTTCACAGGCTCCGGCAGAAAAACCCTCAGAGAAGCCTTCAGAGAAGCCCGCTGCTCCTATGAAGGAAGCTGCAGCTCCTGCGGAAAAGCCTGAGAATGATACAGACGATGCAGATGGAGACAGCGCAGGCGGAATCCTTGAAGTAATGCAGGATGGCTACGGCTTTATCAGATGCGAAAATTACCTTCCCGGTGAGAACGATGTTTACGTGGCGCCCAGCCTTATCAGAAAGTTCAATCTCAAGACCGGTGATATCCTGATCGGTAAGTGCAGAGCAAAGAAAGAGACAGATAAGTTTGCAGCTCTTTTAAGGCTTGATACCGTAAACGGCTACAAGCCCGAAGTTGCCATGGGAAGATGGAATTTTGAGAGCATGACTCCTGTATTCCCCAATTCCAGGATCAGACTTGAACAGCCCGGCTGCTCAGTTGCCATGAGGATCATGGATCTTATAAGCCCTATCGGTAAGGGACAGAGAGGTATGATCGTATCACCTCCCAAGGCCGGTAAGACAACACTTCTTAAGGAAGTTGCCAAGTCTATCTTAAAGGGCAATTCAGACATACACCTCATCATCCTTCTTATTGACGAAAGACCTGAGGAAGTTACAGATATCAAGGAGTCCATTGAGGGACCCAATGCGGAAGTTATCTATTCAACCTTTGACGAGCTTCCCGAGCACCACAAGAGAGTTGCCGAGATGGTTGTTGAAAGAGCAAAGAGACTTGTTGAGCACGGAAAGGATGTTGTTATCCTTCTTGACTCCATTACAAGACTTACCCGTGCTTACAACCTGGTAGTTCCTCCTTCAGGAAGAACTCTTTCCGGTGGTCTTGATCCTGCGGCTCTTCACATGCCCAAGAGATTCTTTGGCGCAGCCAGAAACATGAGAGAGGGCGGAAGCCTTACAATCCTTGCAACAGCTCTTATTGAGACCGGCTCCAAGATGGATGATGTTATCTACGAGGAATTCAAGGGAACAGGTAACATGGAAATGGTTCTCGACAGAAAGCTCCAGGAAAAGAGAATCTTCCCTGCTATCAATATTCCTAAGTCCAGCACAAGA